>JBBDXL010000060.1:3877-37292 GCA_040902335.1 Burkholderiales bacterium
GCAGGCGCTTGAGCGCGGCGAAATGCGCGCCCGCGTATTTCGGCGTGTCGGCGAGGATCATGCGATAGGTCTCGCGCACCACCTCGGTCCGCACCTTCCTGAACGGCATACCCGTGGCGCGCGCCAGCACCTGCAGGCGGCAGGCGCGCTCCAGGTAGTAGAGCAGGTCGAAGGCTTCGGCGACCGACGGGCCCACCACGATCACGCCATGATTGGCGAGGAACAGGACGCGCTTGTCGCCGAGGACGCGCGCCAGGCGATCGCCCTCGGCGTCGTCGACGACCAGGCCGTTGTAGGTATCGTCGTACGCAATGTCGTCGGCGAACCGGAGCGCATTCTGCTCGACCATCTCCAGTCGCCCCGGTTCGGTGAGCGTGAGCGCGGTGGCGTACGGCATGTGGGTGTGCAGCACGCACGCCGCCCTGGGATTCGCCAGGTGAATGCGGGAATGGATATGGAACGCGGTCTTCTCGGCTTCCCCCTCGCCCTCGAGCACGTTGCCTCTGGCGTCGAGCGCGAGCAGGTTGGACGCGGTCACCTCGCACCAATGCAAGCCGTAGGCGTTCAGGAGGAAGCGCTGCCCGTCGGGCAGCATGAGCGTGAAGTGATTGCACACGCCCTCGTGCAGGTCCATGCGCACCGCCAGGCGAAACGCAGCCGCCAGGTCGATGCGCGCCTGTCGATCGGTCGCGCTGCCGGCCTGCAGCTTTTCCAGCTTGCCCATGGCGGCGATTATATGCGTGTCTCTTCACCGGGTTGGCTCCGCGAGGCTTGTATCATCCCCTTAGCCACCCTGGGTCAGCCTTGAGAGAAACCCGCGAATACGCCATCGCCTTCGCCGATCTCGCCGAGAGCACGCGCCTGTTCCGCGAGCTCGGCGACGCGGTGGCGCGCGACCTGACCCAGGTGTTCTATGGCCGGGTGGCGGCCGCGCTGCCGGCACAGGGCGGGCGCGTGGTGAAGACCCTGGGCGACGGCGTGATGTGCGCCTTTCCCGACGTCGACAAGGCGGTGCTCGGGATGGGTGCCGTGCACGCCAACATCGCGGCGGTGCGCGCGCCGGAGCAGCCGCTGCGCGTGCACTCGGGCATCAGCTGGGGCGCCGTGATCGTCGAGGGCGCCGACATCTTCGGCACCGTCGTCAACGTGGCCGCTTACCTCGCGGCCATTGCGCGCGCCAACCAGATTCTCGCCACCCAGGGCGTGGTGGACCGCCTGTCGGCGCCGCTGCGCGCCTGCGCCCGAGCCGCGTACGCGGCGCGCCTCAAGGGCGACGATCGCGACTCGCTGGTGCACGAGATCCGGTGGCAAACCGACCGCAGCGGAGATACCAACGTGAATCCGACGGCGGTCGGCGTGCTGCCCGCGGACGAAGGCGCGCTGCAGTTTCACTTCAACGGCAGCCTGTACCGGGTCAACGCGTTCAGTCCGCGCCTGTCCCTCGGGCGCGAATCGACCAACGACATCGTGGTGGCCGACGACTTCGCGTCGCGCAGCCATGCGGTGGTGGAAGTGGACACCATGCGCTTCAAGCTCATCGATCGCAGCGCCAATGGCACTTATGTCGCGCTCGACGACATGCCCGGCGAGGCGCGCGTGCTGCGCGGCGAAACCGTGCTGCACGGCAGCGGCCGCATCAGCCTCGGCCGGCCGCTGGCCGACCCGCTGGCGCAGCCGATCGCGTTCCGCCGCGATCAGCGCGCCCTGTACCGGGTCTAGCCAATGGGAGACAGCTCAACAGGTCCGCGCAGCGCGCGAGGCACTCGCACGCGCGCCTGTAAGTAACGCCGAATGCGACGCGACTGACTTCTGTTCAAACTCGCCTGGAGGCACTCGTGCTCAAAGGAAAAACTGCCCTCGTGACCGGTTCTACGAGCGGCATCGGGCTGGGCATCGCCCAAGAATGCGCCGCCCGTGGCGCGAACGTGATTCTCAACGGATTCGGGCCGGCGGACGAAGTCGAGCGGCTGCGGGCGAAGATCGCCGCCGAGCATGGCGTGCAGGCCCGATATGACGCGGCGGACATGAGCAAGCCCGCGGCCATCGAGGCGATGCTGCGGCGCGCGATCGGGGAGTTCGGCGCGGTCGACATACTCGTCAACAACGCCGGCATTCAGTTCGTCGCACCGGTCGAGGACTTCCCGGTCGATAAATGGGACGCGATCATCGCGATCAACCTCAACGCCGCGTTCCACACGATTCGCCACAGCCTGGCGGCGATGAAGCAGCGCAAATGGGGACGCGTCATCAATATCGCTTCGGCCCACGCGCTGGTCGCTTCGCCCTTCAAGTCGGCCTATGTCGCGGCCAAGCACGGCATCGCCGGTCTGACCAAGACCGTGGCGCTCGAAGCGGCGGAGCACGGCATCACCGTCAACGCGATCTGCCCGGGCTATGTGCTGACGCCGCTGGTGGCGCAGCAGATTCCGGATACGGCGAAGGCGCGCGGCATCAGCACCGAGCAGGTGGTGCACGACGTCCTGCTTGCCGCCCAGCCGACCAAGAAATTTGTCACGGTCGAGCAGGTCGCGGCGCTGGCCGTTTTTCTGGCCAGCGAGGAAGCCGCGTCGGTGACCGGAGCCATCCTGCCGGTGGACGGCGGCTGGACCGCGCAATAGGCGGGCGTACACGATGGCGGCGACACGAGATCACTCGACACCGGCGAATGCGGACCGCCGCGCGGCGCTTCCCGGGCAGGTTGTGCTGGTGCTCCAGGGCGGCGGTGCGCTCGGCGCCTTTCAGGTGGGCGTCTACGAGGCGCTGCACGAAGCGGGCATCGAGCCCGACTGGGTCATCGGCACGTCGATCGGTGCAATTAACGGCGCGATCATCGCCGGCAATCCTGCCGCGGGCCGATTGGAGCGGCTGACGGCGTTCTGGGACACGGTACGCACGGATTCGCCGGCGGCAAATCCATGGTGGCCGAGCGCAGCCAACGCGGTGACGAATCTGGACATCTTCATGCGCGGCGTCCCGGGATTCTTCGAACCCAACCCGCAGGCGCTGTGGGGCCTGTGGACGCGGCTCGGGGTCGAGCGCGCATCGTTCTACGACACCACGGCGCTGCGCGCGACGCTTCTCGACCTGGTCGATTTCGAGCGCCTGAAGAACAAGGAGGTGCGCCTGTCGCTCGGCGCGGTGGGTGTCGCGCACGGCGAGATGCGCTACTTCGACAGTCGCGACACCGAACTGGGGCTGGACCACGTCATGGCATCGGGCGCCCTGCCGCCCGCGTTTGCGGCCGTGAGGATCGACGGCGAGGCCTATTGGGACGGCGGGATCTATTCGAACACGCCGGTGGAAGCGGTGCTCGACGATGTGCCGCGCCGCGATTCAGTGATCTTCGCGGCGCAGATGTGGCATCCACGCGGCCCCGAGCCGCAGTCGCTCGTGGAGGTGCTCGGCCGGCAAAAGGAAATCCAGTACGCGAGCCGCGCCCAGAGCCACCTGCGGCGCCAGGATCAGATTCACCGGCTGCGCCACGTGATTCGCGAGCTCGCCCGCCGGCTGCCGGAGAAGGCGCGCGACGATCCCGGCACGCGCGAACTCGAATCCTACGGCTGCGCGACGCGCATGCACCTCGTCAACCTGCTCGCCCCCAGAATCGAGGGCGAAGACCTCAACCGGGACATCGATTTCACCAGCGCCGGAATGCGCGTGCGCCGCGAAGCGGGCTATGTCGCGACCCGGCAGGTGATCGCGCAGCGGCCCTGGCAGCGCGCAGGCGCGCCGCTCGACGGCATCGCCGTCCACGATGCGGCGCAGTAAAAGAGTCGGTGCGGTCCACGATGAATCAGACGCGCGGCCGCAAGCCTCGCTGTTGCATGCGCCACATCAGCACATCCATTCGGTCTTGGCCGAAGAACGGTTCGTTCTCGAACACGAACAGCGGCACGCCCCAGTGCCCGGCCGCCTGCTGCGCGACCTGGTTCGATTCGATGAGCGCTTCCCGCGGCTCCGGGGCGGCGGCGATCGCCTGCTCCATTTCTTCGAGATCTAGCCCCGCACGCGCCGTCGCCCTCGCAAGGTGATCGCCCTGGTTCCAACCCTTCACCGAGCCGTCCCACAGCAAGCGGCTGACCTGATCGACGAACGGCAAGACCCGGCCCCGAAGCGTCGCCTCCGCGCCAAGCAGCGTGAGACGATAAATATAAGGCTGAGACTCGGCGATTTCGAGAGTGACCGGATCCTGCACGATCGGGTCGGGCTGCGGCCTCGCGAAGGGCACCCCGAGGTACTCGGCCACGCGCACACAATCGCGCAAGAAATACGGGCGGGCCAGCGGATGAATGCCCTTGAAGTGCCCGGGCTTGCGGATTGCCAGCGGATAGACGACGCGCACATTCCAGCCCACCGGGTACCGCGCGGCGAACTGCGCCACCCGCGACAGCGCCAGGTAGCTGTAGGGACTGCGAAACGACCAGTATAAATCGACATCGAACTCCCCCGCCATGCAGTCTCCTTGTGCGCAGTATTAGTCGACAGCATCGCGCGGTTTCTTACGCGCCATGGCGACGGCGGCTAGACCGGAGATGGCAGAATGCCGCCACGCAATTTGGATTATGGACGGGAGCACTGCACGGTGGGTGGGGACGAGGAACTGTCGAAAGCGCTCGAATCGCATCGCAAGTACCTGCTGCGCTACGCGCTTTTTCTATTGCGCATTCCGTCGCTCGCCGAGGACGCCGTGCAGGACACGCTTATGGCAGCGCTCGCACATCGCGAGAGCTTTCAGGGGCGCTCGCAGCTGCGCACCTGGCTCACCTCCATCCTGAAGCACAAGGTCGTCGACCTGGCGCGAAAACGCGACCGCGGCCTGCCGGCGGATGCGATGCAGCTTGGCGAGGAAGATGACGCCGGCGACGGCCCGTTCGGCGCCGGGGGCCGGTGGATCGACCCGCCTGCGGACTGGGGCCTGCCCGACGCTGCGCTTGCATCCAAGCAGTTCTGGCAGGTCTACCGGAAATGCTGCCAGCGCATGCCGGAACGGCACGCGCTGGTGTTCTCGATGCGCGAAGTGATGGACCTGTCGACCGAAGACATCTGTAAGAACCTGGAGATCTCGAAGTCTAACCTGCACGTCATCCTGTATCGGGCACGACAGAGCCTGCGCTCCTGCATGACCAAGAACTGGTTTGCCGGCGACCATGGGTAAGTGGATATATACCTGCGAGCAGGCGTCGAAGCTGTCTTCGCGAGCGATGGAAGAGCCACTCGGGCGCATGGACCGGTCGCTGCTGAAACTGCACCTGATGATGTGCAGGGGGTGCAGCAATTTCTCGCGACAGATCGAAATTCTGCGCCGCGCTTCGCGCCGGGTGCCCGAGGTGCTCGATAAGGACGAGGACTGAGCATCATTCAGCAAGCGCGCCCTTGGACCAGGGCGCGGCAACGTCAACTAACACGGAGAATTAAATGCCAAGATTGAATGTCGTCACCGCGGACAAAGCGTCCGGACGCGTACGCGAGCTCTACGATGGGCTCATGAAGGCCGTCGGGGCCGTACCGAACATCTATCAGAGCGTCGCGAACAGCCCCGCAGCGCTGGATGTGCTGCTTGGCATGGGCGCCAAGCTGAAACAGGGCGGGCTGAGCGCAAGCGAGACCGAGGCCATCAAACTCGTCGTGGCGCAGATCTACGGCTGCAACTACTGCCTTGCAGCGCACACCATGGTCGGCCGAAAGGCAGGGCTATCGGAGGCAGACACGATCGCCATCCGGCGTGGCACGATCGCCGAGCCCAAGCTCTCGGCATTGGTGCGGTTCGTGAACCAGGCCATCTTGCCGACCGGGAAAATTTCGGACGAGGATCTGCGGGCGATCCGCGCAGCGGGATTCGACGACGGTCAGATTGCCGAGATTCTCCTGGTACTCGCCCAGACCGTTTTCACCACGCTGTTCAATCGCGTCAATCAAACCGACGTCGATTTCCCGCCCGCGCCGGTGCTGTAGGAGACGGCGGTCCCACCCGCGGCCGACGCGCATCGCGTACCGAGCCTAGGGCGCGCGCTCCAACCGCAATGTCGAGAAATACGCCACGCTGCGCGCGCCTGTCGCGTCGGTATCGCAGAACAGCGCCACCTCCTCCAGCCTCGCGCCGCGCGGGTCGCCCCACTGCTTTCGGTACAGCGTGCGCAGATCGACCCTTTCGTCGTGCCAGCGCCCCGCGTTCTCGTCGCCGCCGCGCGCCACGTAATGCGGAAAACGGCTGCGGCTCCAAAATGACTCGAGATATTTCCAGTCGCCGGACCGCAGCTTGCGATTACCCCAGATGATCTCCATGGCGTGCATGTCCCCTTCGCCCGAACGGAACTTGAGAAAAATCCGCGCCGGGTGATCGTCGCCGGCCTTGCTCGTTTCGTCGACGTCGCTTGCAATCGGGAGTTCGACGAACCAGCCCCAGGCCAGCATCGGGTGCTGGTCGAGGGCCAGATCGGTGAAACGGTAGAGCATCGAACCGCCGTTGTGGGTCGCCAGCCGGATCGAGGGCCGGCCTTCCTTCGACACGAAACTGATCTGCATCGGGTCGGTGCGGAAGAACCTGCGGTGCCGCCACCCTTCGGGCTGCGGGTCGAGCGCGAGGGGCTGGCGAAAATCCATTACCGCGATCGAAGGCGATCCGTCGGTCACGACTACGTTGCGGCGCTGCGCGTCGCTACACGCACCGAGTGCGGCTGCGAAACACAACATGCGTGCGCCAGCCACGCCGATCTCGATCGGGATCCGGAAATTCAGTGGCCCGGACGACCGGACGTCGCCTTCGCCGCCGCCCCTTGTCAGGCGAGATCGAGTAAAGGCCGCCTCGCGGCGGCCCTTTCCCCCAGGTATTCGCTGCAGCGATCAGCTGCCGCCCGCGGCGGCGGCCTCCGTCGCGGCAGGCGCTTCCTCCACCGCCGGTAGCTCCAGCAGCGGCGGCTCTGCCGCCTGATCCTTGCGGATCTTGTGGTAGGCCATGCCCGTGCCCGCCGGGATGAGGCGCCCGACGATCACGTTCTCCTTGAGGCCCCTCAGGCCGTCGCGCTTGCCCATGATCGCGGCCTCGGTGAGCACGCGCGTCGTCTCCTGGAACGAGGCCGCGGAGATGAACGAGTCGGTCGACAGGGACGCCTTGGTGATGCCGAGCAGCATGTAGGAGAACGTCGCGGGCCTCTTGCCTTCCTTCGCCGCCTTCTCGTTCTCCTCGAGCAGCTCGGCGCGCTCCACCTGCTCGCCCTGGATGAACCCGGTCTCGCCCGGATCCTCGATCTGCACGCGGCGCAGCATCTGGCGCACGATCACCTCGATGTGCTTGTCGTTGATCTTCACGCCCTGCAGGCGGTACACGTCCTGCACCTCGTCGATGATGTAGCGCGCGAGCGCCTCCACGCCGAGCAGGCGCAGCAGGTCGTGCGGATCGACCGGTCCGTCGACGATCATCTCGCCCTTGCTCACCACCTGGCCGTCGTGCACCAGCACGTGCTTGTCCTTCGGGATCAGCTCCTCGTGCTGCGTGCCGTCGAGGTCGGTGATCACCAGGCGCTGCTTGCCCTTGGTGTCCTTGCCGAAGGAAACGGTGCCCGTGTACTCGGCGAGGATCGCCTTGTCCTTGGGCGCGCGCGCTTCGAACAGCTCCGCCACTCGCGGCAGGCCACCGGTGATGTCCCGCGTCTTCGAGGTCTCCTGCGGGATGCGGGCGAGCACCTCGCCCACCAGCACCTGCTGGTTGTCGCGCACCGCGATCACCGCCCCCACCGGGAAGCTGATGTTCACGGCGTGGTCGGTGCCGGCGATACGCACATCCTCGCCCGCCTCGTTGATCAGGCGGACCGACGGACGCTGCCCTTTCGCCGTAGCGCTGCCGCGGCGCTTGTGGTCGATGACCACCAGCGTCGACAGGCCGGTCACGTCGTCGATCTGCTTGGCGACCGTCACGCCTTCCTCGACGTGCTCGAACTTCACCGTGCCGGCGTACTCGGTCACGATCGGCCGGTGGTGGGGATCCCACGCGGCCACGATCCTGCCGGCGCGGATGGTATCGCCGTCCACGACCTGCAGCGCCGCCCCGTAGGGCACCTTGTGGCGCTCGCGCTCGCGGTTGTTGTCGTCGACGATGGTCACTTCGCCGGAGCGCGAGATCACGACCTTGTCGCCCTTGGCGTTGGACACATAGCGCATGGTCGGCGAGAAGCGCACGGTGCCGGCGGACTTTGCCTCCACCTGGCTCTGCACGGCGGTACGGCTCGCCGCGCCGCCGATGTGGAACGTGCGCATGGTGAGCTGCGTGCCCGGCTCGCCGATCGACTGCGCGGCGATGACGCCGATGGCCTCGCCCACGTTGACGATCGATCCCCGTCCCAGATCACGGCCGTAGCACTTGGCGCATACGCCCCAGCGCGTGTCGCAGGTGAGCGGCGTGCGCACCTTGACCTCGTCGATGCCAACGTTGTCGATCGTGTCGATCGCCTCCTCGTGCACCAGCGAGCCTGCCGTGTACAGGGTGTCCTGCGTCTCCGGGTTGATCAGGTCGACGGCCAGCACGCGGCCGAGGATGCGCTCGCGCAGCGCCTCGACCACCTCGCCCCCCTCGACCAGCGCGCGCATGGCGATGCCGTTCTGGGTGCCGCAGTCGTCTTCCGTCACCACCAGGTCCTGCGTCACGTCCACCAGGCGCCGCGTGAGATAGCCCGAATTGGCCGTCTTCAATGCCGTGTCGGCCAGGCCTTTCCTCGCGCCGTGCGTGGAGATGAAGTACTGCAGCACGTTCAGGCCCTCGCGGAAATTGGCCGTGATCGGCGTCTCGATGATCGAGCCGTCGGGCTTGGCCATCAGGCCGCGCATGCCGGCGAGCTGGCGGATCTGCGCGGCCGAGCCACGCGCCCCGGAGTCGGCCATCATGTAGATGGAATTGAAGGCTTCCTGCCGCACCTTCTTGCCGTGCCGGTCGGTGGTTTCTTCGGTGCCGAGTTGCTCCATCATCACCTTGCCGACCTGCTCGCCGCAGCGCGACCAGATGTCGACCACCTTGTTGTAGCGCTCGCCCACCGTCACCAAACCCGAGGTGTACTGGGATTCGATCTCCTTGACCTCGGTCTCGGCCGCCGCAATCAGCTCCTGCTTGGCAGCCGGGATATGCATGTCGTGAACGCCGAACGAGATGCCGCCGCGCGTGGCCATGGTGAAGCCGGCCTGCATCAGCTTGTCGGCGAAGATCACCGTTTCGCGCAGCCCGCAGCGGCGGAAGCCCACATTGATGAGACGCGAGATCTCTTTCTTCTTCAGCGGCTTGTTGAGCAGGTCGAAAGTCAGCCCCGCCGGGAGGATCTCGGAGAGCAGCGCGCGGCCCACGGTGGTCTCGTAGCGCTTGATGCGCTCGACCTTGTCCCCCTCGGGCGAGACGTCCTGCTCCCGGATGCGCACCCAGACCCTCGCGCCCAGGTCGACGTTGCGCGATTCATAGGCGCGCGATACTTCGGCCAGGTCGGAGAAGCTCATGCCCTCCCCCTTGGCGTTGATGCGCTCGCGCGTGGCGTAATACAGGCCCAGCACGATGTCCTGCGAAGGCACGATGATCGGCTCGCCGTTGGCGGGCGAAAGGACATTGTTCGAGGCGAGCATGAGGGTGCGCGCCTCCATCTGCGCTTCCAGCGACAGCGGCACGTGCACCGCCATCTGGTCGCCGTCGAAGTCGGCGTTGAACGCCGCGCACACCAGCGGATGCAGCTGGATCGCCTTGCCCTCGATCAGCACCGGCTCGAAAGCCTGGATGCCGAGGCGGTGCAGCGTCGGGGCGCGGTTCAGCATCACCGGGTGCTCGCGGATCACCTCTTCGAGGATGTCCCAGACCTCGGGCACTTCCTGCTCCACCAGGCGCTTGGCGGCCTTGATGGTGGTGGCGAGGCCGAGGAGCTCCAGCTTGTTGAAGATGAACGGCTTGAACAGCTCGAGGGCCATCTTCTTCGGCAGGCCGCACTGGTGCAGCTTCAGCTGCGGGCCCACCACGATCACCGAACGGCCCGAGTAATCGACGCGCTTGCCGAGCAGGTTCTGCCGGAAGCGTCCGCCCTTGCCCTTGATCATGTCGGCGAGCGACTTGAGCGGGCGCTTGTTGGCGCCGGTCATCGCCTTGCCGCGGCGCCCGTTGTCGAGGAGCGAATCCACCGCCTCCTGCAGCATGCGCTTTTCGTTGCGCACGATGATCTCGGGCGCCTTGAGCTCCAGCAGGCGCTTGAGGCGGTTGTTGCGGTTGATCACCCGGCGGTACAGGTCGTTCAGGTCCGAGGTGGCGAAGCGCCCGCCGTCCAGCGGCACCAGCGGCCGCAGCTCGGGCGGCAGCACCGGCAGCACTTCCATGATCATCCAGTCGGGCTTGATGTTCGAGGCCTTGAACCCTTCCAGCACCTTCAGCCGCTTGGCGAGCTTCTTGATCTTGGCATCCGACGAGGTCGCCTCGAGGTCCTTCCTCAGCTGGTCAAGCTCACGGTTGATGTCGATCGCGCGCAGCAGGGCGCGGATGCCCTCCGCGCCCATGGCGGCGGAAAAGTCATCGCCGAACTCCTCGACCTTGGCGAGGTAGTCGTCTTCCGTCAGCAGCTGGCAGCGCTTGAGCGGCGTGAGGCCCGGGTCGGTCACGACATAGGCTTCGAAATAAAGCACGCGCTCGATGTCGCGCAGGGTCATGTCGAGCACCAGGCCCAGGCGCGACGGCAGCGACTTCAGGAACCAGATGTGCGCGACGGGGCTCGCCAGCTCGATGTGCCCCATGCGCTCTCGGCGCACCTTGGCGAGCGTCACCTCGACGCCGCACTTCTCGCAGATCACGCCGCGGTGCTTCAGGCGCTTGTACTTGCCGCACAGGCATTCGTAATCCTTGATCGGCCCGAAGATCTTGGCGCAAAACAGGCCGTCCCGCTCCGGCTTGAAGGTGCGGTAGTTGATGGTCTCCGGCTTCTTCACTTCGCCGTAGGACCACGAGCGGATCTTCTCGGGCGACGCGAGCCCGATGCGGATGGCCTCGAAGTCCTCGTCCTGCTGGACCTGCTTGAAGAGCTCCAGTAGCGCTTTCATCAGTACTTCTCCAGGTCGATATCGATACCCAGCGAGCGGATTTCCTTTACCAGCACGTTGAACGACTCGGGCATGCCCGCGTCGATCTTGTGGTCGCCCTTGACGATGTTCTCGTACACCTTGGTGCGCCCGGTGATGTCGTCGGACTTCACCGTGAGCATTTCCTGCAGCGTATACGCGGCACCGTAGGCCTCGAGCGCCCACACCTCCATCTCGCCGAAGCGCTGGCCGCCGAACTGCGCCTTGCCGCCGAGCGGCTGCTGCGTGACCAGGCTGTAGGGCCCGGTGGAGCGGGCGTGCATCTTGTCGTCGACCAGGTGATGGAGCTTCAGCACGTGCATGTAGCCCACCGTCACCGGCCGGTCGAACGCCTCGCCCGTGCGGCCGTCGAACAGGGTCACCTGGCCCGACGCCGGCAGTTCGGCAAGCTCCAGCATGGCGTTGATCTCGGCTTCGGAGGCGCCGTCGAACACGGGGGTGGCAAACGGCACGCCTTCGCGCAGGTTCTGCGCCAGCTGCAGCACTTCCTCGTCCGTCAGCCGGCCCAGGTCCTCGTCGCGGCCGCTCGCGTTGTAGATCCGCTCCACGGTCTTGCGCAACTCGGCGATCTTCGCCTGCGCCTTCACCATCTCGCCGAGCTTCAGGCCGAGGCCCTTCGCCGCCCAGCCCAGGTGCGTCTCCAGGATCTGCCCCACGTTCATGCGCGAGGGCACGCCGAGCGGATTGAGCACGATGTCGAGCGTCATGCCGTCCGCCATGTGCGGCATGTCTTCCACCGGCACGATCTTGGAGATCACGCCCTTGTTGCCGTGGCGCCCCGCCATCTTGTCGCCCGGCTGCAGGCGCCGCTTCACGGCCACATACACCTTCACCATCTTCAGCACGCCCGGCGGCAGCTCGTCGCCCTGCGTGAGCTTCTTCCTCTTCGCCTCGAACATGGCGTCGAACTCGCGCCGCT
Organism: Burkholderiales bacterium; assembly: GCA_040902335.1. Taxonomy (GTDB): domain Bacteria; phylum Pseudomonadota; class Gammaproteobacteria; order Burkholderiales; family SG8-39; genus JAABQT01. Next base: position 15,879 of record JBBDXL010000060.1, read on the forward strand.
TCTGCGCCAGCGACTCCTTGAGGCCCTCGAGCTGCGCCGCCGCGTCCTCGTTGGCGAGGCGGATGTCGAACCAGTCGAAGCGCTCCACCGTGTCGAGATAGCCCTTGGTGACCTTGGTGCCCTTGGCGAGCTTCTTCGGCCCGCCGTTGGCGGTCTTGCCGGTAAGCAGGCGCTCCAGGCGCTCGAAGGTGTCCGACTCGACGATCCTCATCTGGTCGGCAAGATCGGTCTTGTAGCGCCGCAGGTCGTCCTCGATGATCTGCTGGCTGCGCTTGTCGCGTTCGATGCCTTCGCGCGTGAACACCTGTACGTCGATCACGCAGCCGGAGATGCCCGAGGGCACGCGCAGCGACGTGTCTTTCACGTCGGACGCCTTCTCGCCGAAGATCGCGCGCAGTAACTTTTCTTCGGGCGTAAGCTGAGTCTCGCCCTTCGGCGTCACCTTGCCGACCAGCACGTCGCCCGCCTCCACCTCGGCGCCGATGTAGACGATGCCGGACTCGTCGAGGCGCGACAGCTGCGCCTCCGAGAGGTTCGAGATGTCGCGCGTGATTTCCTCGGGCCCGAGCTTGGTGTCGCGCGCGACCACCGTCAGCTCCTCGATGTGGATCGAGGTGAAGCGGTCGTCCGACACCACGCGCTCGGAGATGAGGATCGAGTCCTCGAAATTGAAGCCGTTCCAGGGCATGAACGCGACCAGCATGTTCTGGCCGAGCGCGAGCTCGCCCAGGTCGGTGGAGGCGCCGTCGGCGACCACGTCGCCCTTGGCCATGCGCTCGCCCTGCTTCACGATCGGTCGCTGGTTGATGTTGGTGTTCTGGTTGGAGCGCGTGTACTTGGTGAGCTTGTAGATGTCCACGCCGACGTCGCCCGGCACCGTCTCCTCGTCGTTCACCCGCACCACGACGCGATTGGCGTCGACGTAATCCACCACGCCGCCGCGCAGCGCCACCACGCAGGTGCCTGAATCGATGGCCACCGTGCGCTCGACGCCCGTGCCCACCAGCGGCTTTTCCGGCCGCAGGCAGGGCACGGCCTGGCGCTGCATGTTGGAGCCCATCAGCGCGCGGTTGGCGTCATCGTGCTCGAGGAACGGAATGAGCGAAGCCGCCACGGACACGATCTGGCTCGGCGCCACGTCCATGTATTCCACCCGGTCCGGAGTGGAGAGCATGAACTCGTTCCGGTTGCGGCACGACACCAGCGGATCGCTCAGTTTGCCCGCCTTGTCGATCGCCGCGTTCGCCTGCGCAATGACATAGTTGCCTTCCTCGATCGCCGAAAGGTAGACGATCTCGTTCGTCACTTTGCTGTTCGTCACCTTCCGGTAAGGCGTCTCCAGGAAGCCGTACTTGTTGGTGCGCGCGTAGAGGGCGAGCGAGTTGATGAGGCCGATGTTCGGGCCCTCGGGCGTCTCGATCGGGCAGACGCGGCCGTAATGCGTGGGGTGCACGTCGCGCACCTCGAAGCCCGCGCGCTCGCGCGTCAGGCCGCCCGGTCCCAGCGCGGACACGCGCCGCTTGTGCGTGATTTCCGAGAGCGGGTTGGTCTGATCCATGAACTGCGACAGCTGGCTCGAGCCGAAGAACTCCTTGATCGCGGCGGAGATCGGCTTGGCGTTGATCAGGTCGTGCGGCATCAGGTTGTCGCTCTCGGCCTGCGACAGACGCTCCTTCACCGCGCGCTCTACACGCACCAGGCCGGCGCGGAACTGGTTCTCGGCCAGCTCGCCCACCGAACGCACGCGCCGGTTGCCAAGGTGATCGATGTCGTCGATGTCGCCACGGCCGTTCCTCAGCTCGACCAGGATGCGGATCACTTCCACGATGTCCCGCGGGCTGAGCGTATAGCGCTGCTCGAGCTTCGCCTCCAGCTTCTGCCGGTCAACGCCCTTCGCCTTGAGGTCCTGGACCATCTTGTCGATGACCTGCTGCGCCTCGGCTTCGCTCAGCACGCCTTCGACGGCCACCTTGCCGAGGGAAAGCTCGGGCGCGTGCTTGAAGTAAGCGCGCACCTCCTCCTCGGACTCCTTGGACAGCGCAACGCTCTTCAGGCGGATCTGCCAGCTCGTTTCGCAAGGCACGCCCACGCGGCGGTTGAACTTCATGCGACCGACCGCCGACAGGTCGTAGCGCTCCTCGGCGAAGAACAGGCCGTTGAACAGCGCCTCCACGGCGTCTTCCGTCGGCGGCTCCCCGGGGCGCATCATGCGGTAGATGGCGACGCGCGCCGCATTGACGTCGGCGGTCTCGTCGGTGCGCAGGGTCTGCGAGACGTACGGCCCCTGGTCGAGGTCATTGGTGAACAGCGTCTGGATCTTGCCGACCTTCGCCTCGCGCAGCTTGGCCAGCAGGGTTTCCGTGACTTCCTCGTTGGCGCTGGCGAGGATCTCGCCGGTCTCTGCGCTCACCACGTTGTGCGCGAGCGTGCGACCTAGCAGGAAATCGTCCGGGGCGACGATTTTCTTGATGCCCGCGGCCTCCATGTCACGGATGTGCTTGACGGTGATGCGCTTGTCCTTGGCGACGATGGTCTTGCCGGACTTGTCATTGATCTCGAAGCGCGCCACTTCGCCGCGCAGGCGCTCGGGCACGACTTCGAACAGCACGTGATTCGGCTCGAGGTGAAAGCCGTCGAAATCGAAGAACTCCTTCAGGATCAGCTCCGGCGTGAAACCCAGCGCCTTGAGCAGGATCGTCACCGGCATCTTGCGGCGCCGGTCAACGCGGAAATAGACCACGTCTTTCGAGTCGAACTCGAAGTCGAGCCAGGAGCCGCGGTAAGGGATGACGCGCGCCGAGAACAGCAGCTTGCCCGAGCTGTGCGTCTTGCCGCGGTCGTGCTCGAAAAACACGCCCGGGGAGCGGTGCAGCTGCGAGACGATGACGCGCTCGGTGCCGTTGATGATGAACGAGCCCGTCGTGGTCATGAGTGGAATCTCGCCCATGTAGACTTCCTGCTCCTTCACCTCCTTGGTGGTCGGCTTGGGGGCGTCCTTGTCCAGGATCACCAGGCGCACTTTCGCGCGCAGCGGGCTGGCGTAGGTGAGGCCGCGCTGCTGGCATTCCTTGACATCGAAAGGCGGCTCGCCGAGCTGGAAGCTGACGAACTCGAGCCGCGCGTTGCCCGAATGGCTGGTGATCGGGAAGATCGAGGTGAACGCCGCCTGCAGGCCTTCGTTCCTGCGGCTCTCTGGCGCCACGTGCGCCTGCAGGAATGCCGTGTAGGACTCGAGCTGCGTCGCGATCAGGAACGGCACGGTTTGCACCGTGGCACGCTTGGCGAAGCTCTTGCGGATGCGTTTACGCTCGGTCAACGAATAGGTCATGAAGGCTCCATAAAACGCTGCGGGACAGAGAAAAGACCCTGCCGAAGCAAGGCCCTTTGTCTGTCCGGAATCCGCGCGGGGCCATCTGACCCCCCGCGGATTCCGAAGTTCCTTACTTGATTTCCGCCTTTGCGCCGGCGTCGATCAGTTTCTTCAGCACTGCCTCCGCTTCGGCCTTGGAGACACCCTCCTTCACCGCCTTGGGCGCGCCGTCGACGAGGTCCTTCGCCTCTTTCAGACCCAGGCTCGTCACCTCGCGTACCGCCTTGATCACGTTCACCTTGTTGTCGCCGGTGGCGGTCAGCATGACGGTGAACTCGGTCTTTTCTTCCGCGGCAGCGGCGCCCGCGGCGCCGCCGGCCGCCGGCGCTACCACCGCCACCGCGGCGGCAGCCGACACGCCGAACTTCTCTTCCATGTCCTTGATGAGCTGCGACAGCTCGAGGACGGTCATCGTCGAAACAGCTTCCAGAATCTGTGCACGTTCCATGGTGTTCTCCTGAATGGGTTCCTGACTAAGCGGCTTTTTCCTTGGCGGCCAGCACCGCGGCGAGCGTCCGGACGAACTTGCCCGGGACCTCGTTCATGGTGCGCGCCAGCTTGACGATCGGTGCCTGCAGGGTGCCGGCCAGCTTCGCCAGCAGTTCGTCGCGGCTGGGCATGGTGGCCAGCGCCTTGACGTCCATGATGGACATCAGCGCGTTGGCCATGGCCCCGCCCTTGATGACGAACAGCTCGTTGTCCTTGGCGAATTCGGACAGCACCTTGGCGCCGGCCACCGGGTCTTGCGCGATGCCGTACATCAGCGGGCCGGCCAGCTGGTCGGTCAGCTTCTCGAACGGCGTGCCCTTGACGGCGCGCCGCGCGAGCGTGTTCTTCAGCACGCGCAGGTAGAGGCCGGACTTCCGCGCCCTCGCGCGCAGGCTGGTGACCGCTTCGACGGGAAGGCCGCGGTTCTCCACGACAATCACCGCCTGGGCTTTGGCCAGTTGCGCCGCGATCTCGGCAACGACCGCCTGTTTCTGCTCCAGATTGAGACTCAAGGTCTACCTCCTTGCGTTGAACAAACGGAAGCCCGTTTCCGGACCTCCACCCTGGCGACCTTGAATCAGGAACCGCAAATGCATTCCTGCTTCGGGTGCGCCGTCTGCGTAGGGCGACTGCTTGTTTAAGCCCATCGGGCCCCTACGGTCTTTGACAGCTGCTGTTGCGTGAAACAGCGGCCCAAAGTTGCTTTATTCCTCACTGCGCCTGCAGCGTTGCGGGATCGACCCGCACTCCGATTCCCATGGTGCTCGACACCGACAGCTTCCTCAGGAACACGCCCTTGGTGTGCTGCGGCTTCGACTTGTTCAGCGCATCCACCAGCGCCGCGAGGTTGTCGCGCAACTGCTCGGGCGTGAACGAAGCGCGGCCGATCGTGCACTGCACGATGCCGGTCTTGTCGGCGCGAAACTGCACCTGGCCCGCCTTGGCGTTCTTCACCGCAGCCGCAACATCCGGCGTCACCGTGCCTACCTTCGGATTCGGCATCAGGCCGCGCGGGCCGAGAATCTGGCCGAGCTGACCGACGACCCGCATCGCTGCTGGCTCGGCGATGACCACGTCGAAATCAAGCTTTCCAGCCTTGACGCTCTCGGCGAGATCCTCCATGCCGACCACGTCCGCGCCAGCCGCTTTGGCGGCCTGAGCCTTCTCGCCCTGCGCAAACACCGCGACGCGCGCCGTCTTGCCGGTACCGGCTGGCAGCACCACTGCACCACGCACCGTCTGATCGGATTTCGAGGTGTCGATGCCGAGGTTCACCGCCACGTCCACGGCTTCGTCGAACTTGGCGGTGGCAGTTTCCTTCACGATTTTCATCGCATCGATGACCGCGTAGGCCTTGGCGTGATCGGCCTTGCCGACGATCGCCTTCCTGCGTTTGGAGATCGCCGCCATTTACATGCCCTCCACCAGAATGCCCATCGAGCGCGCGCTGCCGGCCACGGTGCGCATCGCCGCTTCCAGGTCGCCCGCCGTCAGGTCCGGCATCTTCGCCCTGGCGATCTCTTCGACCTGCTTGCGCGTGATCTTGCCCACCTTGTCGGTATGCGGCCGTGGACTGCCGGACTCGATGCCGGCAGCCTTCTTGATGAGCACCGTGGTGGGCGGCGTCTTGATGATGAAGCTGAAGCTCTTGTCCGCATATGCCGTAATGACCACGGGCAGCGGCAAGCCCGGCTCCACCTTCTGCGTCTGCGCGTTGAACGCCTTGCAGAACTCCATGATGTTCAAGCCGCGCTGACCGAGCGCCGGGCCGATGGGCGGCGAGGGGTTGGCCTTGCCCGCCGGCACCTGCAGCTTGATGAATCCCACAACCTTCTTCGCCATGTCTGGCTCCTATCGGGTGCAAGCGAACGCCGCAGCGCTCTCCCCGTGCAAGCGACTCAGGCCTTTTCGACCTGGCCGAATTCCAGCTCGACCGGGGTCGAGCGTCCAAAGATCGTGACCGCCACGCGCAGGCGGCTCTTCTCGTAGTTGACGTCCTCCACCGTGCCCTGAAAATCGGTGAACGGGCCGTCTTTCACGCGCACCATCTCGCCCACCTCGAACAGGACCTTGGGCTTGGGCTTCTCCACGCCTTCGCGCATCTGCTGCATGATGGCGTTCACTTCCTTCTCGGAGATGGGCGTGGGCCGCATTGCGGTGCCACCGACGAAGCCCGTGACCTTGTTGGTGTTCTTCACCAGGTGCCAGGTGTCGTCGTCCATCTTCATTTCCACCAGCACGTAGCCCGGAAAGAACTTGCGCTCCGACATGTGCTTCTGGCCGCCCTTCATCTCCACGACCTCTTCCACCGGCACCAGGATCTTGCCGAATTTCTCCTGCATGCCGGCGCGCGAAATGCGGTCCTCCAGCGCCCGCTGCACCGACTTCTCGAAGCCGGAATAGGCGTGCACCACGTACCAGCGTTTGCCGGCTTCGGTCTGCTTCAGGTCTTTTTCCATCCGAGGATCAGGTCGTAGAGTACCCACTCAAGTGTCTTGTCGCTCACCCACAGGAACAGCGCCATCGCCACCACGAACGCGAAGACCGCAGCCGTCGTCTGCACCGTCTCCTTGCGCGACGGCCATACGACTTTCTTCACCTCGACCACCGCTTCCTGCGCGAACACCACGAACTCGCGGCCGGGCACCGTTAAACTCGCCACCGCAGCGCCGGCGCCAATGCCCGCCACCACGGCGAGCACGCGCAGCACGAGGGCGCTGTCGCCAAGCCAGTAGTAGCCCGCGATGCCGCCTGCCACCATCGCAGCGGCGATCACGAGCTTGAAGATGTCAATTCCGGCCATGTCAGTTTTTGGCAGGGGCAGAGGGAATCGAACCCCCAACCTTCGGTTTTGGAGACCGACGCTCTGCCAGTTGAGCTATGCCCCTATCGGATCCCGTCGTTATTCGAGCACCTTGGCGACGACGCCGGCGCCGACGGTCTTGCCGCCCTCGCGGATGGCAAAGCGCAAGCCCTGCTCCATCGCGATCGGCGTGATCAGCGTCACCACCATCTTGATGTTGTCCCCCGGCATCACCATCTCGGTGCCCTTCGGCAGCTCCACCGCGCCGGTCACGTCCGTCGTGCGAAAGTAAAACTGCGGCCGGTAATTGTTGAAAAACGGCGTGTGACGGCCGCCCTCTTCCTTCGTGAGCACGTACACCTCGCACTCGAACTTCGCGTGCGGCGTGATCGAGCCGGGCTTGGCCAGGACCTGCCCGCGCTCCACCTCTTCGCGCTTGGTGCCGCGCAGCAAAATGCCGACGTTGTCCCCGGCCTGGCCTTCATCGAGCAGCTTTCGGAACATCTCCACGCCCGTGCACACCGTCTTTTGCGTGGGCTTCAGGCCCACGATCTCGATCTCCTCGCCCACCTTGATCACGCCGCGCTCCACGCGCCCCGTCACCACCGTGCCCCGGCCCGAGATCGAAAACACGTCCTCCACCGGCATCAGGAACGGCCCGTCGATCGCCCGCTTGGGCTGCGGAATGTAGGAGTCCAGCGCCTCGGCGAGCTTCATGATCGACTTCACCCCCAGCTCCGAATCCTCCCCCGCCAAGGCCTTCAACGCCGAGCCGATCACGATCGGGGTCTTGTCCCCGGGGAAGTCGTACTTGGACAAAAGCTCCCTCACCTCCACCTCCACCAGCTCCAAGAGCTCCTTGTCATCGACCATGTCGGCCTTGTTCAGGTACACCACGATGTACGGAACCCCGACCTGGCGCGCGAGCAGGATATGTTCCCGGGTCTGCGGCATCGGCCCGTCCGCCGCCGACACCACCAGAATGGCGCCATCCATCTGCGCCGCCCCCGTGATCATGTTCTTGATGTAGTCGGCGTGCCCCGGGCAGTCCACGTGCGCGTAGTGGCGCTTCTCGGTCTGGTACTCCACGTGCGCCGTGTTGATCGTGATGCCGCGCGCCTTTTCCTCCGGCGCCGCATCAATCTGATCGTAATTCTTCGCCTCGCCCCCGTACTTCTTCGCCAGAATGTGCGTCATCGCCGCCGTCAGCGTCGTCTTGCCGTGATCCACGTGCCCGATCGTGCCCACGTTCACGTGCGGCTTGGTACGCTCGAATTTGGCTTTTGCCATGGTCTTCCTTCGTTCCCGTTCAGTCTCTACGCGCTGCCGTTGTCCGTGGTGCCCATGATGCGGATTGAACGCATGACCTCTCCCTTACCAAGGGAGTGCTCTACCACTGAGCTACATGGGCCGCGATCCTCGTTGGAGCGGGTGAAGGGAATCGAACCCTCGTCATAAGCTTGGAAGGCTTCTGCTCTGCCATTGAGCTACACCCGCCCGTTCACCTCACCCACGTCACGTACCGCTTCACCGCCGGGACCGCCCGGAATGCTGGTGGAGGGGGTTGGATTCGAACCAACGTAGGCGCAAGGCCAACAGATTTACAGTCTGCCCCCTTTAACCGCTCGGGCACCCCTCCGGCGGAACCCGAAATTATGTGAGAAATCCTTTGCTTAGTCAAGGAAGCGCGGGTGAAACTGGCATCTCCAGCACGCCTGTCCTTGCGGTGCTTCGCGACTTCGGGTCGCCAAACCCATCAAAGACTTAGGTCCCGTAGCGAACGCCTGCGGCCATGGAACGCAAGGCTGCCAAAACGCTGTAACAGGCAAGCCAGGCCGTCTTCGGATTATCGGGAGCCGGCACGTTTTCAAGCACTACCGTGAATCGCCCGCTCCTGCCGGCCACGCGGATCGTGTGCGTGTTATGCGTCAGCGCGGGATCGGCGACCACTTCAAGCTGCGTGCGGTCAAAGCCGATACCGGCGAGCGACAGCACCGCCGCAATGTTCACGTTCTGCGGGAAGTGCGGCACGCCTTCCCGCGCGGCGCCCTTGTACAAGGTGCATGCTTGCCTCATACCGTCGAGGTCGATGCCCAGCGCCTCCACGAACGGGATTCCCTTCCATGCCCTGGGCGGCTTGGCCACTTGAATGGCGACTTCCTCGACCCCGGCAACGCACGCCGCCTTCAATGCGTCGAGCCCCCCGATACCCCCCGATGGCACGTACAACTGCGCGCCGCTGCGACGCGCCGCAGTTTCCGCCGCCTCCCGCAGACGATCATCGGCCAGCGCCCCTGCCGACAGGACCACCACACTTGCACCCGCCTCGAGAAATGACACCAGGTGTTCCCGCACGGCCTCGTGGGAGGCCGCCTCGACGACGACTTGTGGGCGCAGCGCGAGCAAGGCCCCGCCACCGACGACAAACGGCAGCGCATGCGCCGCCGCCAACGCCGCGCCGCGAGAGGCGGTGCTGCGTCCGCCGATGCCGACCACCTCGATGCCGGGGAGATCCCCGCGTCGGAGGTGTTGGAGTACGAGACGGGCGATCGTGCCGGCGCCCAACAAGGCGGTACGCATGGCGATTCGTGAGTGGCGCGATTCTGCCACAGCACTTGGGGTTGTCGGGCACCTGGCAGTATTATTCCTCCCCAAGGGAGCGTGGCTTGCGGATTTCAATTCTCGAGGACGATCCAGACCAGCTGGCGCTGCTCAAGCGCTGGCTGGCCGACGACGGTCACGACGTGCACGGCTACCTGAGCGGCCGCGATGCCATGAAGCACGCCGGTCGGGAAAGTTTCGATCTGTTCGTCATCGACTGGCAAGTGCCGGACGTATCGGGCGTTGACGTGCTGATGTGGCTGCGCTCCAACGTGTCGAAGCAAGTGCCCGTTCTGTTCGTGACCGTGCGCGATGCCGAGCAGGACATCGTATTCGCACTGGAGAACGGGGCGGACGACTACATGATCAAGCCGGTGCGGCGGCAGGAGACGATCGCGCGCGTGCACGCGCTGCTGCGTCGGGCGTATCCGCGCGAAGAGGAGAAACTGCTCGCGTTTCCCCCATTCGAAATCGACATCGCCAAGGGCGAGGTGCGGCGCAACGCGGAGAGAATCGAACTCACGCCGAAGGAATTCGAACTGACGGTGGTCCTATTCCGCAACCTGGGCCGGTTGCTGTCGCGCAGTCACTTGCAGGAGGCGGTATGGGGCCGTAGCGGCGACCTGGTCACGCGCACGGTGGACACGCACGTGAGCCAGGTGCGCAAGAAACTCGATTTGCGCGCCGAGACCGGATTTCGCGTGGTGCCGATCTACAACTACGGCTACCGACTGGAGCAGGTCGGCGAAGGCGCCTCGAGCGCGGCGTAATCTACCGCAACTGGCGAACGCGCTGATCCGCGTACGCTCGTACCTCGTCCGCCAGGGTTCCCGAGGCCACGCCGCGGCGGTAGGCCTCCGCCGCTTCGCGCAGGTGGCCTTGAGCCTCCAGCGAGATCGCCAGCCCGACCCAGGTGGCGCCGCTTTGCGGGGCGGATCCCAAGGCCAGTCGATAGGCGTCGGCCGCCGGGCCATGACGCCCCAGTCCCTGCAACACTGCCCCATGCAGCGCGTGATAGGCCGGATTGCCGCGTCCCGCGACGGCTGCCTGCTCGAGCACCGTCAGCGCCGCAGTGAAATCGCCGCGATCCACATGGATGCGCGCCAGCGCGACCGCGAACGGCGCGTACCCCGGGTTGAACGCGAGCCCTTCCTGCAGGTGGCGCCGGGCGTCTTCGATACGCCCCTGCTCGATGTAGAGCGCCACCAGCGTCTGGCGCGCTGCCTGGTGCGCGGCATTGGCATCGAGCGCCGCCAGCAGGGCATCGTCGGCATCGGCGACGCGCCCCCGCTCCAGCATCTGCGCCGCCCGGCGAAAATGATTCTCCGCGCGATCCGCCGGTGAGCGATCCCGCTCACGTTTTTCGATGTGCGTCGGTGCGGCGCGCGGGGGCCCGGTGCGCGGCTCCGGCGCGGCCGCCACCCGCGTCCGCTTTTCTGCGGGCGTCGGCGCGGCCCGTCGCGGCGGGCGTGGGGCAAGCGGCGTGTCGATGGTGAGCGCAAGGCGCAGCATTTCGATCGGCGCGACGAGTTTCTCCGGTGCTGGCTTAGCCGCGGCTGCCTCGGCCGGCGCAGGCGCAGACGCTAGAGCCGCCAAGGGCGCAGATTCCTTCGGCACCGGCGCAGAAATCGCGCGCCGGCGGCTGTTCTCCGCCGCGCGCTCAGCAAGCTCGGTCGCGATCGAGCGCGGCTGCAACTGATACACCACCCACAACGTCCAGGCGGCCGCGACGAGCATTAGGCCCGCCACAGTGCGCCAGAACCATTCGCCCGAACTGCGCGCGGCGCGCACCGCGCGCACCTCGGGGTGCAGCGATTGCCCGGGCGGCGCCGCTCGCGCATGACGGCGATCGAGCTCCTGCAGCATCTTGTTGATGATGCTCACGGTCCAGGCCTAGTCCGCGGCGCGGGTGGCGCGCAGCCGCGGCCACCCCCAGACACTCACCGGGGCAGCCGCAGGCGTATCGACCGCTGCGGCATGCACGTGACGGCGCGAGGCGCAACGTCCGCCCTCGCCGAACACCAGCAACAGCGCCTTGTGCGCGAGGATGTTGACGAGCCGCGGTACGCCGCGGCTGGCACGGTGCAGCGCGCGCAGCGCGCCGGCATCGAACAGCGGTTCGCCGACGCGCCCGGCGATCGCCAGCCGGTGTTCGATGTAGGCCCCGATCTCGTCTTTGTGCAGCCCGCGCAGCGCGTACTGGAACGTAATGCGCTGCCGCAGCTGGCGAATCGACTCGGAAGCCAGCTTGCGGTCGAGTTCCGGCTGACCGAACAGAACTACCTGCAGAAGCTTGCGCTTCTCGGTCTCCAGGTTGGTGAGCAGGCGCAGGGTCTCCAGCGTGTCGAGGGGCATGACCTGGCTTTCGTCCATGCACAGCACCACGCGCCGCCCATGGCGCGCGTGATCGAGAAGCGCACGCGTGATGCCGCGCAACAGATGGTGCTGGTCCACGTCGGGCTGCACGGACACGGCGAGTTCCTCGGCGATGGCCAGCACGAGGGCACGCGGCTCCAGGTTCGGGTTCGGAATGTAGGCGCTCGCCCAGCCAGCACCCAGCGTGGCGAGAAACTTCCGGCACAGCAGCGTCTTGCCGGTGCCGACCTCTCCCGTGATCTTGAGAAAGCCCTCGCCGTTGCCGAGCGCGATCAGCAGCGTGTTGAGCGCTTCCTGGGTGCTGCGGCAGGCATAGAAGAAGCTGGTATCGGGCGTGATGCCGAAGGGCGCCTCGCGCAGGCCGAAATGCCTGAAATAGTTCACCGCGCGCCGGCTTCCTGCGCCGGGCGCTGGGGAATGAAGCGCTCCAGCCGCTCGCGCGTCTCGCGCAGATCCTGACCCCAGCTGGCGTCGTTCCGGATGATGGTCGGCTTGAGCAGGATCACGATCTCGCGCTTGCGCGCCTGGCGGTCGGAATTGCGCAGCAGCACGTTGGAGTCGGCGACGCCCGGGATGCCGGTGCGGCCGTCGCGCACATCCACGCTCATCAGGCCGCCGATGGCGACGATGTTGCCGTCGGTGACGCGCACCACCGTGTCGGACTCGTTCACCGCGGATTTTGCAAGCGGCAACGTGATGGAAGGGATCGTGCCGCCGAGATCCACCACCCGACGCGATTCCGTCACTTCGCTGATCGACGGATGGATGTGCAGGGTGATGTTGTTCAGCTCATCGATCTGCGGCGTGACATCCAGCATGATGCCGGAGAAGAACGGAGCTACCGTTACCGTCGGCGTTTGCTGGGTGGTGGTTCCGGTGGTCGTCGTCACGGTGGCCACATTCGTGACGAAGAATTCGTCCGTGCCGACCTTGAGCACCGCCTTCTGATTGTTCAAGGTCGCGATGCGCGGGCTGGAGAGCACTTGCGTGGTGCCCTGCGAATCCAGGAACTGCAGCAGCGCTGCGAAATTGGATGTCTGGAAAGCGAGGCCAAAAACCGCCCCGCCATTTCCTGCCAGCGTGGCCGCGGAAGCAAGCGTGCCCGCCGCAGGGTTTACCGTAAGACCGCTGCTGCTCAGGCTCGTGCCGCTCGTACTGGTGCCGAGCGTGGTGTCGTTGCCCACCTGACCGACGGCGCCGCGCGGGCTGTCGTGTGTGCGAAACAGCGCCCAGTTGATGCCCGACTGAAAGCCTTCCGCCAGCGTGACCTCGATCACCTTGGCTTCGAGCATCACCTGCCGCTCGACCACCAGGCGCGTCTCGAGCAGGTAGTTCTCCACTGCACGCAATTCGGTCGGGAACGCGCGCACCAGGACGACGCCCGATTGCGGCGACACCACTACGCTGCGACCATCCCCGGCGCCGACGATTGCCGTCAGGGCGCTGCGCAGGTCTCCCCAGAAGTCGTTGACAATACTTGTCGTCACGCGCGTGCTGTCAAGCGAGCGCGCCGCGCCGCCGCCAAAGGTCTGGCTCCCCGCACCGCCGGGAACAGGGCTCGCGGCCGAAGCAGGAGATGGCGGACCGCCGGGCACGGCGGAGTCGGCGAGCGAGCCCGATTGCACCCGCAGGTCGCTGGTGCCGCGGCGTTGACCGAGAAGATAATTGACGCGGAATATCTTGGTCTGCAATCCGGCCGGTTGCACGAAGATGCGCGTGCCGTCGAAGCGGTAGTCGTAGCCGTAGAGCTCGCGCAGCGAATCCAGCGCTTCGCGCACCGTGACATCCTTAAGGTTGACGGTGATCATGCCGCTGACGCCCGGATTGAGGAGCATGGAGTAGCGCGTACCCGCGGCGATCGCCATGAACACCTGGGCCGCCGGGGCATTGCTGACCGAAAGGTCGAACCGCGGATCGATCGGCCGGCCCGCCACGCTGGGCATTTCCATGCGTAGCGGCGGCAAGAGCGCTTGCTGCGGCAGCTCGGCCTGTTGCGGTCCGGGCCCGGCAATCGCCTTGTCGACCTCACCGGTGATCGCCGGGTCCACGCTCGTTGGTCGCGGCGGTGGTGTGGCGCAACCCATCACCAGCACCACACCAAGCCATGCCATGAAGTACTTCATCGGGCGTTTCCTTTGTGCGATTGCGCCGCGGTACCGGTGAGTCGCTCACGCTTTACCACCCCTGGAATGAGGTGCAGCGTCTCCCTGCGATCGGCATAGCGCAACAGTACCGCGCCTTCGGATATCGAGGTGACGATCGCATTGCCATACTTTCCACCCTCAACCACGGTGCTGCCGCTGATTACGGCCACGCGCCGGGTCGGCGAGATCAGCACCGACTGGAGCTGCGGGCCCGCCGGGGCGGCCGATTCCTCGCCACCGGATTCAACGCGCATATTGGGCGGACGCGTCGGATCAACGAGCGCGGCCCGCTGCGCAGAGGCAGGTCCGGGGAAGCAAAGCAGCAGCAAGATGAGCGCGCGATTCATACCACCAGCCAGGCCTGATCGAAGCTCAGCGTGTACACCGTGAGCTTGAGTGTCGCCACCGGATACTCGGCGACCGACATCTCGGCGCGCCCCCAGTAGAGTTGCGTCTGCAGGCCTTCGAGAGCCGAAAGGTAGGCGTACAGGTCGAGATAGCTTCCGGCGAGCGTCAGCTCGACGCCGTGGCGGAACACGCGCCGCCCCGCCTGTCCCTGCGTCGCAGACATATCCGTCACAGGCAGGGATTTCAGATCGATCAGGCGCAGGCGTTTCTCGCGCGCCAGCATTTCCTCGAGCACGTCGCGCATGCGCTGTGGCGTGGTGAAGCGGCGTTGCTCCTCGGCAATCCGCCCGTCAAGCTCGGCGAGCTCCGCGCGCAGGACCGCGGCGCGCCCGCGCTTGCGCGCATCGGGATCCACATCGCGAGCGCGCGCCAGGCGCTGCACCTCGCCCTGGATCGTGCGCAGCTCCCGTTCGTTTTGCGCGATGTCCGAGCCCAGACGGCGTTGCGCGTCGCGCAGTGGCTTGATGAGCGCAACATTGACCAGGAAAATCAGCACCAGCGCCGTTGCCAGGAATAGCAGCACGCGCTCGCGCAGCGAGGCGCTATCGATGCGTTCCGCGTATCGCTTGAGCAGGGCTTTCACGGCCGCCCCCCCTTGGCCGCAGGCTTGTCTGTCGCCGCCAACCGCAGCGGTGCGGACAGATTGAATTCGACGAAGCGCACCGGCCCCGCATGCGCGCCGGCTGCGGAGCCTCGGCGCACGTCCGATTCATCCCTGGCGACGAGCTTGAGCTCGGTCACCAGCCGCCCGCGCATCACGTCTTCCTCGTTCAGCGCTTTGAGATAGGCCGGCACAAGTTCCGGATGCAGGACCCGGCCGCGGATACTGAGCACGTTGCCGTTGTCGCCGACGCTGAAGCCGGTCAGCCATACGCCACGCATGGGGTGTCGCGCGAACGCAGCGAAATAGCGTGAAAACCCGTCCGTTTCGCCGAGTCCACCTCCCTGCACCAGGTCGAGCACGCCGCGCCGCGCCTTGACGTCGGCTTCCAGCCGCGCCACTTCCGCCTCGAGCAATGTGCTGCGCCCTTGTGCGCTCAGCGACAGGAACTGGTCGCGCTGCACGGCCAGCTGGCGGCTGTAACCGGCAGCGATGCGTTCGAGGTCGCTCGACTGCAAAAACGCGTACGCGTAGATGGCCAGGAGGCCCAGCACGATCAATCCCAGGCTCTGCAGCATCGTACGCGAGGAGAAGTACTTCTCCTTGCGCATGAAGAGCGGGTTGAAAAGATTGATCTGCTGGCTCATGCCTTATGCCCTACAAGGCCTTGGACTCGTGCCGCAGTGCGGCGCCGATCAGGTGGAAAAGCCGCCATTCCTCGCTCGGCTCGAGCTCGGCGCGGGCGCCGAAATTGACGGCCGCGGATAGGTGCACCCGCTCGACGGGCATGTCCAGGTTGGCTGCCAGGTACTCCAGGAGCCCCGTCTCCTCGGGATCGGGTGCGAGCATCAGCTTCGCCACGGGCACGTATGCGAATTGCCGGTCGAAGTGGTCAAAAGTGCGCTGCAACTCGAGCAGCACCCGCTGCAGCAGATCTTCGCGCGCTGCGCCGGTCGCCGACGCCAATTCCTGTACCCCGACGTCGATGCGTCGCGCGAGCATCAGCTCACGGCGAAAATTGATCGTCAGCAACCCTTCGGCGCTGCCCATAAAAAGCATCGCCAGGCCGCGGTCGTCGTGCTCGAACAGCGCAGCAATATTGCGCTGCGAGGTTTCGGGGATATCGATCACGGTCAGGGGAATGCGGGCGCGCTCGAAGCGCCCGATGCATGCCTGAACGAGGTCATTGCGCGCAGTTACGGCGTACATCGATTGCGCGCGCTCGCTGCCTGCCGGGTTAGGCGGCACGGCGAGCACATCGACCGTAGCGTCATTGACGTGGTAGTCGAGAAGGTCCTTGATGCGCCAGCGGATCGCGGTCTTCAGTTCGGCCTGCGGCACATTGGGCGCCTCCACCAGGAGCATCTGGTATTCGCCTGGGGACAGAAGCGTGGAGCACAGGTAGCGACTGAAGCCGTGCTCCCTGGCCAAGTGCTGTGCGCTGTCGAAATCACCCTCAAAAGCCTTTGTGCCGCAGACATCGATGCTCACGGCCCCGTCCGGTGCCTGCTGGCCATGCACAAAGCTCACCTCGCCCGGTTGCAGGCTCACCGCGAGCCACCCGGGTTCGCGTGTGCTGCGCCTAAATGGCCACTTCATTCCGGGCATTGCCCTCAACTCCCTGATTTAACTTGAAATTAAATCAATAACCAATTGTTGTCAATGAGATTTCTGTAAAAGTAGCATATTCCCGATTATCCAGTTTTCCCTGCCTTCAGTTCGCCACGGTGAGCTGAAGCTGCCGCTCCACGTAGGCCGCACCCGTGCCGCTGGCGCAGGGGGTGGCGTTACAACCGGTGGACACGATGCGGTAGGTGCTGACAGGGGTTCCACCCTCGCTTTCGAGACCGAACGCAGTGCAGGTCACTTCGGCATAGAAACCGGTCAAGTCAAAGGGAAGAGCAATCACCGTTGGCCCAGGGTCGCAAATACCAACGCGCAGCACCCGGTATGCCTGCCAGTCCAGACCAGCGCGCGCCGCCTGATAGGCGCGCGCGCCCTGCTCGTCCATGATCCCGGTTTCGACCTGTACGTTAGAGACGGAAAGCAGGTACGCGCCGATCGCAGCGAGGCCAACGATGAGGAACAGCGCCAGAATGAGAGCGAAGCCTCGGGCGCGGCGAAGGGTAGGCTTCATGGCGCGTTATTCACGTGGACGGCGTGATAAAGGCTCACGGTTTCTGTGGTGCCGCCAAACAGCTGGCGCTGCAATCGCAGGCGCAGCGTGAGCAGGCCGAGCTGCGCCGACACGCTCGGCGCGTACTCGAACTCGCAGGCAATGACGTGCTCCGCAACGAGCGCCGGCGTACCACCGAAAACTGTGGGCTGTGCTGCCGACAGGGCATAGCCGCTATGCCGCAAGATCCTGCCGGCGGCGAGGTCGCACTCGTACGTGACCGGCCCGGAGATGACGAAGAAGCGCTTGCCGGGCGAATCGTGCAGCGCGCGAACGAACGTCGTCGGCGCAAAACTGACGCGGTCGCGCGCGGCTTCCGAGATATCGACGGCGGCCACTACGACGCGATTGAGCGTGCCCGCCGTCTGGTATGCGTTCTGGTCGGGAAAACCGTAATTGTTGAGGACCATCTGGTCGCTGCCGGCGGCAACGGTACCGGGCAGCTTGCCGAGGGTCTTGAAACAGCGGTCTCCGGCGGGCAGGTCGAACGACAACTGGTCATTGTCGGGCGCGGCAAGGGTTGCGTCGTCGTTGTCGCAGTCGACGCCGCCCGCTGGCCCCCCGCCGTCCGCACGGTAGCGGCCCGCGGTGCGCACGGCGATGAACTCGAGGAAATTGGAGCTGCCCGCGGTTGCGGTACGCACGCTGTTTGGCAGGGCGAGCTTCACGTCGCGCCCCATGCGTTGCAGTGCGTTGTCGGCGATGTCCGTGAGCTCGGCGCGCAGCGCGAGGTCGGTGCCCTGGCGCAGCGGATTGATGAAGAAAGCGATGGCGGCGAGGATGATGCCGACGATCACGATCGTCATCACCAACTCGATCAGCGTTACTCCGCGCTCAGGGTGAGTTGGGCGCATAGCGCAGGCGGTAGCCTTGCAGCACGACTTGCGTGTTGGCGGGGCCCGTTACAGTTACCGTGATCCGCAAAGCTTCGTCGGCCGGGATCGCAGCCGGAAAATCGCCGCCCGCTGCGACGATTTGCACCTGCGCCGAGTATCCGGTGAGGTCGCTGATGGTCGTATTGGTGATGTCCTGGATGCTTCCCGCCATAGGCGGGAGCGCAGCGTAGTCACTGACGTTGTCGAAGAACGTCGGGCCATAGCGCGTTTCGCCGCCCTCGGCACCAACGCCTTCAGGCGTTCCGCAGCCGGCCGCTGAAGCCGCCGTGAATACAGCTGGATCGTCAGGGTCGCAGAACGTGAACGGCCGCAGCTGGATCTCCTCCATCAGCGAGCTTGCGACGGCCACCGCCTGCTTGCGCACCAGCGGATCGACGCTCGCCAGCGTGAGCTGGTTGTAGAGCACCGCCAGCCCTGCGATGCCGATGCCCAGCACGACGATGAAGATCACCGTCTCGATGAGCGATAGCCCGCGCTGGCGGCTACTGGACATAGCCGGTCTCCGCGTTCACGGTCACCGTCCTGCCGTCGACGCTGACAGACGCCGCGGAGCTCGGCTGCCCAAGACCATTAAAGCTGAACGGGTTGGGTGCCGCCCCGAGCGTTACGCCAGTCGGTGCCGTAAGCACAAAAGCCTGATTGCTGGCCAAATCCGTTACCGGGCTCGCGCTGATGGCGCAGGTGAGATCGCCGCGCAAGAGGCTCAACTGCGTTGGCGTGACAGATACGAACACGCAACGTCTTTGTGCCACTGCAGTGCGCTGCGCGTATCGAACGCCGGAGCGCACTTGCTCGTGGAACCAGGCGGCGTCGATTTCTCGCAGATTGAACTGGGGGATCGCGATGGCGGCAAGAATGGCGGCGATTGCGATGACGATCACCAATTCGGCCAGCGTGAAGCCCAAAGCGTGCCGCTTCATCGGACGAGCTCCCGCGGTACCTCTGGGTTCAGTGGCGCCAGCGTCTTGGCTTGCGCCAACCACTGCTGCAACGTGCTCGGGTCGGCGGGATCCCGCAGCAATTGCCTGTGGCGGCGGTGCACGGAGATCTTACCCAGAAGATTCCTGACTTCCAGAGGGTTGGCATCGAAACCAGCGGCAAATGCATCCGCCGCAAGTGCTGCCGCTTCGCGATTGCCCGTTTCCACTGCCTGCGCCTCCCAGAACCGTCCCGCGTACCAATGGTAGCGCCAGTCTCCGGGCTCGATGCGTTGCGCGGCTCCGAGCCAGAACGCGGCGACTTGTCCTTCTCCGGCCGCGGCCTTTCGCAATCCCCACTCCGCCGCAGCCTCTGCGGCGACGGGTCGCAAGAGGACCAGCGCGACGAGTGTCAGAACGCCTGCGCGCGCGATTCGAAGCAGCGGCGAGGTTCGCCACTCCAATGTCAATTCGTTCGCGGTTCTTCGTAAGCGCCGATCGAGCGCACCAAGCAGTGCGCCGTACAACAACAAGCAAATGGGGACATAGAATGGGAAATCCACCAAGGCTTGGACCGACATGGCTGCCAGTGCCGCCGCGACAGCCACAACGACCGGGCGTTGCCCTACGGCCAAGTCCGGAAGTCGCCGATAAGCGAGCAGCGGCGGAAATAGGGTGAGGCCGAAAAACGCGAGCAGCCCAAGAGGCCCAAGTTCCTGCAATGTTTGCAGGTAGTCGTTGTGCACGAACCAGGTCTCGCTCGTCTTGCCGTAGCTCGGCACCTGCGCGCGTCGCTGCTCGAGCGTATAGCGAAAGGTCAGGTAGCCGGTGCCAGTCAACGGGCGCTCGCGCAAAGCGGTCCACGACTGTGCGTAGAGCTCGAGACGAGAAAGTGAAGATTCCGCACGTACCTCGACACTCGGTGCAGGTTCCGTCTGCGGCGAGGGCAGCGCGCGCAGCACAGTGGCAATGACCCAAGCGGCCGCGAGCAGCGCGAATGTCAGCACCAACGCGCGTGGCTTCAGAAGCTGGGCACGTCGC
This sequence comes from Burkholderiales bacterium, assembly GCA_040902335.1. Taxonomy (GTDB): domain Bacteria; phylum Pseudomonadota; class Gammaproteobacteria; order Burkholderiales; family SG8-39; genus JAABQT01. The sequence continues at coordinate 35,701 of JBBDXL010000060.1, forward strand.
GCGCATATGACCGTCACGCCCAGGCCCGCGGCCAGCGCGAGAAGGCCGCCACGGCTGAGGGCCGCAAACATCGCAGCCGCAAGCATCACTGCTACAAACGGCAATGTGCCGCGTCTGCCGAGAAATAAGAGGGCCAGCACGGGAACCAGCAGCAGGTTGATGACTGCCGCATAGGTCGCTGGCGTCTCCAGGAAAGCGTGGGCACGCGAAACGCCCGACAGTCCGACTTGAAACAAGCCCCACGCGGCAAGGATCGCACCGAAGATTAGCGCAGCATATGCCGCCGCTTTCTCCGCGCGGTCAATAAGTGTAGTGGCGACGAGGAAAGCGACAATCAGGAGAACCGGGTTATACAAGCCCGCGGGCGTGTAGGCGGGGCTTAGCAGGAGCGTATTGAGCGCTATGAGTAAGCCGTACCCCAGGACCGGCAGCGACAACCAGGAAAATGACGTTCGATACCTGGCTCCCGCCCAACAAACAGCCGCGAGTGCAAGGACCGCCGCTGCCCACGCCGCTACTGCGCCGAGCCTGGAGCCAAGGCTGGCAAATACCAGGGCCAGAAGAAAAAGGGGAGCTATCAAGCTCCCTTTTTTCATCCATTCGCCTCTGTTTATCTGCGCTCCGTGCAGCCTCTAAATTTCGACTGGTGCTACTTCTAATGAGCCGATTAGCCGTCCGTGCAGAGCGTCGGGGGTAGTGCAGGTGCGCAGTTGACGGTCGTTAGGCCAGGCGACGACGGAACATGCGCCACGATACCCCCGCAGGTAGCACCAACGAGTTGTACGCCGGAGGAAGCGCCGTTCACCGCCGCAACCAAGGTCGACGACAGCGATGCGGCCCTAACAGACGCAAAGTGGATCACAGCCTGCGATTGCAGCGCGCCGCACGCGCTCTGTCCCACCGCTTGGCGCGCGCTAGTAGAGACGTCGATGAACTGCGGCACCGCTATCGCGGCAAGAATACCGAGGATCACGATTACCACGACGAGCTCGATCAGGGTGAATCCCGCTTGCAAGACCTTGCGCATGACTGTTCCCTTCCTCTCGACGTTTATTTGCCCGGCAGGGTCCTAAGCTACGCTATCCCCAACCCCACCCCACATATCCTAGGGTCCGATAATACGCACAACCCCATAAGTGCGCAACTTGGTTTATCAATACGCGTCAATCAGTTCCGTCGTCAAAGCTAGAAACTTTGTGAGAATTCTCACTTGACCGGCTCCCACTGGAAGACCGTAACCGGGCGCAAAGCCACGCCCGTATATGCGTATTTCGAGGTCTTGCGAACTTCCAGCCGGAAACGCAGGTGTCCGGTGGTCGGATCGGCCGGATCGGCCGGATCGGCAATCAGATACCGCTTCAGATTCGGCACGTATACCAGCTCGTTGCGTACCTTGTCGTAGAGCCAGTTGCCGCCTTCAACTTCCGCAGGCACACCCACGAACTCGCCACGATAGTTCGCCGCTTGCATCACGGCCGTAAGGAAGGGGTTGCTCCGGGGTAGCGCTTCGATAGCGTCGTACTCGCCCCGAAGTACAAGGAAAGCAACCCGCGCGTAAAGGCTCGCATGCAGCTGGCTGAGCGTTGCCTCCA
>JBBDXL010000061.1:0-5805 GCA_040902335.1 Burkholderiales bacterium
AGGAAGCGTGGCGGCAGTGGCTCGAGCACCAGAAGATGCTGGTGAACGAGAACCGCCTCAATCTCGCCGACAGCAAGGCGCGCGACTACCTGGCGCAGCAGTTGGAGAACCATTTCTTCGGCAGCGGCGCCGACGTTGCCTCGGGCTATACCCCGCCGCAACAGAAGTAGCCATGGACGGCAATACGCCACGACCCACCGAAATCAAGCTGCACCAAAAGTCTCGGCTGCTGGAAATCTCGTTCGCCGACGGCAACACCTTCCAGCTGGCTTGCGAGTTCCTGCGGGTCTATTCCCCTTCCGCCGAAGTGCGCGGCCACGGCCCGGGGCAGGAAGTGCTGCAGGCGGGAAAGAAAAACGTCGACATCACACAGATCGAACCGGCGGGCAGCTACGCCCTCCAGCTCACCTTCTCCGATGGCCACGCCACCGGGATCTACTCATGGGAGCTGCTGTACGACTACGGCCTGCACCAGGAGGAGATGTGGCAGCACTATCTCAAGCGTCTAGCCGAGGCAGGAGCGAGCCGCGAGCCGGGCGCCGCGCCTTTCGAGCAGCGGCCCAAATCAAAATAGCTGGCCGATTCGAAGTCGTCCTCGTCAATCCCTACGAGCTGGGGCGGCAGCCGTTCGCCCTGGCGCAGCCCGCCGCCTGGCTGAAGCGCGAGGGCTTCGCGGTGAGCTGTTTCGATCTCTCGCTGCAGAAGCTCGATCCCGAGATCCTCGAGCACGCGGGCCTGGTGGCTCTCTATGTCGGGATGCACACCGCGACCCGCATTGCGGTGCAGGCGCTGCCCCGCGTCAAACAACTTGCTCCGAAGGCCCATATCTGCGTCTACGGGCTCTACGCCCCCATGAACGAGGCGCTGCTGCGCGCACTGGGCGTGGGCACCGTACTGGGAGGAGAGGTGGAGCCGGCGCTCCTTGCGCTGTGCCGGAGACTGCGGATCAATGGCAATCCGACGACCCAATGCGAGCCGGTCATCAGCCTGGCCAAGGTCGATTTCGAGGTACCGGACCGCAGTGGCCTGCCGAAGCTCTCCCGCTACGCCCACCTGGTGCTGCCGGACGGTTCCACCCGCATAGCGGGCTTTGCCGAGGGCAGCCGGGGCTGCAAGCACCTGTGCCGGCACTGCCCGGTGGTCCCGGTGTACCAGGGAAAGTTCCGCATCGTCCCCGCAGAAGTGGTGATGCAAGACATCCGGCAGCAGGTCGAACAAGGGGCAAGCCATATTTCCTTCGGCGACCCGGACTTCTTCAACGGTCCCACCCATGGCATGAGGCTCGCGCGCGCCTTGCAAGCAGCATTCCCCCACGTCAGCTTCGATGCCACCATCAAGATACAGCACCTCATCGATCACGCCGCACTGCTGCCCGAGTTGCGACGCAACGGGTGCCTGTTCATCACCTCCGCAGTAGAAGCCGTGGACGACGAAATCCTGCGCCTGCTCGCAAAGAACCATACCAGCCGGGATTTCGACCGGGCGGTGGCGCTCACCCGAGAAGCCGGTATTGCGCTCGCCCCGACGTTTGTAGCGTTCACCCCCTGGACGACGTTGGCAGGTTACCTCGCCATGCTGGAGCGGCTCGTGGAGCTGCGACTCGTGGAGAGCGTGCCACCGGTGCAGCTCACGATCCGGCTGCTCGTTCCGGAAGGCTCCTATCTGCTGAAGCTCCCCGGGTTCAGGGAAACGCTGATGGCTTTCGATCCCGCGCTGCTGGGTTATCCGTGGGCTCATTCCGATCCGCGGGTGGATCGTCTGCAGCAGCAGTTGCAGGCCTTGGTGGCTCGATCCGAGAAGGAGAATCTTCCGCGCTGCGAAGTGTTCGCCGCCGTCTGGCGCATGGCGCACCAGGCTGCCGAGCGTCCCGTGCCGGAGCTCGCGGCTGATCTGGGCTCGCCGATCGCCCGTCTGTCGGAACCGTGGTACTGCTGCGCCGAGCCCACCCACCAGCAGCTCCAGTCCTTCTGAAGCCGCCGATCCATGAAGCGCGTCCTGCTGCTGCTACCCACGACCGGCTACCGCAACAAGGATTTTCTTGCGGCGGCGAAGAAGCTCGGAGTGGAGATCGTGGCGGCGGCCGACTACTGCCATCAACTGGCCCCGTCCTGGGGCCTGGCTCCCATCATGGCGCTGCATTTCGACCGGCCGCAGCAGGCGGCCGACACCGTCCTGCGGGAGATCGACGGCAATCTCGATGCCGTGCTGGCGGTGGACGATTCGGGCGTCGAGCTTGCGGCGCTGCTTGCAGCGCGACTTGGCCTGCCTGGAAATCCGGCCCACGCGGTGCGCAAGCTGCGGGACAAGCTGGCGTTTCGGCGGCTGCTCCAGGATCGGGAATTCCTCTGTCCCGGATTCCATCACCTACCGACCGGCGCAGACCCCTGCAACCTGGCTCGCGAGTTGAAGTTTCCCGTGGTGGTGAAGGCGCGTCGTCTCTCGGGCAGCCGCGGAGTGATTCGTGCCGACGATGCCGAAGCCCTGGCGCGGGCCGTGAACTGGGTGCGCGCGATCCAGTCCCGGGCCGACCGCGACGCCCAGGAGCTGGGTCTCGTCATCGAGGGCTTCATTCCAGGACCGGAATTCGCCCTGGAAGGCAACCTGGATCGGGGCGAACTCACCACTCTCGCCCTGTTCGACAAACCCGATCCCCTGGATGGGCCCTGCTTCGAGGAAACGATTTACGTCACACCCTCGCGGCTGCCGGAGGCGATTCAGGACCGCATCCATGAGGAGGTGTCCCGAGCCTGCCGCGTGGCGGGGCTCGCGATCGGGCCGGTCCACGCCGAAGTACGCGTCAACGACCAGGGTGTCTGGATCCTGGAAATCGCGGCCCGCTCCATCGGCGGATTGTGCGGGCGGGTGCTCACCCATTCCCTGGGCATGAGCCTGGAGGAGATGATTTTGCGCCAAGCGGTGGCGGAACCGATCGCCATTGCCCGCGAGGGCGGCGCCGCGGGAGTCATGATGATACCCACGCCGCGGCGCGGCATTTACCACGGGCTCGAAGGCCTGGGCTTCGCGCGGTCGGTGGCCGGCGTTACCGGGGTGAGCATTACCGCGGAGCCCGGCCAGATCGTTGCACCGCCTCCCGACGGCGCGAGCTACCTTGGATTCATCTTCTCCCGGGCGGAGAGCCCGGCGCAGGCCGAAAACGCGCTGCGCAGCGCCCATCGCCGGCTGCGCTTCGAAATCCGCCCCGAGTATCCGGCGCTGGCAGCTCCCGCTGCCCGCGTTCAGCCGCGGTCGCCGGCGATGTAGTGCTCGAGCTGCTCGATGATGAATTTCTGCTCGGAGATGATGTCCTTCACCAGGTCGCCGATGGAGATGAGGCCCACCAGCCTGCCCTGGTCTACGACGGGCAGGTGGCGCAAGCGGTTGTCGGTCATCAGCGCCATGCATTCCTCGTTGGTCTGGTCCGGGCGCACATACATTACCGGGGATGTCATGATGTCGCTGACCGGCGTATCCTTCGACGACCGTCCCATAAGGACGATTTTTCGCGCGTAGTCGCGCTCGGTGATGATGCCGGCGATCTTCTGGCCCTCCAGCACCAGGAGTGCGCCGATGTTCTTTTCCGCCATCAGCTTGACGGCGTCAAACACCGACGTCGAGGGCGCCACGGTCTCGACGCCCTGCACGGGTTTGGACTTGAGAACTTGAGCCGCACTTTTCATGAGCGATTCTCCGTGGGGAAGTGATTCAGCGGTCTTCCGCGTCCCGCATGTCCTGCTCCAGCAGCGCTTCGCGTCCTCGATCCGCAATGGCAAGGCCGCCGAGAGCGTCAGGCGTCACGAAGCCGAAGCTGCGCAGTTTACCCGCGATTCCCCTGGGCGCTGGCGGCGGATCCCGTTTCGCATCGGTCGCTGCCCGGATCTTGCGCAGCCAGTCGAAATCCTCTGGCGTAAGGGTCGGATTCATGGCTCCCTTCGTTTTCGATTCTAGCGACGAATATGGGTTTATAGTCCCGCCATGGACGCGCGGCGCCTGCTTCTCGCAGCTGCATTGCTGCTCGCGCCGGCGCTCGCGCAGCCGGCCCCGGTCGCGCTCATCTCGATCGAGGGCGCGATCGGCCCGGCGACCTCGGATTTCGTCAGCCGCAGCCTGGAAACCGCCGCCAAGCAGGGCGCGCCGCTGGTCGTGCTGCGCCTCGACACGCCGGGCGGTCTCGATACGTCGATGCGCGACATCATCCGCGACATCCTCGCTTCGCCGGTGCCGGTGGTGGCCTGGGTCGGCCCTTCGGGCGCGCGCGCCGCGAGCGCGGGTACCTTCATCCTGTACGCCGCCCACATCGCCGCCATGGCGCCGGCCACCAACCTCGGCGCCGCCTCGCCGGTGGCGATCGGCGCGCCCGCGGGCGGCGACAAGCCCGATCCTTCCGGCAAGGACGCGAAGAAAGGCGCGGCGCCCGCCGGCGACACGATGATGCGCAAGGCGACCAACGACGCCGCCGCCTACATCCGCAGCCTCGCCGAGCTGCGCGGGCGCAACGCCGACTGGGCCGAGCGCGCGGTGCGCGAGGCGGTGAGCCTGTCGGCCGCCGAAGCGAAGAAGCTCAAGGTGATCGACGTGGTCGCGGACAGCGTGCCTGCGCTGCTCAAGGCGATCGACGGGCGCACGCTCGAGGCGGGCGGCGAGAAGCGCAAGCTCGCCACCGCGGACGCGAAGGTGGTCGAGATCGAGCCCGACTGGCGCACCAACGTGCTGCGCGTGATCACCAACCCGAGCGTCGCCTACCTGATGATCCTGCTCGGCATCTACGCGCTGATCTTCGAGTTCTCCAACCCGGGCCTGATCCTGCCCGGCGTGGTGGGCGCGATTTGCATCCTGATCGCCATGTACGCGTTCCAGCTGCTGCCGGTGAACTACGCGGGACTGGCGCTGCTGCTGCTCGGCATCGCGTTCATGGTGGCCGAGGTCTGGGTGGCCACCCACGGCGCGCTCGCCATCGGCGGGCTGGTGGCCTTCGTCATCGGCTCGATCATGCTGCTCGACACCGACATCCCGCAGTTCGAGATCCCCTACACGCTGATCGCCGGCGTGACGCTGGGCAGCGCCGCCTTCGTCTTCCTGGTCGTCGGCATGCTGGTGAAGAACCGCACGCGCCCGGTGGTCGCCGGTCGCGAGTACCTGCTCGGCGCCGCGGGCGAGGCGCTCGAGGACATCTCGGGCGAGGGCTGGGCGCGCGTGCAGGGCGAGCGCTGGCGCGTGCGCACGAAGGAGCCGCTGCGCGCCGGGCAACGGCTGCGCGTGACCGCGGTCCACGGATTGGTGCTCGACGCGACGCGCGACAGCGCGGACTCTTGAGGAGGAAACAGGCATGCTGAACTTCGGGCTCGGATTCCTGGCGCTGATCATCCTGCTGGTCATCGCGTCGATTCGCATCCTGCGCGAATACGAGCGCGGCGTGGTGTTCCTGCTCGGGCGCTTCCAGCGCGTGATGGGCCCGGGCCTGATCGTCGTCATCCCCGGCGTGCAGCAGATGGTGCGCGTGGACCTGCGCCTCGTCGTGCTCGACGTGCCGAGCCAGGACGTGATCTCGCGCGACAACGTCTCGGTGAAGGTGAACGCGGTGGTCTACTTCCGCGTCGTCGACCCGCAGCTCGCCATCATCCAGGTGGCCAATTTCCTCGACGCCACCAGCCAGCTCGCGCAGACCACGCTCCGGTCGGTGCTCGGCAAGCACGAGCTCGACGAGATGCTCGCCGAGCGCGACAAGCTGAACGCCGATATCCAGACGATTCTCGACCAGCAGACCGACGCCTGGGGCATCAAGGTGGCCAACGTCGAGATCAAGCACGT
>JBBDXL010000062.1:0-36557 GCA_040902335.1 Burkholderiales bacterium
ACGACGCGAACGTCGTCCCAGCGCCCCCGCAGTTCAAAACGATCTCGTGTTTTTTGGCCGGAAGATTCACCCGGCCAAAAAACACGAGACCATGGAAAACCGCCGATGGCTCCGACGTGTTCGCGTCGCTTGCCTGCGGAAATGTTGCTCTGACCCCCTTTATTTCAGCGCGGCCTTTTTCGCGTACTTCGCGAGGAAGGCGTTGATTTCCTCGACCCTCAGTTGCGGCTCGCCGGGCACCGGCTGCGTACCCACGACGCGGTTCATCCACTGCATGTTTTCCTGCATGCGCCCTACGACGGCGCGCCACTCCTCGGCAGTGTGGCGCTTCGGGTCGGGAAGCACGTGGCACTGGTTGCAGGCGAGGCGGAACGGTTCGCCGGCGGCGGTGAACGCTTCGGGGTACTTGCGGGCGTCGAGCGGCTTCTGCGCGTGCTTCTGCAGGTACGCGACGAGCGCGTCGTTTTCCGCGACGCTCGGCGCCTTCACCCCGGCCATCATGTCGAACATCAGCTGCCCGTAGTTGCCCTTGCCTTCCATCCTCAGCACCATGCGCTCGACGATGGTGGGCCACTTGGCGGCGTGGTGCATCGCCGGGTTGGGCAGGTTGTGGCACTGCACGCAGTACTGCACGGTGAGGCGCGCGCCGCGCGAGCGCGGCTCGGGCAGCAGCGCGCGCTCGAAGGTGGGCGGCAGGATGCGCTCCAGGAGCGGCCCGTGCGGGCTTTCCGCCCAGCGCATTCTCGCCTCGGCGATGTCGTCGGCCGCCGCCGCGAGCGGCAGCGCGAAAAGCAGGAGGGCGAGAGCGCGCATCAGGCTAAAGCGTATGCGATCGGTCGCAATTCGCAAAGCCGCGGAGCGGTCGCGGCACGCCGCGGCCCACGGCGAGCACCTTGAACAGCTCGCCCATCTCCGCGGGCGAGAGCAGCCTGTGCGCCTCGGCGGCGAGTGGCGCGTAGCGCGCGGCGTCCTCGGGGTCCTCTCGGCCCAGCACCTCGGTGATGCCGCAATCGACGAGAAAGCTTGCCTGGTTGGCGTACCCGAGCAGCTCCAGCCCGGCCTCGCGCGCGGCGCGCGCCAGCGCCGTGAAGTCGATGTGCGCGGTGATGTCCTGCAGGCCCGGATGGAAGAACACGTCGTCGTGCGCGCGGTGCCGGTAGTGGCACATGAGCGTGCCCATGGCGCGCTGCGGGTGGTAGTACTCGCGCTCGGGAAAACCGTAGTCGACGACGAGGAGCGCACCGCGCTCGAGGCGCGGGGCGAGGAGCTTCATCCAGGCGCGCGCCAGGAGCCCGATCTCGCTCTCATAGGGCACCGGCACGCGCAGCAGCCGCGCCGCTTCGCGCAGCTCGCCGGCGGCGGGGCGCTCGGCCCAGGCGAGCGCCCCGCCGATGACGCTCACGCCGCGCTCCATCACGCCCTCGCGCCGCCAGGCGAGCGCATGGACCGGCATGGCGTCGGCGACCTCGTTCGCCAGCATCACGCCGCGAAAGCGCTCGGGCAGGCGCACGATCCATTGCGCGCGGTTGCCCAGCCGCTCGCGCTGGCGCGCGGCGAGCTCGGCGCTCGTCTCGAGGATCAGGTAGCGCTCGGGGGCGAGCTCGGCGATGAGCGCTTCGGCAAGGGCGCCGCTGCCGGCACCGAACTCGAGGATCGCCTCGCCCGGCGCGAGCAGATCTCCCACCTGGCGCGCGAGCGTGCGCGCGAACAGCGTTCCCAGCTCGGGGGCGGTGGCGAAGTCGCCGGGCGCGCCGAGCTTCGCCGCGCCGCCCGCGTAGTAGCCCAGGCCCGGCGCGTGCAGCGCGAGCTCCATGTAGCGCGCGAAGCCGATCCAGTCGCCGCCGGCGGCGATCTCGGCACGGATGCGCTCGACGAGCCGCGCGCTCGCGGCGAGCGCATCGACGTCGGGCTCGGGCAGCATGCGGCGAATTTAACCTAGAATTCCCCCGATGACGGACCCCTCGCTCCAGAGCAAGGTGGCGCTGGTGACGGGCGCGGCGCGGCGCGTGGGCGCGGCGATCGCGCGCCGCCTGCATGCCGCGGGCGCGAACATCGTCATCCACTACCGCGGCGCGGACGCCGAGGCCGCGCAACTGGAAAAGGATCTCAACGCGCTTCGCCCGGGCAGCGCGCTCAAGGTGAAGGGCGATCTGCTCGCGCCGGTCGCGCCGCAGGCGCTGGTCGGCGCCGCGCTGCAGCGCTTCGCGCGCCTGGACTTCCTCGTCAACAACGCTTCCGCCTTCTATCCCACGCCGCTGGGCGAGATCGAGGCGAGCCATTGGGAGGAGCTCATCGGCTCGAACCTGCGCGCGCCGCTGTTCCTCGCGCAGGCGGCGGCGCCGCAGCTCGCGCTCGCTGGCGGCGCCATCGTCAATATCGCCGATATCCACGCCGAGCGCCCGCTCAAGGACTATCTCGTGTACAGCGTGGCGAAGGCGGGGCTGGTGGCGCTGACGCGCGCGCTCGCGCTCGAGCTCGCGCCCGGCGTGCGCGTCAACGCGGTGGCGCCCGGCGCCATCGCCTGGCCCGAGGACGGGCAGTTCGCGCCGGGCGCGCGCGCGCGCATCGTCGCCTCGACGCCGCTCGCGCGCACCGGCGCCGCCGAGGACGTGGCGCAGGCGGTACACTTCCTGTGCGGCGCGCCCTTCGTCACCGGCCAGGTACTGGCGGTGGACGGCGGGCGCTCCATTTTTCTCTGAGCGCCCCGATGCACGTCGTCCGTCTGCAGCGCGATCCGCGGAAAGTTGCCTACGAAGCCGGCAAGCTCGTCAAGCGCCTGCGGCGCCAGGTGGGCGAGGCGATCGCCGACTACGCCATGATCGGGGCGGGCGAGCGCGTCATGGTGTGCCTCTCGGGCGGCAAGGACAGCTACGCGATGCTCGACGTGCTGATGGCGCTGCGCGAAAAATCGCCCGTGCCCTTCGAGCTCGTCGCCGTCAACCTCGACCAGAAGCAGCCCGGCTTCCCGGCGCAGGTGCTGCCGCGCTACCTCGAGGACCTCGGCGTGCCCTACCGCATCGTCGAGCAGGACACCTACTCGGTGGTGAAGCGCGTGCTGCCCGAGGGAAGCACGCTGTGCTCGCTTTGCTCGCGGCTGCGCCGCGGCGTGCTGTACCGCGTCGCGGGCGAGCTCGGCGCCACCCGGATCGCGCTCGGGCACCACCGCGACGACATACTCGCCACCTTCTTCCTCAACCTGTTCTTCGGCGGCAAGCTGAAGGCGATGCCGCCGAAGCTGCGCTCGGACGACGGCCGGCACGTCGTCATCCGGCCGCTGGCCTACGTGCGCGAGGACGACCTCGCGGCCTATGCCGAGGCCAAGGGTTTTCCCATCATCCCCTGCAATCTGTGCGGCTCGCAGGAGCACCTGCAGCGGCGCGTGGTGCGCGACATGCTGCGCGGGTGGGAAAAGGAGCACCCCGGGCGGGTAGAATCGATCCTGCGTGCGCTGGGCGACGTGCGCCCCTCGCACCTCATGGACCGCAAGCTGTTCGACTTTCGTCTGGGAGCCAGCGATGAAACCCGTTGAAGGCGCGCGCCGCGAGACGGAAGAGCTGCAGGGCATCGTGCCGACCGTGAACCTCGCCGCGGAGGAAGGGCGCAAGGATTTCTACGCGCGGGCGAGGCAGCAGAACCTGGCGCCGCTGTGGCGCGTGCTGCACGGGCTGGTCACCGAGCAGCCCGTGACGCGCTGCGTGCCGGCGATCTGGCACTACGCAGAGATCCGCCCGCACCTGATGGAGGCGTGCGAGCTGATCGGCGCGGCCGAGGCCGAGCGCCGCGTGATGGTGCTGGAAAACCCGGGGCTTCCCGGCCAGTCGCGCATCACGCAGAGCCTGTTCGCGGGGCTGCAGATCATCCTGCCCGGCGAGATCGCGCCCGCGCACCGGCACACGGCCGCGGCGCTGCGTTTCATCATTGAAGGGAAAAATGCCTTCACCGCGGTCGCGGGCGAGCGCACCATGATGGCCCCGGGCGATTTCGTCATCACCCCCTCGTGGACCTGGCACGACCACGGCAACGAGGGCCATGGCCCCATGGTCTGGCTGGACGGTCTCGACATGCACATCGTCAACCTGCTGGCGGCAAGCTTTCGCGAGGATCTGGGCGGCAAGCCCCACAAGCTCGAGCGCCCCGAGGGCGCCGCGCCGGCGGAATTCGGCAACAACCTGCTGCCGGTGGACGCCGTGCACCGCTCGCAGACCTCGCCGATCTTCAATTACCCCTACCGCAAATCGCGCGAGTCGCTCGACACGCTCGCGCGCACGCGCGCCCCGGACGCCTGGCACGCGTACAAGATGAAGTACATCAACCCGGTGAACGGCGGCTGGGCGATGCCGACGATCTCCACCTGGCTGCAGCTCGTCCCGAAGGGCTTCGGCACCGCGCCCTACCGCTCGACCGACAGCACCGTGTTCACGGTGGTCGAGGGGCGCGGGCGCAGCACCATCGACGGCGAGACCTTCGACTGGGGCGCGCACGACATCTTCGTCGCGCCGAGCTGGATGGCGCACACGCACGAGGCGAGCGAGGACGCGGTGCTGTTCCTGTACTCCGACCGCGTGATCCAGGAGAAGCTCGACATCTGGCGCGAATCGCGGGAGCAGGCTTGAGGCGCAAGCACGTGATTACCGCGGGCCTGATGGCGCTGGTGCTGGCGATCGGCGCGGCCGCCTATGCGCGCATCGGCAACGACTGGCGCTCGGCCAGCCGCGAGCCGGTCGGTCTGGCGCCCGACCCGGCGCGCACCGTCGAAGCGGTGGTGCAGGTGTATGCCGCACGCGCCGTCGGCCTGCGCGGGCTGTTCGGCGTGCACAGCTGGGTCGCGGTCAAGCCCGCGAAAGCGCAGTCCTATACCGTGTATGAGGTCCTCGGCTGGAATCTGCGCTGGGACGACACCGCGGTGTCGGTGCGCGCGCGCGTGCCGGATGCGCGCTGGTTCGGCAACGAGCCGGAGCTGCTCGCCGACGTGCGCGGCGCCGCGGCCGAGCCGCTCATCCCGCGCATCGAGCGCGCCGCGCAGGCCTACCCGTTCGGCGACGAGTACCGCGTCTGGCCGGGGCCCAACTCGAACACTTTCACCGCCTGGGTGACGCGCGCCGTGCCCGAGCTCGAAGCCGACCTGCCGCCGACCGCCATCGGCAAGGATTATTTGCGCGGCGGCCTGCTCGCCAGGGCGCCGAGTGGCAGCGGCTACCAGCTCTCGGTGGCGGGGCTCCTCGGCCTCACGGCGAGCTCCGTAGAGGGGCTGGAAGTGAACCTCCTCGGCCTCACCTTCGGCGTCGACCCCTGGCCGCCGGCGCTCAAGCTGCCGATCGCGGGCCGGATCGGCGCGCGCTAGCGCCTGCCTGCAGGCGCTTACCTCGCGCCAAGGGTTGCTTGTCAAAATAGTTTTGACAGCCTAAACTCCGCGCCACGATGAACTGCGCGGAGCAGCTGGTCGATGTATTCGGCACCCAAGCCGACGTCGCGCGCGCCTTTCAGCTCGACCGCGCGGTCGTGCACAACTGGGTGAAGACCGGCTACGTGCCGGCGCGCTGGGCCGCCGAGGTCGAGCGCGTCACCCAGGGACGCATCAGCGCCCTCGAGATCCTCGACGAAGCGAGCGCCAAGAACCCCGTGCGCGTGAAATCGCGCCCGGACGACGCCCCCTTCGGACATTCTCCGGAGATCCCCGCCATGACTCAATACGCCCCTGCCAAGCGCATCACCTCCTTCCACCCGCCGCAGAGGACGCTGATGGGTCCCGGGCCCACGGAAATCCACCCGCGCGTGCTCACCACCATGAGCCAGCCGGCGATCGGCTACCTCGATCCCGTCTTCGTGGAAATGATGGAGGAGCTGAAATCGCTCCTGCGCTACGTCTACCAGACGAAGAACCCGCTCACCTTCCCGCTCTCGGGCCCGGGCTCGGTGGGCATGGAGTTCTGCTTCGTCAATCTAGTGGCGCCGGGCGACAAGGTGGTGGTGTGCCAGAACGGCGTCTTTGGCGGGCGCATGCTGGAGAACGTCCTGCGCTGCGGCGGCACGCCGATCGTGGTCGAGGACAAGTGGGGCGACCCGGTCGACCCGCAGAAGGTGGAAGACGCGCTGAAGAAGAACAAGGACGCGAGCGTAGTCGCCTTCGTGCACGCCGAGACCTCCACCGGCGCGCAGTCCGACGCGAAGGAGCTGACGAAGATCGCGCACAAGCACGGCGCGCTCGTCATCGTCGACGCCGTCACCTCGCTCGCCGGCACGCCGGTGCGCGTGGACGAGTGGGAGCTGGACGCCATCTACTCGGCGAGCCAGAAGTGCCTGTCGTGCACCCCGGGCCTCTCGCCGGTGTCGTTTTCCGAACGCATGGTCGAGCACGTGAAGAAGAGAAAGGACAGGATCCACAGCTGGTTCCTGGACATGAACCTGCTCCTCGGCTACTGGAACGCCGGCACGCGCACCTACCACCACACCGCGCCGACGAACGCGCTGTTCGCGCTGCACGAGGCGCTGCTCCTCGTCCGCGAGGAGGGGCTGGAGAACTGCTGGGCACGTCACCAGCGCCACCACGTCGCGCTGAAGGCGGGCCTGGAGGCGATGGGCCTCAAGTTCCTCGTGAAGGAGGAATACCAGCTGCCGCAGATGAACGCGGTGCTCTGCCCCGAGGGCGTCGACGAGGCGCAGGTGCGCTCGCGCCTGCTCAGCGAGTTCGGCCTGGAGATCGGCGCGGGCCTGGGGCCGCTGAAGGGCAAGATCTGGCGCTTCGGCCTGATGGGCTACTCCTGCCGGCCGGACAACGTGATGCTCTGCCTCTCGGCGCTCGGCTCGGTGCTCGACGACATGGGCTGCCCGGTGCACGTCGGCGACGCCGAATCCGCCGCCCACGGCGCCTACGCGCAGATGCACGCCAAGGACGCAATGAGGAAGAAGCGGGCGGCGTAAGGGGGACAGTCCCCATTTTTCTCATTTGGACACCTTAACGCACGCGCTCTCCGGGGCGCTGCTCGCGCGGGCGACGGCGCCGAAGGACGCGCCGCCGCGCTCGATTCCGCGGCGCGTGGCGGCTGGCTTTTTCGCCGCCGCGGCGCCCGATCTCGACTTCGTCCTCGCGTTCGTCTCGCCGCTGGTCTACCTCGAGCAGCACCGCGGCCCGACGCATTCGGTGATCCTGCTGCCGCTCTGGGCGCTTCTGCTGTCGTGGCTCCTCGCCAAGATGCTGCGCGAACCGCGCGGCTGGCGCGCGCTCTATGGCGTCACCGCGCTCGCGCTCGGCGTACACATCGTCGGCGACCTGATCACCAGCTTCGGCACCATCGTCTTTTCGCCTGTGTCGGACGCGCGCTACGCCTGGGGCACGACGTTCATCATCGACCTGTGGTTCACGGGCATCATCCTCGTCGGGCTGTTGCTGTCGCTTGCCTGGCGCCGCACGCGCATTCCGGCGGTCGCGGCGGGCGCGGTGCTCGTCGCCTACGTCGGCTTCCAGGCGGTGCTGAAGGGGCAAGCCCTCGACTATGCACGCGAGTATGCGCAACAGCAGGGCTGGAGCGGTGTCGAGCTCTCTGCGCACCCGCGCGCGGTTTCGCCCTTCAACTGGACCGTGTTCGCGAGCGACGAGGCCGCGCACCGCTTCGCGCACGTGAACCTCGCGCGCGATGCGCCGCGCGCGGCAGCGCACGACTTCATCGGCCGCATGGACGCCGCCTTCCAGCCGCTCGCCCTCGCGCGCTGGGAGACGCGCACGCGCTACGGCGAGACCGAAGCCGAGCAGCGCATCGCGCGCGAGGCCTGGCATTCGAGCGCGCTCGGCTTCATGCGCTGGTTCGCCGAGCAGCCCGCGTTCGACGGCTTGAGCGCCGGCTCGACCTGCGCGTGGTTCGTGGATTTGCGTTTTCTGAATCCCGGGCGCGACTGGGTGCCGTTCCAGTACGGCGCCTGCCGCGAGGCGCCGGGTGAGGCCTGGCGCGCCTTCGAGCGCCTCGAGGGCGCCGCCCGTCGGGCGCTCGATTAGGCTGGCAGATTCTCACGGTTTGTCCGGTTGTCCGATGTTAGGCTAGTTTGCGCGCAGCCATGCCGTCGGAAACCAGACCTCATTCCTCGCTGGCGGCCTGCCTTTTCGGCGGGCTGCTGGTGTTCCTCGCCGCCGCGCCGGCCTGGGGCACCCTGCAAGCCCCTACGATCAACCTCGGCCCGGCATCGATCGCGGGCGGCGCCAGCTCCACGCTGACCATCACGCTGGATAACAACCCGCCGGGCAACCCGAGCAACATCGCCTTCAACTTCACCTACCCGGCGAACGTTTTCAACGCGGCCACGCCTGCGGCTTCGACCACCTGCACCGGCGGCACCGTCTCGGCCACCGGACTGGGGAACACCCTTAGCCTGAGCGGCGCCTCGATCTCGGGCAACGTTACCTGCACGGTCAGCGTGTCCATCACCTCGTGCAATCAGGCCGACTACAGCATCGGCGGCTTCAATGTCACCTCGAGCTCGGGCAACCCGACCGCCGGCACAGCGACGCTGCAGGTGACGTCGAGCTCGCCGGCGGACGCGGCGACGTCGAGCGTGTCCGCGAGTCCAGGTTCGGTGCTCGCGGACGGCACTACCGCCTCCACGGTCACGGTCAGCGCCCGGAACTTTTGCGGCACGGCGGTCCCGGCGGGCAAGTCCGTCAGCCTGTCGCAGGGCGCGGGCAATTCCACCATTACCCCCGTGAGCCCTACGACGGACGCGAGCGGCGTAGCCACGTTTGACGTCACGAACAGCTTCGCGGAAACGGTCACCTATACCGCTACGGTGACCACCGACAGCGTCACCGTCACGCAAACCGCCGACGTGACCTTCACCCCGCTCAACGCGCCGACGGTGGTCAAGAGCTTCAGCCCGGGGACGATCATCACGGGCGGCACCAGCACGCTGACGGTGACGATCACCAATCCGAACAACGGCACGCTCACGGGCCTCGCGTTCACCGATACCTACCCGGCCGGGCTGGTGAACGCGGCCGCGCCCGGCCTGAGCAACACCTGCGCCGGGTCGGCGACGGCGGCCGCCGGCGGCAATCAGCTCGCGCTCACCGGAGGGCTGCTCTCCGGCATGTCCAGCTGCGATCTCAGCGTAAGCGTCACCTCGTCGAGCGAGGGAAGCTATCTCAACAGCACCGGCCCGGTGATCTCGAATAACGCCCTGGCCGGCGCCGCGGCGAGCGCGACGCTGATCGTGATCGCGGTCTCCAGCTTCAACGTGGTGGAGCCTGGGGCCAACGCGCTCGCCGGGCGGATCTTCACCAAGATCGCGGGCCAGGACATCGCGGTCGACATCGTGGCGCTCGATGCGTCGAACAATGTGGCGACGGGATTCACCGGCACGGTAACGGTGGAGCTGGTCGACAATTCGGGCGGCGGCGCCTGCGCCGCGCTGCCGCTCGTGAAGGCGCTCGCCGATCAGACCTTCGTCGCCGGCGACGCCGGCCGCCACGCCCTGAGCGCGGGCCAGTTCGAGACGAACGCCTACCGCAATCTGGGATTCCGCATCACGTATCCGACCGCCTCGCCGACCGTCACGGCCTGCTCGAGCGACGCGTTCGCGAACCGGCCCAAGGCGTTCGTGGGCGTGCAGGCGAGCGATGCGAACCGGACGACCGCCGGCACGACCAACATTTTGAACAACACCTCGAACCCCGGGATCGGGACCGTACACAATGCGGGCAGGCCGTTCCAGATCGACGCCACCGCACAGAACGGCGCCGGTGCGCCCGCAACCACGACACTGTACGCCCCGGACGCAGGCCAGCCGGTCGTGCTGCTTTCGCAGTGCGGCCTTCCAGCGGTCTGTCCGGCGACCCCGGGCGCGCTAAATGCCGGAGCCTGGTCGGCGTCGAGCGGTGTGATCACCACGCTCACCGCCTCGTACAACGACGTGGGCGCTTTCGACCTCGCCCTGGAGGACCAGAGCTTCGCCGGCGTGGACGCCGCAGACGCCACCCCGACCTCGGTGCGCTACATCCGCTCGGCCGCGGTGCTCACGGTCGGCCGCTTCGTGCCGGACCACTTCACCCTGGATGCCGGTTCCTCGATCACGCCGCGCACGGACATCGGCGCCTGCGCCGGCTCACTGTTCACCTACATGGGCGAGCGCATGGACCTCCTTTTCGCGCTCACCGCCCGCGAGGCCGGCGGGGCGGTGACGACGGGCTACACCGGCGCGATCCTGGGCGCGCTGGTGCTGAACGACGGAGCGTCCTACGGATTCGGCGCCATCGATTCCGCGTTGCCCACGCTACTGACATCGCGCCTGGACCTGTCCTTGATCTCAGGCGTGGCGGCCACGTGGTCGGCCGGGTTGACGGGCGTCGTCACGGCGCCGATCGCTGTTTTGCGCAATGCCGCGCCGGACGGCCCCTACGGCGCATTGCGGCTCGGCATCGCGCCGACTGACCCGGATGGCGTTGCGCTCAGGGGTGCCGACCTGAACCTCGACGCCGACAACAGTGGCACGCCCGAACGGGCGCAGGTCGGTAGCGCGACCGCCGTGCGATTCGGGCGGCTGCGCTTGGAAAATGCCTACGGCCCGGTAACGCAGGGCCTGCAGATACCGCTTGAGACGCAGTACTGGAACGGCTCGGGCTTCGTGCGCAACACGGACGATTCCTGCACGACGCTCGATCGCGGGCACATCGCGCTATCGGCGTACACGTTGAGCCTCAATGCCTGCGAGACGGCGGTAAACGAGGCTTCGATCGCGTTCAGCGGCGGCCGGGCCGCGCTGACTCTCGCGGCCGCCGGCGCGACTGCGGGCACGGACAACGTCGGCACCGTGCTGCTCACGCCGCTGCTCGGTGCGGCGGGCGCCGAGATGTACTGCCCGGCGAAGGGCGGGACGGAAACCGGGGCGACCAGCGCGGGCCGCGCCTACTTGCAGGGCCGCTGGGGCGGCGCCGCCTGGGACGACAATCCTTCGGCGCAGGCGGGCTTCGGCCTGTACGGCTCGCAGCCGAAGAACTTCATCTTCTTCCGCGAGAACTACTAGAAGCGCCAGACGAAGTTCACCGACACCACCTCGATGTCGGCGCGCCCGGTCTCGAACTCCTCGCCCACCTCGCCGTAGTTGTCGTAGTCCAGGCGCAAGCCCCAGCGCGGGCTGACGTCGAACTGCGCGCCGAGGCCCCAGTACAGGTTGGTCGATTGCGAGGAGCAGTCGCTGTACCACCACCAGCTGTCCGGGCAGTAGGGGAGGTTCTCGGTCCCGTTGCTCCGTCGCAGCCGCAGTTCCGCGGCGGTAAACGCGAGGCCGATCCGCCCGTTGAGGGACATTCCCCCGGCAAGCGGCAGGTTGGCGGCCGCAGCCACCGTGAGCGCGCTCGCGTCGTAGTCGATGACCGCGATGCCGGCCACGCTGTCGTTGTAGCGGTGCTTGTAACGCCCGAGCGAGGCGAGGCCGACCTCGACCGCCAGGTTGGGCGCGACGCGAAAGCCGCCGAAAACCCGCCCGGCGATGTCGTCGTCGTCCGCCGAGTAGGTGCCCGAGGCGAGGCCGGTGAAGTCGCTGCGCACGAAATCGGCCTTGGTGCTGCCGACCCCGCCGCCGATGTACCAGCCCGAGCCCTGCGCGAGCGCGGGCCCGCAGGCGAGGAGCAGGACGATCAGCAAGATCCTTTTCATGGCGAATCTCCCTTGGCGGGAAGTGATATTACAACCTCAGCGCTGTTCCGTGAGCACCTCGGCGAGCGCATGGAACAGGTCCACCGTCGCCTCGATCTCCTCGCGCACGATGGAGACGCTTTCCACGTTGACGCCGAGCGGGATCTCGCGCGCCCAGTCGTGCGCGAGGATGCGGCGCAGGTTGTCGCGGCAGATGTCGATCGATTTGGCGAGCGGCTGCGCCGCGCCGAGGATCGCGCGCTGGGTATCGTCCGAAATGCGCACGCCCAGCCAGCGGAGAAACGCCATGGTCTTCTCGCGCCCGACCGGCGCGAAGGTGAGCACCACGCGCCGCGGCGCGACGCCCGCGCCGCGGCAGTCGCGCGCGTAGGCGGCGAGCAGGCGCTCGGTGGCGTGCGCGTGGTACACCGTTTGCGAAATGAAGTAGCTGCAGCCCTCGAGGCTCTTCGCCAGCATGCGCGCGGATTCGCTCCTCGCGGTGCCATGGCGCTCGGCGATCATCACGCCGCCTACGGTGTAGCCGGCGGGATGCGCGGCGGCCAGCCGGATCGCCTGCGAAAGCGGCAGCGCGTGCGCGACGCCGGAGGTGGGCCGGCCGACGATGGAGAGGAACTCCAGGCCGTAGCAGCCGGTGCCGCCGAGCCAGTCGTTCCACGCCGCCGCGTCGGCCTCGCCCACGCACTTGTAGGTGATCGCGGGCAGCCCGGTGAGATCCTTGAGACGCCTGGCGTAGGCGCGCGGGTCGACGGTGCCGGTGAAGGCGAACGGACGCGGCATGCTCGTTCTGCCTGATTCGTCCTGGATGTCGTAGACCACGAGCCCGTCGAGCGGCAGCTCGCGCACGCGCGCGGCGAGCTTTTCGGCGGCGCCCGTCACCACTGACTCATCGGCGCCGGCACGCGGCGGCGTCGTGCCGTAGAGCAGGATCTTATGCTGCGGGTCGAGGAGCGCGTCCTTGAGGCGGTTCACCGGCCGTCGACGTAGGGCTTCAGCGCCGCGTACACGGCGCGGTTGGCGCTCGCTTCCAGCCCGGCCTCGCGCGACATGCGCGCCACCGCCCCGGAGAGCCAGGGGGCTTCGAGCTTGCCGCCGGCCTCGAGGTCGGCGGCCATCGAGGCGCGCATCTCCGCGGGGAGGTCCTCTACAAACTTCAGCGTCTGCTCTACGAGGTCGTCGGCGAGCGTCACGCCTTTCTTGCGGCCGAGCGCCCAGGTCTCGCGCATGCAGGCCTCCAGCAGCCACTTCAGGTCGGGATCCGCGCGCACCACGCCGAGGTTCCTGCGCGTCACGGTGGTGGTGGCCGAGACCGCCACCAGCAGCACGAACTTCTCCCACAGCACTCTTACGATGTCGTCGGTGAGCTCGGCATCGATCTTCGCCTCCTTGCAGGCGGCGAGGAACGCTTGCGCGGTCTTCTTCTGCGCCGGGAGCACCGGGCCGAAGCGCAGGCGCGCCATGGTGCCGGTCTGCACGATGACGCCCGGCTCGCCGATGCGGCCGGCGATGTAGGCGGCGCCGCCCATCACGCGCTCGGCGCCGAGCACGCTGCCGACGCGCTCGATCGATTCGACGCCGTTCTGGAACGGGATCACGATGCCGCCCTTTTCCACCAGCGGGCGGATGCGCTCGGCGGCGGACTCGGTGTCCCAGAGCTTGACGGCGAAGAGGACGACTTGCGCCTGCCCGAGCTCGGCGGGATTCTCGGCGGCTTGCACCTTGATCGTAGCGTCGCCCAGTGGGCTCTTCAACTTGAGGCCCTGCGCCTTGATCGCCTCGAGATGTTTGCCGCGCGCGACGAACGCGACTTCGTGCCCGGCCTGCGCCAGGCGGCCGCCGAAGTAGCCGCCTACGCCGCCCGCTCCCATGATCGCTATGCGCATGGCGTACTCAGTACCTGTAGTGGTCGGACTTGTAGGGGCCGGTCTTCGGCACGCCGATGTAGGCCGCCTGCGGGTCGGTCAATTCGGTCAACTGGGCGTTCAGCTTCTTCAGCTGCAGCCGCGCCACTTTCTCGTCGAGGTGCTTGGGGAGCGTATACACGCCCACCGGGTACCGGGCGGTGTTGGTGAAGAGCTCGATCTGCGCGAGGGTCTGGTTGGCGAACGACGAGCTCATGACGTAGCTCGGGTGCCCGGTGGCGCAGCCGAGGTTCACGAGGCGCCCCCTGGCGAGGAGGATGATCCGCTTGCCGTCGGGGAAGATGACGTGGTCGACCTGCGGCTTGATCTCCTCCCACCTGCACTCCGCGAGCGACGCGACGTCGATCTCGTTGTCGAAGTGGCCGATGTTGCAGACGATGGCCTGGTCCTTCATCTTCGCCATGTGCGCGTGGGTGATGACGTGGTAGTTGCCCGTGGCGGTGACGAAGATGTCGGCCTTGTCCGCGGCGTACTCCATGGTCACCACGCGGTAGCCTTCCATCGACGCCTGCAGCGCGCAGATCGGGTCGATCTCGGTCACCCACACCTGCGCCGAAAGGGCCCTCAGCGCCTGCGCCGAGCCCTTGCCGACGTCGCCGTAGCCGGCGACCACCGCCACCTTGCCCGCGATCATCACGTCGGTCGCGCGCTTGATGCCGTCCACGAGCGACTCGCGGCAGCCGTACAGATTATCGAACTTGGATTTCGTCACCGAGTCGTTGACGTTGATCGCCGGGAACAGCAGGCGCTTTTCCTTCGCCATCTCGTAGAGGCGGTGCACGCCCGTGGTGGTCTCTTCGGTGACGCCCTTGATCTCCTTGCCGACCTTCGTGTACCAGCCGGGCTCGGCGGCGAGCTTTTTCCTGATCGCCTTGAAGAGCGCGGTCTCCTCCTCGCTCGTGGGTTTCGAGATCACCGACGGGTCCTTCTCGGCTTTCTGCCCCAGGTGCACGAGCAGCGTCGCGTCGCCGCCGTCATCCAGGATCATGTTCGGACCATTGCCGCCAAACTCGAAGATCCCGTGCGTGTACTCCCAGTACTCGTCGAGCGACTCGCCCTTGTAGGCGAAGACGGGTGTGCCGCTCGCGGCCACCGCCGCCGCGGCGTGGTCTTGCGTGGAGAAAATGTTGCACGAGGCCCAGCGCACGTCCGCGCCGAGCGCCTTCAGGGTGTCGATCAGGACCGCGGTCTGGATCGTCATGTGAAGCGACCCGGCGATGCGCGCGCCCTTCAGGGGCTGCTTTTTCGCGTACTCCTCGCGGATCGCCATCAGCGCCGGCATCTCGAATTCGGCGATGGCGATTTCCTTGCGACCCCAATCGGCGAGCGCGAGATCGGCGACCTTGTAGTCGGTGAATTTCGGGTTGGGCGCGTTCATTTCAGGGCTCCTTCTCGCGTTCGGCGGGCCCCTGAACGACAAGGCGCCCGCACCGGTTTCGATGCGAGCGCCGTTGATTTTGCTGAGCCTGACTCCCTTCACCAACGGGGGACGCAGCGCTCCTCAGCAGGGGGTGGATTATAGCGAAAAAGAGAAAAAGGGGGTCAGATCAGGATTTTTCGGCCTGGATGACGTCGGCGGGCTCGTCGAGGATCTCGAGCAGCGCCCGCGCGCAGTACACCCGGTCGCGGCGCGCCTCCCCGGTCTGGGCGAGGATGCGGTGGGAGACGAGCGCGTCGATGGCACGTTGCGCCGTTGTGAACGCGACGCCGAGCGCCTCGGCGGCGCCATTGACGGTCACGAACGGATTGCCCGTGATGCGGTCGACGAGCGCCATCACGGTTTTCGTCTGCCGGCTGGCGAGCCGCTTGCGCCATGTCTCGCGCAGGGCGTCGATGCGCTCGACGCGCCCGAGCGCATCGCTCGCCTGGTGCGCGGCGCCGCGCAGGAAGTACAGGATCCAGGGCTCCCAGTCGCTGCGCCGGCTTACCGCTGTCAGCAGGTCGTAGTAGTCGCGCCGCGTCGCCTCGAAGAACGCGGACAGGTAGAGCAGCGGCGAAGGCAGGATCTCGCGCTCCACGAGAAACAGGGTGATCAGCAGCCGCCCCACGCGGCCATTGCCGTCGATGAAGGGATGGATCGTCTCGAACTGGTAGTGCAGCAGTGCCGCCTGCACGAGCGGCGGCAGCTCGCGTTCGTGAAGGAACTTCTCCCACGCGTCCAGGCAGGGCGCGAGCTCGTTCGGCGGCGGTGGCACGAAGCGCGCGTTCGCAATCGTGGCGCCGGGCGCGCCGATCCAGTTCTGGATACGGCGGAATTCGCTCGGCGCGGCGTTGTCCCCGCGCACGCCAATCATGAGGTCTCGGTGCAGTTCGCGGGTCAAGCGCAGCGACAGTGGCAGCTTTTTCAGCCGCCGCACGCCCTTTTCGAGCGCAATGACGTAATTGCGGACCTCCTTCAGGTCTTCCGGCGCGCGGGTGGTGGTGGCGCCGGCTTCGTCGGCCAGCAGTTCCCCCAGGGTCGCCTGCGTGCCCTCGATCCGGCTGGAGAGCACCGCTTCGCGGCGTACGAAGGGACGGATCAGCAGTTGCGGGTTGGGCAGGCGCGCGCCGAGGCCCGCGAGCCGCCCGAGAAGCCGGTCAGCGTCCGAAAGGGCCGCAAGCAGTTCCCGCGACCACTCGAGCGGCGGCGGCAGCGGGTTCGGAACGAACGCCTGGCCGCCGCCCGCAAGGGGAACATATCTGCCGGAGGGCGGTGACGCTGTGGCCATGTCGGGGGCGAAAGGGACCTTGGGCGTTATTTTCGAAGTTATTATAAAACGAAAATAAGCTCCAGACTTGTTATCGTGCGCTTGCAAAGCGTCACGTGTCGCAATAAAGCCGTTCTTGCGACACGTTTCGCCGACGTGTCGCCCATGGGAACAGGGGCGCTAGTACAACGCGCTCGCGAGCTTCTTGCGGTACGCCGAGACGAGCTCGGGCTGGTCGGCGGCGAGGTTGAAGAGCGCGAGCAGCTGGCGCTTCGCCTCGCCCTCCTTCCAGTCCTTTTCCTTGCGCGTGATCTCGAGCAGCTCGTCCATCGCCTCGCCGTAGCGCTTGTTCCCGGCGTAGAGCGCGGCGAGCGCCGCGCGCGCGTCGTGGTCGGCGGGGTCCTGCGCGATCCTTTCCTTCAGCTCCTTCTCACCCGGGCCCGCCTTGCCCTGGCGCGCAAAAGCGATGCCCTGCTTCAGCGCCTCGACCTTCTCGTCCCAATCGGGGTCGAACTTCACCTGCGCGAGCTGCGCTTGCGCTTCATCCAGCTTGCCCGCCTCGTAGAGCGCCTCGGCTTGCGCGAGCGCGAGCTCGGACGCGCTCGGCAGGAGCTTGTCGAAGAACGCGCGCACCTGCGATTCGGGCACCGCGCCCATGAACTGGGAGACCGGCCGGCCGTCCTTGAAGGCGATGACGCTCGGGATCGAGCGGATGTTGAACGCCGCGGCGAGCTCCTGGTTCTCGTCGGAATTGATCTTCACCAGCTTCACCTTGCCCGCGTAGTCCCCGGCGACTTTCTCCAGGGTCGGGGTGAGCGCGCGGCAGGGCCCGCACCACGGCGCCCAGAAATCGGCGACCACGGGGATTGTCCTGGAGGACTCGAGGACCTCTGATTCGAAGGTCTGGGGGGTGATGTCCATCCGCACAGGGTGGGGCCAAACGCCGCGGAGTTCAAGCGGGGCCGATGCTGGCGCTCAGCGGCGATTGAGCGTCCAGTCGAACGCGGCGTAGCGCAGCCGGATGCGGCCGCCAGCGCGCTCGACGCGCTCGAGCGCCGCGTCGTCCAGCCGGCCGAGGACGAATTCGAGCACGCCGCGCTCGCCGCCGAAGTCGTGCGCGTACCACTGCAGCAATCTCGGCGCGGTGACCGTGCTGCCGTCGTGCTCTACCCGCGCCATGCGCTGCACGTACTGCGTGGCCGCGTCCTCGAGCTGGACGTCCAGCTTGCCGCCTTCGAAGACCCGGAACGCCGGCGACGAGCGCGCGCCGCGGTAGAGGGCGAAGTGCAGCCGCTCGTCGAAGGCGATGGGCATGTGGGCGAGGCGCGGGTCGTCGCGCCTCATGGGCGCGTGCAGCCTGCCGTGCGCCGGCACGTTGCCGCGCAGCAGGCCATGGTAGATCTCGTCCAGCGAGTACGGCTGCCCGAAGATCCTGAGCCGCGGCCGCTCGAAGAACGTCGCCATTTCCTGCTCGTCCCCGGCGAATTCCAGCTCCGGCGCGTCGCGCACCACGCCGGCGTTGAAGATGTTGATCCAGAATGCCATTTGCGCGGCGATGCGCACCTGCTTGGGATCGAAGGCGTCGAGCGCTGCCAGGCAGACGGCGAGGTGGCCGCGCTCGCGCGAGGCAGCGAGCGCCGCATAGTCGCACGCCAGTCCCTGCGCATCGAAGTGCGTGGCCGTCGCCGCAAGCGCCTGCGCAAGCTTCTGGTCAGGCTCCATGGCCTCCGCCGTGATGCGCTACCTGCCGTGGCGCCGCGCGCGCTCGACGTAGTCCTTGTAGCCGAGGAACTCCTCCAGCTCCGCCGCGCGCTCGCGGTAGCCGGTCACCGCGTTCGCGTCCTGCGTCCTGCGGAAGGTCTCGAGCGCGGTCTGCAGCGCGTCGAACTGGATCAGGGTCGCGAGGCCGAAATACAGGACGATGGAAGCGCCCGCCTTCTCTTCGTCGGCGAGCGTGCCCTCGGGCAGGTCGACGATCATCAGCGGCTTGCCGGTGCGCCGCTTGATCTCGGCGAGCTGCGCCGGCGTGGCGTAGGTGGGAAAGACGAGGTCGGCACCGGCCTTGGCGTAGGCCTCGAGCCTTCTCACCGCCTCGCCCAGCTCGCCGCCGATCCAGAGCGCGTCGGTCCGCGCGGCGATGAGGAAGTCGGGGTCGCGCCTGGCTTCCACTGCGGCCCGGATGCGCGCCGCGGCTTCTTCGGGCGGCCTGAGGCGTTGCGGCAGATTGGTGTGCTTGCCCGGGCCTTCGTGATCCTCGATATGGATCGCCGCAACGCCCGCCTGCTCGAAGGCCTGCACTGTGCGCCACATGTTCGCCGGGTCGTTGAAGCCGCCCTCGGCGTCGGCGATCACGGGGATGGTTACCGCATTGACGACGGTCTTCGCCTGCTGCACGAGCTCGTCGAGCGTGAGCAGGCCCGTGTCCGGCAGCCCGTAGCGGCTCGCGCTGGTGGCGTAGCTGCCGATGTAGGCCGCCTCGAAGCCGTGCTTTTCGATCAGCTTCGCCGAGAGCGCGTCGGTCGCACCGGGCACGGCGAGCGTGCGGCCGGAGTCGACGAGGGCGCGCAGGCGCTTGCGCAGTTCCGGTATGTCGGTCAGGGGGTGCTCCCCGGGGATGGGGCACTAATATAGCGCCGATGAATATGCGCCGCCGGCTGGTCGAGGCGCTCGCCGCGCGGCTGCCGTTCTACTACGGCTGGGTGATCCTCGCCTGCGTGTGCGCGGCGGGGTTCTCGCGCCCGGGCTCCGCGGTGGCGACGCTCTCGATCTTCATCGAGCCGATGACGGCCGAGTTCGGCTGGTCGCATACCCAGATTTCCGCGGCGGTGTCGGTGGGCGGGATCCTGGGGGCGCTGGTGTCGCCGATGCTCGGCGGGTTCCTGGACCGCAACGGCGCGCGCGTGGTCTTGTCGGTGGCGGTGCTGGCGACGGGCATACCGCTCCTGCTCCTGTCGTTCACCCAGTCGCTGGCGTTTTTCTTCGTGTTCTACTGCACCGCGCGCATGGCGTTTTCCGGGCCGTTCGACCTGGGCGTGCACGGCTCGATCGTCAACTGGTTCGTGAGGAAGCGCGCGTTCGCCACCTCCGTTGCGACGCTCGTCACCATGTGCGGCCTGGTGACCATGCCGCTGATCGCGCATTTCGTGATGCAGGCGAGCGACTGGCGGGCGGCCTGGGTGGCGATCGGGGCGACGGTCCTGCTGATCGGCTTCGTGCCGACGTGGCTGCTGCACGTGCGCCGGCCGGAGGATATGGGCCTGCGGCCGGATGGCGAGCGCGTCGTCGAAGCGTCCGGGACTTCGTTTACCGCTGAGCCGGGGTATTCGCGGAGCGAGGCGCTCGCGACGCCCGCGTTCTGGCTGCTGTCGCTCTTTACTTTGCTGGTGTTCCCGGTGCAGGCCGGGATCAGCCTGCACCAAGCGCCGTTTCTTATTGAACGCGGTTTGGATCCGACCGTAGCGGCTACGGCGGTGAGCACCTTCGCGCTTTTGTCCGCGGTGGCCGGGTTCGCTTACGGCTTCTGGCCGCGGCGCGTGCCGCTGCACTATGCGCTCGCGCTGGTGGGGCTGACGCTCGCCGTGAGCTGCGTGCTGATGCGAAGCGTAGAGGCTGCGCCGCTCGCCTTCGGCGCGGCGGCGCTGTTCGGGCTGGGGATCGGCGGACTGCTCACCATGCTGCCGATCGCCTGGGCGGACTATTTCGGGCGCACGAGCTACGGGGCGATCCGCGGGGTGGCGCTGACGGTCCAGGTCGTGGGGCAGGCGTTGGGGCCGGTGCTCTCGGGGGCGCTGCGCGATTGGACGGGGAGTTATTCGACTTCGCTCGCGACGTTCGCGGTGCTGGCGCTCCTCGGGGGAGTGGTGGCGCTGCTTGCCGGGCCGCCGGGGCGAAAGGCCGGCCGTTCGCTCCCGAAGACGTAGAACTCAGCGCGCGGCCGCGGCGAGCATCGGGCGGTCGTACTTGAGGTGCCCGACGTAGCGCAGCGGAACGCGGATACTGAACGACGGCACGTCGCCTTCGCGCATGTGCAGGATGTCGGCGGGGCTGACGAGGCGCGGATCGGCGTCCGTCAATTGCGCTCCGGCGTGCCGATAGGCCTGCAGCACCAGCTGCGAGCAGAAGAACTGGCGCTCCCTGGCCGCGAGCTTGCTGAACACGCCCATGCCGCGAATGCACGGGTCGCGCACCAGCGAGGGCACCAGGGGCAGCTCGCACAGCCTGCGGCTGATCGCGAACGGGATCTGCAGGGTGACGCCGACGAAGTTGAAGCCCGCGCCGGTTTTCTGCAGCGCGTACGCCTTGATACGCTCGGCCTGCGCCTCGTCGAGATCCGGGTCGCGCAGCACGAGCGCCACCGATTCCTCCTCGAAGACTGCTTCGATGCGGCGCTCGCCGACGCCCGAGCGCACCGCCTCCACGACGCGGCCGTCGCCGATGTAGACCGCGGCGTGGCTGACAGGGGCGATCGTCAGCAGCTCGATGCCGGCCCCGGCGAAGCCCGGCATCGAGGTGAGCAGAATGTCGCCGGGGCGCAGCGCCTCGGGTCCCACGAACACGTCCTCGCCCGCGGGCGCGGCGGAATACTTCTGGAACGTGAGGCTGGCCTTGGCGCCCGCGGTGTTCGCATCCCGCGGCGAGGAATCCGCGCGCAGATCGAGCTGCGTGGCGCAGGCTTGCAGGAAGACGACCAGCAGCACCGGCAGGACGCGCTTGAGCGCCTCGATCCTCGCCCGTGGAAGAAGCTTGCGGCAGAGCATCCACGCGAGCAGCACGGCTCCGCCGGGCAGCAACAGGCCCATCAGTACGAGAGAAGCCGTGGACGGATTGGTCCACCGGGTAACGACGGCTGCTGCGCTCGACTTGGTTTTCATGACATCGATCTCCCACGAAGTGGTCAGCTACGTGGTCTTCTGCAGGGACTGTGCCAAGTCGGTAACTTCTTGGTATTGAAAGGATTATTCTTTCTGGCTCGATTTCCTCTCTGCCTCGGGAGCGCAATTTCTGCAAGCCGGCATGCCCTAAATGCCGGGTTCCGCGGTGGCGACGCTCTCGATCTTCATCGAGCCGATGTGCCGGGCCGCCGGGAAAACAGGGACCATTGCGCGCAGACTGATCGAGGAGGTCCGCTTGGCCAGACACGTGAAGCGCGGACGCACACGGCTCTTCGTCGACGCGGTCGCCTTCGCCGCCTACAAGCATCGCCGCCAGCGCCGCAAGGACCTGGAAGCCTCGCCCTACATCAACCACCCGATCGCGCTCGCGCGCGTGCTGAGCGTGGAAGGCGGGCTTTGCGACCCGGCGCTGCTCGCGGCGGCGGTCCTGCACGACACGCTCGAGGACACCGAGACCACCTACGAGGAGCTGAAGGAGCGCTTCGGCTTGCCGGTGGCCGCGGTCGTCCTGGAGGTGACCGACGACAAGACCTTGCCGAAGAAGGAGCGCAAGCGCCTGCAGATCCGGCACGCCGCGGGCATCTCGCGGCGCGCGAAGCTCGTCAAGCTCGCCGACAAGATCTGCAACGTGCGCGACGTGGCGGCGAGCCCGCCGCAGAGCTGGCCGCTGCGGCGGCGCCGGCAGTATTTCGACTGGGCGAAGGCGGTGGTGAACCGGATGCGCGGGACCCATCGCAAGCTCGAGCGCCTGTTCGACGAGGCGTACAGCCGGCGGCCTTAGCGCCGCACTTTCTTGCTACCCTCCCCCGATCCCGGGAGATCGCCCCATGCCTGCTGCAACACCCTCATCGCGCATCGCCGCCGCCGTGGAGCGCCGTTTCGGCGCGGCTCTAGAGCTTCCCGACGGGCTTGCTCACTTCGATGCGCTCGCCGCCCCTACGAAGAGCGACCTGCAGCAGGCGAGCCTGATCCGAGTGGCCGATGCCGCGAAGCGCGCCGCGATTTGTTCGCTCCTTCCCGGCTCGCCCTGGCTCGCGCAGGCGCCCGAGCTCTTCGTCTTCTGCGCCGACGGTTTTCGCCTGCGGCGGCTGTTCGCGCGGCGCTCGCCTTGGGCGCCTTCGTCTGCGCCGCGGAGCTCGTCGGGCTCGGCTGCTGCCCCATCAGCCAGATCCGCGACCACGTCTTGAAGATCGATGAGCTGCTCGGGCTGCCCGACTGGGTGGTGCCGGTCGCGGGGCTCGCGCTCGGCTATCCGCAGGCGAAGGAGCCGCTGAGCGCGCGCCTGTCGCTATCCGCCACCGTGCACACGGACCGGTACGACGTCGACGCCGTCGAGCGCGAGCTCGACGCCTACGGCGCGCGGCGCGGGAAGGACTGGACCGGGGACAAGGTGAAGCAGTACAGCAAGGTCATGCGGGCGGACTTCGGCGCTTACGTAGCGCGCAAGCGCTATCGGCTCGCCTAGAGAGGAGAGGGAAATGAGTGCTTGCTTCATCGTGCGTGCGCAGGTCGTGGATCTTTCGGTGAAGGATGCTTTCGACAAGTGGTACCAGGACGAGCACCTGCCGGATGCGATGAAGGCGTTCGGGGCGAAGGGTGCCTGGCGCGGGTGGAGCGACCTGGATCCGTCGGTGCACTACGCGTACTACGAGTTCGCGGACGTGGCGAAGGCGCGCGCGGTTCCGGGGTCGGAGGCGATCAAGCCGCTGATCGCGGAGTTCGACCGGGTGTGGGGGAAGAAGGTGCTGAGGACGAGGGAGGTGGTGAGGGTGGCGCAGCGCGCCGGGTCGTGAAGCTTCGCGGGGCACGCTAAAAAAAGAGGCCGCCCGAAGGCGGCCTCGCGACGCGGGCCATTCATGTAGGGGGAGGAGGGAGAATGGCCCCGAGCGAAATTGTGGAAGATGCGCGGGGCCTTGTCTGTGGCTTTATCACGCTTCCTGATGTAGCTGGAGCGCTACAGGGCATATTCCTCACGGAGCGCTTCGAGCAGGTTCCTCGCCGGCGAGATCAAGCGCCGCTGCGCACGAAGGCGAGGAGCGGCGCGAAATCTCGCGCATCCGCCGCGCGCAGCGCGGCGAGATAGCGCTCGCGCGCTTCGCCCGCGTGCTCCAGGTCGCCCCGTCCCCAGGTGAACGGCTCGGCGCCGTTCGCGGCGAGCAGCAGGTCGGTGAGCAGCCTCGCGTGCCGTCCGTTGCCGTTGGGAAACGGGTGGATCGACACGAGACGGTGATGGAAGCGTGCCGCGATCTCATCGGTCGGCGCGACCTTGCCCGCGAGCCGCGCTTTCGTGTCCTCGAGCAGCTTGCGCACTTCTTCGGCGACGCGCTCGGGCGCGATGCCGATGTTCTCCTCGCTCGCGCGGTATGAGCCCGCCCACTTCCACGTGCGTTCGAACATCCGCCGGTGCAGCTCGCGCAGGAACGCGTCGTCGAGGATCTCGCGGCGCTTCGCCGCGCGCGCGGCCCAGCGCCGGCCGGCGAGAATGTTCTCCGCTTCCCATTCGTCGAGTTGCTCGCGCGTGGCGATGTGCCCGGGGACGAGGCCGGCGGACTCGTCGGGATCGAGCGGCGTCGCGCTCGCGCTCATGCGCGCTATTCCCAGAGCTTGCGCGGGCTGCCCGCGAGGAGCGCGTCCGCGTGGCGCTCGAGCTGCCTGCGCTCGCGCTCGGGCGCGAGGCCCTGCGCCTCGAGGCGCATGCTGTGCGACACGCGCCCGAGCTCCTGGCGCGCGACTTCGAGCGCGCGCTTGCGGCGCAGGCCTTCGATCGAGCCGCCGCCTTCGGGCGCGAGCGCGTAGGTCACGCGGCAGCCCAGGCCGCGCGCGAGCTTCTCCAGGCTCGCGAGAGTGATCGTGCCGCGTGCCTCGCTACGCTCCAGGGTGGCGATCGTCTCGCGGCTCACGCCGACGCGTCGCGCGAGTTGGCCGGCGCTCATGCCGAGCGCCTCGCGCAGTGCGCGCGCCCAGCCTCGCGGCGGGCGCTGGACTGAAAGGGCGGCGCTGTAGGCTTTCAGCGCCTCATCCATCTGCTCTGCCTGTAACCTGTTGAAAGAACTATATTGTTCCATATTTATGTGTGTTCATAGACACCATAATATTCATATTATGGTGTCTAAAGACAACATAAGTCAAACTGCAAGCGCGTGCGAGCATATTCGAGAGCGCCTATGCCCTACACCCCCGCCGTAGACGGCGTCACCTACCGATTTTCCGACCTCAGGACTTTGCTCGCGCGCGCCTCCCCGCAGCGCTCGGGCGACGCGCTCGCCGGGGTGGCGGCGCAAAGCGCCGAGGAACGGATGGCCGCGCGCATGGCGCTCGCGGATCTGCCGCTCTCGGTGTTTCTCACCGAGGCGGTGATTCCGTACGAGGACGACGACGTCACGCGGCTCATCCTCGACTCGCACGACAAGACGGCCTTCGCGCCGGTGTCCGCCCTCACGGTGGGGGAGTTCCGCGAGTGGCTGCTGTCTTCGTCTTCCGAAGCAGTCACCGCGCTCGCGCGCGGGCTCGTTCCCGAGATCGCGGCCGCGGTGTCGAAGCTGATGCGGAACCAGGACCTGGTGTCGGTGGCGAGGAAGTGCCGCGTGACGACGCGCTTCCGGAACACCCTCGGGCTCCCGGGCCGGCTCTCGGTGCGGCTGCAGCCCAACCACCCCACCGACGATCCGCGCGGCATCGCCGCCTCGATGCTCGATGGCCTCATGTACGGCTGCGGCGACGCGGTGATCGGGGTGAACCCGGCGGGAGACGGGCTCGCCGCGTTCCTGCCGCTGTGGCAGATGATGGACGAGCTGATCTCCCGTTTCTCCATTCCCACCCAGTCCTGCGTCCTCACCCACGTCACGAACCAGCTCCGCGCGATCGAGCAGGACGCGCCGGTGGACCTCGTCTTCCAGTCCGTAGGCGGCACGCAGAAGACGAACGAGAGCTTCGGCGTGAGCCTGTCCCGTCTTTCCGAAGCGATGCAGGCGGCGCGCTCGCTCAAGCGCGGCACGCTCGGCGACAACGTCATGTACTTCGAGACCGGGCAGGGGAGTTCGCTCTCCGCCGGCGCGCACCATGGCTGCGACCAGCAGACCCTCGAAGCCCGCGCCTACGGCGTAGCGCGCGCCTTCGAGCCCTTGCTCGTCAACACGGTGGTGGGCTTCATCGGGCCGGAGTACCTCTTCGACGGCAAGCAGATCATCCGCGCGGGGCTCGAGGACCATTTCTGCGGAAAACTGCTGGGCGTGCCGCTGGGGGCGGACGTCTGCTACACCAACCACGCCGAGGCCGACCAGGACGACATGGACACGCTGCTCACGCTCCTTGGCGCCGCGGGGGTGGCCTACATCATGGGCGTGCCCGGGGCGGACGACGTGATGCTCAACTACCAGAGCACGTCTTTTCACGATGCGCTGTACCTGCGCGAGGTGATGGGACTGAAGCGCGCGCCCGAGTTCGAGGCGTGGCTGGAGAAGATGGGGATCGCGGGGGCGGACGGGCGGCTGCTCGCCTCTCCTTCCTCCCCGCTCCTTGCCGTGGCGCAGCAGCTGGTTTGAGGGATAGCCCGGACATGCGATAATCCGGAATCCCGGAATCCGGAGATCATCATGGAGTTCGTCAAGCTCGGCAAGAAGGGGCAGCTCTCGCTGCCCGCCGGTGTGCTGCGCCGTCTCGGGCTGCAGGGCTCGGCCACGCTGCTCGTGGAGGAAACCGGGGACGGCGCGGTCGTCCTGCGGCCGGCCGCGGTGGTGCCGGTCGAGATCTACAGCGACGCCCGCGTGCGCGAGTTCGAGGAGGCCAACCGCAGCAGCGCGGCGGAGAACGCGCGCGTCGCCAAGGCCCTCAAGCGCCGCCGTCGTTGAAGCTCTTCCTCGATGCCAACGTCGTCTTCTCGGCGGCGCACCTGGCCGAGGGGCGGGCGCAGCACCTGGTCGCGCTCGCCGGCGCGGGGCGCTGCTCGCTCGTGACCTCGGCGCACGCGCTCGAGGAGGCGCGGCGCAACCTCGCGCTCAAGTCGCGCGGCTTCGAGGCCCGGCTCGCGGCCGCGCTCGGCGTCGTCGTCATCGTCGCCGAGGCCCCTGCGCAGACGGTGGCCTGGGCGGCGGGCGAGGGCCTGCCGGCGAAGGACGCGCCGCTCCTTGCTGCCGCGGTGCACTGCGGGGCGCAGTTCTTCGTGACCGGTGATGCGCGCGACTTCGGCCGCTTGTACGGGCGCACGCTGCGCGGCGTGCGCGTCGTGACGCCGGCGCAGGCGCTCGCCGCGGTGCTGGAGTCCGCGTGAAGGAGAATCCGGTTGTTGTAAGTAACCCCTGGGCGGCGCTGCGCCCCCTGACCCCCGCGCGCATCGCGCTCGGGCGCGCGGGGAGCGGGCTGCCGACTGCGGAGCTCTTGCGCTTTGGCCTGGCGCATGCGCGCGCCCGCGACGCGGTGCACGCCGCCCTGGATGCCGAAGCGCTTTCTTCGCGCCTTGCGGAGCTTGGGCTATCGCCCCGGGTCGTGAGAAGCGCAGCCGTGAACCGCGAGACCTATCTGCGCCGGCCGGATCTCGGCCGGCGGCTCGCTCCGGATTCAGCTATCTCGAAATCCAATCACCCCTTCGCCCTCGTCGTCGCGGACGGCCTGTCCGCCCTCGCGGTCGAGCGCCACGCCGTGCCCCTTGTCCGAGCGCTCATTTCCCTCGCTCCCCAGCGCTGGGCCGGCGCGGGCTGCTGCGTCGCGTTGCAGGGACGCGTCGCTTTGGGCGACGAAGCGGGGGAGCGCTTCGGCTGCCAGCTCGTCGTGGTGCTGATCGGCGAGCGCCCGGGGCTGAGCTCGCCCGATAGCCTGAGTGCGTACCTGACCTACGCTCCGCGGGTCGGCCGGACCGACGCGGAAAGGAATTGCGTGTCGAACATCCGGCCGGAAGGGCTCTCGTACGAAGCGGCGGCGCGGCGGATCGACTGGATCGCGGCGGCGGCGGTGGCGCGGGGGGTGACGGGGGTTGGGTTGAAGGATGAATCGGGGTCAGAGCCCGATTTCGCCGTGAGGCGGTGAGCGCGCCTCTAGTCTCGGTGTCGTCGAGCGCCGCTTGCGCAGGATCGGCCTCGCGCGCCGCGCGCACGGCGTCGGCGAGGTGCTGGTTGGTGCGCCAGGGGAGGGGTCGATTGCCCGATGGGGGATAATGCGCCGACCCAGAAAAGGTCAGATTGAAATCGGCAATTCTCCGCGCCTTCGGGCGCGCCTCGCAGGCGGTCCCCTGGAATAGCGAAGAGTCGATCCGCGAGGAGCTCTTCAGCGTCGAGCGCCTCGAGCAGCATGCCGAGAGCCTCGCGGCGGCCCAGCGCGTCACCGCGAGGCCGATGGCCGGGCGATCGCTCGCCGTCCGGCTGAAGGACAACGAGTCGGCATTGCTCGACGCGTATCGCGCCATCGCCGGCGCGGTCGGCGAGGGCCGGGCCGTGACACCGGCCGCCGAGTGGCTGCTCGACAACTACCACCTCGTCGACGCGCAGATCCGCGAGATTCGCGACGATCTGCCGCCCGGCTACTATCGCCAGTTGCCGAAGCTGGCCGCCGGACCTTTCGCCGGCTATCCGCGCGTTTTCGGCGTGGCCTGGGCCTTCGTCGCGCATACGGACAGCCGCTTCGATCCCGGGATGCTGCGCCGGTTCGTGCGCGCCTACCAGCGCGTTCAGCCGCTGACGATCGGCGAGCTGTGGGCGGTCGCGATCACGCTGCGCATCGTGCTCGTGGAGAATCTCCGGCGCGGCGCCCGGCGCATCGTGCTGAGCCGCGCAGCGCGCCAGGAAGCGGACGCCCTGGCGGACCGGCCCCCGGGCCCGGATGCGCCCCCGGCCGAGACGATCGCCCCGATCCTTCGGCACTACGAAAGAGCGCCCCTTCCGGAGTCCTTCGCCGTCCAGCTCGTGCAGCGGCTGCGGGACCAGGATCCGAAGGCGACGCCCGCGCTGGTGTGGCTCGAGGAGCGCCTGAGGGCCCAGGGAAGGACCGTCGACCAGATCGTGCACGACGAGCACCAGCGGCAGGGTGCGACGAACGTGACGGTACGCAACATCATCACGAGCATGCGGCTGATCTCCGACGTGGACTGGCCCGAGCTGGTGGAGAGCGTCAGCCTCATCGACGACATGCTGCGCCCGGTGAGCGGCTTCGCGGAGATGGACTTTGCGACGCGCAACCTCTACCGCAGCGCGATCGAGGAGCTCGCACGGGGCTCGAAGCGCTCCGAGCTGGAGATCGCGCAAGCGGCCCTGGCGGCTGCAACCGGGACAGCGCGCGAGAAGGATCCCGGCTACCACCTGATCGCAGGCGGGCGCCGCGCATTCGAGGCGGCGATCGGATATCGCGCTCCCCTATGGAGCTGGCCCGGCCGTCTCGGCGCCAGGCTCGGCATCGGTGGCTACATCGGCGCCGTCGCCCTGGTCGCCGCGATCGTGCCCGCCATGCCGCTCTACGCACTGGCGAGAGCGGGGCTCGGCGCCGAGTGGCTCGGCGTGCTCGCGGCGCTCGGGCTGATCCCGTCGATCGACGCGGCGATGGCGCTGGTCAACCGCGCGGTCACGCGCGGGTTCGGTGCGACCCTCCTGCCGGGTCTGGCGCTGCGCGACGGCATCCCGGCCCGTCTGCGCACGGTGGTCGCGGTGCCGATCCTGCTCACGACCCAGGCCGAGCTGCAAGCGCAGATCGAGCGCCTGGAGATCCATCACCTCGCGAGCCCGGAGAGCGAGCTGCATTTCGCGCTGCTCTCGGACTGGAGGGACGCCGCTACAGAGAGCGTCGCGGGAGACGACGCGCTCCTCGACGCGGCGGCCGCGGGCATCGCGCGCCTCAATCTGCGCCACGGCCCGGCCGCCGGCGGCGACCGGTTCCTCCTGTTCCATCGCCGGCGGCTCTGGAACGAAGGACAGCGGCGCTGGATGGGATGGGAGCGCAAGCGCGGCAAGCTCCACGAGCTGAACCGGCTGCTGCGCGGCGCGGCCGATACGACCTTCGTGGGCGTGGGCGGTCCCTTGTCCGCGCCGCCCGCTGGCGTGCGCTACGTCATCACGCTCGACGCCGATACGCGCATGCCGCGCGAAGCGGCGCGGCGCCTCGTAGGCAAGATGGCGCACCCGCTCAACCATCCGCGCTTCGATGACGCCACGCGACGCGTCGTGGAGGGCTATGGCGTGCTGCAGCCGCGCGTGACGCCTTCCTTGCCGATCGGCCGCGAGGGGTCGCTGTTCCAGAGGATCTTCTCCAGCATGAGCGGCATCGATCCCTACGCCGCCGCGGTGTCCGACGTGTACCAGGATCTCTTCGGCGAAGGCTCCTACACGGGCAAGGGCATCTACGACGTGGATGCTTTCGAAGCCGCGCTCGAGGGCCGCGTGCGCGAGGGTACGCTGCTCAGCCACGATCTGTTCGAAGGGACGTTCGCCCGCGCCGGCCTCGCCTCCGATATCGAGGTCGTAGAGGAGTTTCCGTCGCGCTACGACGTCGCCGCCGCGCGCCAGCACCGCTGGGCACGCGGGGACTGGCAATTGCTGCCGTGGATCGCCGGACGCGCGGGCGCGCTGCCGCTGATCGGCCGCTGGAAGATGTTCGACAACCTGCGCCGCTCGCTGTCCGCGCCGGCGTGCGTCCTTGCGCTCGCCGCCGGCTGGGCGCTGCCCCTGCAGGCGGCCGCGCTCTGGACCGGCTTCGTCGTGTCGACCATCGCGCTGGCAACGCTGGTTCCGCTGCTCGCGGCGATCGTGCCGCGCCGCGCGCGCACCACGATGCGCAGCCACCTGCGCGCCCTTGGCGCCGATGTGCGGCTCGCCTTGTCGCTGACCGCATTGCTGCTCGTGTTCCTCGCGCACCAGGCCTGGCTGATGGCCGATGCGATCGGACGCACGCTCTATCGCCTGCTCGTGAGCCGCCGGCACCTGCTCGACTGGGTCACGGCGGGCCAGGCGACGGTGAGCCCCCGGCTCGATCTCGCCGGGTTCTATCGGCGCATGGGCGGCGGCGTCGCCATCGGCGGCGTGGCCGCGATGATCCTCTGGTGGATCGGGAGCGAGGCCTGGCCGGTGGCGGCGCCGTTCGTGCTCGCCTGGATCGCCTCGCCCGCCATCGCGCGCTGGACGAGCTTGTCGCCGCTCGTCGCCGGCCGCCTGCCGATTTCGCCCGAGGAGGCGCGCGCCTTGCGCCTGGTGGCGCGCCGCACCTGGCGCTTCTTCGAGACCTTCGTCACCGCAACGGACCACTGGCTGCCGCCGGACAATTTCCAGGAAGACCCCAAGCCGGTCGTCGCGCACCGCACCTCGCCCACCAACCTCGGCGTGTATCTGCTGTCCGCGGTCAGCGCCCGCGATTTCGGCTGGGCCGGCACCGCCGAGACCGTGGAGCGGCTGGAAGCGACGCTCGCGACGATGCGCGGCCTGCCGCGGTTCCGCGGGCACTTCTACAACTGGTACGACACGCGCGACCTGCGCCCGCTCGACCCGCAATACGTCTCGTCGGTGGATAGCGGCAACCTGGCCGGGCACCTGGTCGCGCTGGCGAACGCCTGCCGCGAGTGGATCGGCCGTCCGCTACCGGATGCCGAGCTGCTTGCAGGCATCGAAGACAGCCTGAACCTCACGCGCGAAGCCGCGCAGGGGCTTCCCGAGGACCGCCGGACGCAGACGATCACGCCGCAACAGCTCAACGAGGCGCTCGATGCACTGGCCGGCGCGCTTCGCCAGGGCATCATGCAAGTCGGGCCCGAGGCCGCGACCCTGCTCGACATCGCGCGCACGCTGGCGAGCGAGCGCGGCGACGAGGCCGGCGCCGAAATGCTCACCTGGGCCGAGGCCACGCAGCGCTCGATCGAGAGTCACCGCCGCGACCGCGCCCGGAAGGGCGACGACGCGCACGGCTTGCAACGGCGCCTCGCGGCGCTCGAGGAGACGGCGCGCGGCCTCGCCGAGGCGATGGATTTCGGGTTTCTGCTCGACGCGGAGAGGAAGCTCCTGTCGATCGGCTACCGGGTCGCGGAGGGCGAGCTCGACCCGAGCTGCTACGACCTGCTCGCGTCGGAGGCGCGCCTCGCGAGCTTCGTGGCGATCGCCAAGGGCGATGTCGCCTCGCGCCACTGGTTCCGGCTCGGGCGCGCCGTCACGCCGAGCGGCGGCGGCGCCGCGCTGATCTCCTGGTCGGGATCGATGTTCGAGTACCTGATGCCCTCGCTGGTCATGCGCGCGCCGGCCGGGAGCCTCATCGGGCAGACGAGCCGCCTCATCGTGCGCCGGCAGATCGCCTATGGCGCCGAGCTCGGCGTGCCCTGGGGCATTTCGGAGTCCGGCTACAACGTCCGCGACCTGGAGCTCACCTACCAGTATTCGAACTTCGGCGTCCCGGGCCTGGGCCTGAAGCGCGGCCTCGGCGAGAACGCCGTCGTCGCGCCTTACGCGACGGCGCTCGCGGCGATGGTCGATCCGGGAGCCGCGGTGCGCAACTTCGCGCGGCTCGCCGCCCTCGGCGCTCGCGGCCGCTACGGCTTCTACGAGGCGCTGGATTACACGCCCACGCGCCTGCCCGAGGGAAAGGACGTGGCGATCGTGCGCGCCTTCATGGCGCACCACCAGGGCATGACGGTGGTCGCCCTCGCCAATAGCCTGTTCGACGGGGCGATGCGGGCACGGTTTCATGCCGAGCCGATCGTGCGGGCGACCGAGCTCCTCCTGCAGGAACGCACGCCGCGCGATGTCGCCGTCGCTCACCCCAGGGCGGAGGAGGTCAGGACGGCGGCCACGGTTCGCGACCTGGAGCTGCCGGCGGTACGGCGGCTGCACTCCGCGCGCGGCGCCGTGCCCGAGGCGCACCTGCTGTCGAACGGCGGCTATGCGGTGATGCTGACGGCCGCCGGCTCCGGCTACAGCCGCTGGGGCGATTGCGCGATCACGCGCTGGCGCGAGGACGTCACGCGCGACGATTGGGGCACGTACGTCTTCCTGCGCGACGTGGAGAGCGGCGACGTGTGGTCCGCGGGCCACCAGCCCACCGGCGCCGAAGCGGACCGCTACGAGGCGACCTTCACCGAGGATCGCGGCGTGTTCGTGCGGCACGACGGCTCGATCACCACGACGCTCGAGGTCGTCGTCTCGCCGGAGGACGACGCCGAAGTGCGCCGCGTGACCGTCGCGAATTCCGGCAGCGAGCCGCGCGAGATCGACCTCACCTCCTACGCCGAGCTGGTGCTGGCGCCCGCTGCCGCCGACGCGGCGCACCCGGCGTTTTCCAAGCTCTTCGTGCAGACCGAATACCTCGCCAAGGCCGGCGTCATCCTGGCGACGCGGCGCCGCCGCTCGCCCGGCGAGCCGGAGATCTGGGCGGCGCACCTCGCCGTGGTCGAAGGCGAGGCGGTGGGCGAGCCGGAGATCGAAACCGACCGCGCGCGTTTCCTCGGCCGCGGGCGCGAGGTGCGCACGCCGATGTCGGTCGTGGACGGCCTGCCGCTTTCCAATACGGTAGGCGCCGTGCTCGACCCGGTGTTCGCGCTGCGCCGCCGCCTGCGGGTCGCGCCGGGAAGGAGCGCGCACGTCGCCTTCTGGACGGTGGTCGGCTCCTCGCGCGGCGAGGTGCTGGATCTCGCCGACAAGCATTCCGACCCCACGGCCTTCGAGCGCGCGGCCACCCTGGCGTGGACCCACGCGCAGGTGCAGTCGAGCTATCTCGGCATCTCCCCGGAGGAGGCGAGCCTGTTCCAGCGGCTCGCGGGCCACGTGCTCTACGCCGATCCGCAGATGCGCCCGCCGCCGGACGTCCTGCGCCGCGGCGGCGGCGCGCCGCCGGCGCTCTGGGCGCAGGGCATCTCGGGCGACCTGCCGATCGTGCTCGCGCGCATCGACAACGTCGAGGACCTCGCCCTCGTGCGCCAGCTGCTGCGGGCGCACGAGTACTGGCGCATGAAGCAGCTCGCGGTGGACCTCGTGATCCTGAACGAACGGGGCAGCTCGTACATCCAGGACCTGCAGGTCGCCCTGGAGACGCAGGTGCGCACCAGCCGCTCGCGCCGCCCCGCGATCGACGTGCAGGACGCGCGCGGCGCCGTGTTCGTGCTGCGCACCGATCTCATCCCGCCGCAGACCAGGGCTTTGCTGCTCACCATGTCCCGCGCCGTGCTCGCAGGGCGCCGCGGCACGCTGCAGGAGCAGTTGAACAACCTCCCGGAAGCGGAAGCGGGCACGGGCGCGCCGCCGCCGCGGCGCGCGCCGTCAGCGGAGGCGCCGCAGGGCGTTCCGGCGCCGGCGGAGCTCGAATTCTTCAACGGCTTCGGCGGATTCGCAGAGCAGGGGCGCGAGTACGTGACGACCCTCGGCGCGAAGCGCTGGCTGCCCGCCCCGTGGATCAACGTCGTCGCCAATCCCTCGTTCGGCTTCCAGGCCGCGGTCGAGGGCAGCGGCTACACCTGGTGCGGCGGCAGCCGCGAGAACCAGCTCACGCCCTGGTCGAACGACCCCGTCACCGACCGGCCGGGCGAGGTGCTCTACGTGCGCGACGAGGACACGGGCGAATTGTGGGGGCCCACGGCGCTGCCGATGCGCGACGAGTCCGCGCCCTATGTAGCCCGGCACGGCCAGGGCTACAGCCGCTTCGAGCACAGCGCGCACGGCATCGCGCTGGAGCTATTGCAGTACGTGCCGCTCGAGGACCCGGTCAAGATCTCGCGGCTGACGATCCGCAACACCTCGGGCCGGGCGCGGCGGCTGCAGGTCACGGCCTACGTGGAATGGGTGCTCGGCCCGCAGCGCAGCGCGTCCGCGTTTTCGGTGGCGACCGAGCTCGATGCGCAGACCGGCGCGCTGCTCGCGCGCAATCCGTGGAACCCGAGCTTCGGCTCGCGCGTCGCCTTCGCGGACCTGGGTGGACGGCAGACCGCGTGGACCTGCGACCGGCGGGAGTTCCTGGGGCGCAACGGCACGCTCGACAATCCGGCCGCGCTCGCGGGGGAAGCGGTCCTCTCCAAGCGGGCAGGCGCGGGGCTCGATCCCTGCGCCGCGCTGCAGGCCCCTGCAGAGCTCGAGCCGGGCGGCACCGCGGAAATCGTCTTCTTCCTCGGCCAGGCGGCGAGCGAGCTGGAGGCGCGCTCCCTGGTCGCGCGCTACCGGGCGGCGGACCTGGATGCGGTGCTGCGCGAGGTCACTGCGTATTGGGACGACGTCCTCGGCGCGATCCAGGTAAAGACGCCCGACCGGTCTATGGACGTGATGCTCAATCGCTGGATGCTCTACCAGACGCTCGCCTGCCGCGTATGGGCGCGCTCGGCGTTCTACCAGGCGAGCGGCGCCTTCGGCTTTCGCGACCAGCTCCAGGATGCCATGGCGCTCGCCGTGTCGCGGCCGGCGCTGACGCGCGAGCACCTGCTGCGCGCCGCCGCGCGGCAGTTCGTGGACGGCGACGTCCAGCATTGGTGGCTGCCGCCCTCCGGCCAGGGCGTGCGCTCGCGCATCTCCGACGATCGGGGTTGGCTCGCCTGCGCCGTGGCGCACTACGTGGAGACGACCGGCGACGCAGCGGTGCTGGACGAGTCGGTCGCGTTCCTCGAGGGCCGGCCGCTCGCGGCGGGCGAGCACGACGCCTACTTCCAGCCGGTGTTGTCCGGTGAGCGCGCGCCGCTCTTCGAGCACTGCGCGCGCGGGCTCGACCAGAGCCTCGCCCTCGGCGCGCACGGCCTGCCGCTGATCGGCACGGGCGACTGGAACGACGGCATGAACCGGGTGGGCGAGAAAGGCCGCGGGGAGAGCGTCTGGCTGGGCTGGTTCCTGCACGCGGCGCTCTCGGCGTTCGCGCCGTTGGCGAAAGCGCGGGGCGAGGAGGCGCGCGCCGCGAACTGGCTGGCGCACGCCGGCCGATTGCGAACCGCGCTCGAGCGGGACGGCTGGGACGGCGGCTGGTACCGGCGCGGCTACTTCGACGACGGCACGCCGTTCGGCTCCTCCACGAGCGAGGAATGCCGCATCGACTCGATCGCGCAGTCCTGGAGCGTGCTCTCCGGGGCGGCGGAGCCGGCGCGCGCGCGGCGCGCCATGGCCGCCGTGGACCAGCTGCTGATTCGCCGGGACGAGCGCCTCGCGCTCCTCTTCACGCCGCCTTTCGAGCGCACTTCGCTCGATCCCGGATACATCAAGGGCTATCCGCCGGGCATCCGGGAAAACGGCGGCCAGTACACCCACGCCGCCGCGTGGTCGGTGCTCGCCTTCGCCGCGTTGGGCGAGGGGGACAAGGCGGCGGCGCTGTTCTCGCTCGTCAATCCGATCAACCACACGAGCACGCGGGCCGACGTGCAGCGCTACAAAGTCGAGCCCTACGCCGTCGCCGCCGATGTCTATTCGGTGTTCCCGCACGTGGGGCGCGGCGGCTGGACCTGGTACACGGGCTCCTCCGGTTGGCTGTATCGCGCCGGGATCGAGGGGATCCTCGGCTTTCGCCTGCAGGGGGAGTTCCTGCTCCTCGATCCCTGCATCCCCAGGGCGTGGCCCGGGTTCGAGATCGTCTTCAAGCATCGCTCCGCGCGCTACGAGATCGCGGTGGAGAATCCGCAGGGCGTCAGCCGTGGTGTTGCGTCGGCTG
The DNA here is from genome assembly GCA_040902335.1 of Burkholderiales bacterium. GTDB lineage: Bacteria > Pseudomonadota > Gammaproteobacteria > Burkholderiales > SG8-39 > JAABQT01. The sequence continues at coordinate 35,697 of JBBDXL010000062.1, forward strand.
CGCTCGATGGGAAGGCGCTTGCCGAGGGTGCGGCGCGGGTGCCGCTGGCGGATGACGGGGCGGTGCACAAGGTGCGGGTGGTGCTCGGGTAAGTCGGCCGTGGCTCATGCGACCGACGCCGGCTTGCATGGCTCTCGGGCCATGGCTAACATGGCCTTATGGTAAAGGCCACCATTTCGGAGCTGAAGAACCGGCTGAGCGAATACCTGAAGAAGGTGCGCGCCGGCCATACCGTGCTGATCTTCGACCGGCAGCAGCCGGTGGCGCGGCTCGAGCGCGTCACGGGCGAGGCGCAAGGCGAGGGCCGGCTCGCGCGCCTGGAGCGGGCGGGCTTGCTGCGCCGGGCGAGGTCCAGGACGCCGCTCAAGGCGCTGCGTGCCGCCGTGCCGAAGCCCGGGCGCAGCGTCACCGAGGCGCTCGTGGAAGAGCGGCGCGACGGCCGATGAGGTTCTGGGACGCTTCCGCGGTCGTGCCGCTCCTCTTCGCCGAGCCCGAGCGGGAGGCTCTGCTCGACTCCCTGGAGCGCGACCCGGAGATGCTGGTGTGGTGGGGCACGCCTGTCGAATGCGCTTCCGCCATCGCTCGCCGCGAACGCGAAGGCGTCCTGGACCTGGCGCAGGCCAGCGCCGCGCTGGATCGCCTGCGCTCGCTGGCCTTGGCCTGGCACGAAGTCCTGCCCTCGGATGCGGTGCGCAACGCCGCGCAACGGCTGCTCCGGGTGCACCCGCTCCGCGCCGCCGACAGCCTGCAGCTGGCGGGCGCCGTCGTCGCCGCCGAGGGCGAGGCCCCGTCGCTCGAGTTCGTCTGCCTGGATGAGCGGCTGAGCGCCGCCGCGGCGCGCGAGGGGTTCGTGCTGCTGGG
>JBBDXL010000063.1:0-4313 GCA_040902335.1 Burkholderiales bacterium
AGTTGCGTGGTGAGGATGCGCCGGCCCGGCGCCTGCACCTTGACGTGGATGTGGCGCGCGCGGCCGGGATAGATTGCAGGGAAAATGGTCTCCAGGCGGAAGCGCCCGTCGGCGTCCGCGAACAGGTGCCCGCGGTAGCGAAAGCCCGCGTTGTCGTATTCGCCTTTGTCGTCGCAATGCCAGAAATCGAGCAGCGCGCGGGCCACCGGACGGCACTGCGGCGATACGACCCGGCCGCTCAGCATCAGCCGTTGCGCCTTCGAGCCCGGTTCGACGAGCGAGCCGCGCTGCGGCGTATCCGGCGTATAGAAAGGCCCTTCGGTCTGGCGCGGCGTGAGCGCGGCCTGGGGGCCGCAGGCGGGCGTGAGCGGGAGCTCCTGCGCCAGCACTGTCCTGGCGAAAGGCAAAGCGGCGGCGGCGCCGAGCAGGCGGCGGCGATGCATCGAAGTCATGGCGTCATCCTTTTACGCAGAGGATCTGCTTGAGCGAATGTAGGACTTCGACCAGGTCGGATTGGTTCGCCATGACCGTATCGATGTCCTTGTAGGCGCCCGGGATTTCGTCCAGCACGCCCTTGTCCTTGCGGCACACGACACCTGCGGTCTGCTCCGCGAGGTCGGCGATCGAAAACTGCTTCTCTGCCTGTGTACGGCTCATGCGGCGCCCCGCGCCGTGCGCGCAGGACTGCAGGGCCTCGGCCGAGCCCTTGCCGCGCACGATGTAGCTGCGCGTGCCCATGCTGCCCGGGATGATGCCGAGATCCCCCTCGCGTGCGCGGATCGCCCCCTTGCGGGTCACCCACACACTCTCGCCGTAGTGCGTCTCGCGCTCCACGTAGTTGTGGTGGCAGTTGACCGCCTCGGTCGTGACCTCGAATGCGGGCAGGTGGCGGCGCAGCGCCTCCAGGACCAGGTCCATCATTTCGGCACGGTTGGCGCGCGCGTAGTCCTGCGCCCAACCGACCGCCTGCACGTAGTCGCAGAAGTGCTCGGCTCCTTCGGCAAAGTACGCGAGATCGCGGTCGGGCAGGTGCAGCTGATGGCGCTCGGCGTCCTTTTTCGCCAGCGCGATGAAGTAGGTGCCGATGGCGTTGCCGATGCCGCGGCTGCCCGAGTGCAGCATCACCCAGACGCGCTGCGCCTCGTCCAGGCACACCTCGATGAAATGGTTGCCGCCGCCCAGCGTGCCCATCTGCCGCACCCAGCTCGAGTTCTTGCCCACCCGCTTCTCGATGCCGGGGTGCTTGTCCAGGATGGCGCGCAAGGCGCGCTTGAGGGGCCTGGCGGCGCCGGCACGCGTGTCGCGCTCGTCGTGCTGGTCGAAGCCCACCGGCACGTCGCGCGAGATCTGCGCGAAGACCTTCTTCAGCGGGGCTTCGCAGATTTCGTTCGCGGTGAGCGACAGGCGCGAAGCGATCATGCCGCAGCCGATGTCCACCCCGACGGCGGCGGGAATGATCGCGCGCAGCGTGGGGATCACGCAGCCGACGCTGGCGCCGATGCCGTGGTGCACGTCGGGCATCGCTACGACGTGGTGGTACACGATCGGCAGCTGCGAGAGGTTGACGAGCTGGCGGCGCGCGCTTTCCTCGATCTCGCAGGTATAGACCTTGACGGGAACGCGGCCTTCGCGGATCTCCTGACGGACCGGCATGGTCCTTAGTCCAGCGGCAACCCCACGTAGTTCTCGGCGAGCGTGGTCGCCTTGGCGCGCGAGCTGGTCACGTAGTCGAGCTCGGCGAGCTGCAGCCGGTGGTGGAACGGCGAATCGTCGTGAAAGCGGTGCAGCATCGAGGTCATCCACCACGAGAAATGCTCGGCGCGCCATACGCGCCGCAGCGCGGTGGCCGAATACTGCGCGAGCAGGTCGCTGCGCTTGTCCCGGTAGTGCGCCTTGAGCGCGCGCGCCAGCACGCGCACGTCGGCCACCGCCAGGTTCAGGCCCTTAGCGCCGGTCGGCGGCACGATGTGCGCGGCGTCGCCGGCGAGGTAGAGCCGCCCGTACTGCATCGGCTCGACCACGAAGCTCCTCATGGCGACGATGCCCTTCTGGAAGATGCGGCCTTCCTTCAGCTGCCAGTCGTCCACGGTGGCGAGCCGCGCGCGCAGCTCCTCCCAGATGCGCTCGTCCGGCCAGTGCTCGATGCGCTCCTCCGGATCGCATTGCACGTACAGGCGCTGGATCTGCGGCGAGCGCGTGCTGACCAGGGCGAAGCCGCGCTCGTGGTGCGCGTAGATCAGCTCGTCGGTGGAGGGCGGCGCTTCCACCAGGATGCCGAGCCAGCCGAAGGGGTAGGTGCGCGTGAACTCGCTGCGGCGCCGCGACGGCACCGCCGGGCGCGAGATGCCGTGAAAGCCGTCGCAGCCCGCGACGAAGTCGCAGCCGAGCTCGCGCAGCCCGCCCGCGGCATCGCGGAAGCGCACCTTGGGCGCCTCGGTGTCGAGGTCCTGCAGCGTCACGTCCTTCACGCCGAACTCGATCGGCGCGCCGGCGTCGAGCCGCGCCTTCACGAGATCCTTGATGACCTCGTGCTGCGCGTACACCATGATCGAGCGTCCCTCGGTGAGACCGGCAAGGTCGATGCGGCGGCTGCGGCCCGCGAAGCGCAGGAAGATGCCGTGGTGCACGGCTCCTTCGCGCATCATGCGCGCGCCGACGCCCGTCTCGTTCAGGACGTTGACGGTGCCCTGCTCGAGCACGCCGGCGCGGATCGTGGCCTCGATCTCGTCGCGCGTGCGCGTCTCCAGCACCAGCGACTCGATGGCCTCCAGGCGCAGCAGATGTGCGAGCAGCAGGCCCGCGGGGCCGGCGCCTACAATGCCGACTTGTGTGCGGTAATTCACGTCGCGGTGCAATTAATGCGTCATACCATTCTATCGCCACCCTCTAAGGAGTCGATCGTGCGCCCTATCAAGGTTGTGCTGTTTTCCGGAATCCTCGCTGCGTCGCCGGCATGGGCGCAGGAGATCGACCAGCTGCAGAATATCGTCCAGGGCCAGTTCCGCCTGCTGTCGGAGGACTTGGGGGCGGCGCTCAGCTACCACGCGCAGATCCCGGCCGAGCCGCTCGGCATCACCGGGTTCGATATCGGCGTGGGGGTGACGGCCACGAGGATGGAGAACGCGGAAATCCTGCAGCGCACTACTTCGGACGACGCCGACACGACCCTCTACGTGCCGACGATTCGCCTGCACAAGGGACTGCCCGCCGGATTCGATATCGGGCTGATCTACGCCCCGATTCCGGGCAGCAACATCAGGTACACGGGCGGAGAGCTGCGCTACGCCATCCTCAAAGGCGGCGTGGCGTCGCCGGCGCTTGCCGTGCGCGGCAGCATCACCAAGCTGAGCGGCGTCGACCAGCTGGCGTTCGATACGCGCGGGCTGGACATCTCCATCTCCAAGGGATTCGCGTTCCTCACGCCCTACGCGGGGATCGGGCGGGTGTGGATCGAGAGCGACCCGCGCGGCACCGGAGGGCTGCAGAAGGAGGAATTTGAGCTCACGAAAGTGTTCGTCGGCATCGGCATGAACTTCGCCGTCCTCAACCTCAACGTCCAGGCCGACAAGACGGGGGACGCCAGCTCCTACAGCCTGAAGCTCGGCTGGCGCTTCTAGAGGCCGAGCAGCCGCGCCGCGTTGGCCCACCCAGGCCGCCCGCAAGCTCTCCCTGGATATCCTCGAGAAGCTGGGCCTCGGTCCCAGGCGCGACCTGCCCGCCTCCTCGCTCACCCTCCCCGACCGCAAGCGCCTCGAGGTCGCGCGGCGAGCGCGGCACCTTCGAGAATCTGCTCTCGACGCCGGCGCTGCCCCTCGAGCTGGCCGCAGCTCTGGCCGATCCTCGCGTTCATGCTCGTGGTGATCGCCATCGGGCGCGGGTTCTACCGCCGCACGCTCGATTGAGGGCGGCAGAATCGGCGCGTCGTCATGAGCGGCTCGGGCGATGAGCTCCTCCACAACGATCGCGTGCGGCAAGCCTATCTGGGCCTGTAGGATCCGGGCAGTGCTAAAATGCTAGCGCTCTGCTAGCAAAAGGAAGATATCGCATGACCGGCCTCGCGATCAAGAAACTCCCATCCGCGCTGCACCAGCGGCTCAAGCAGCGCGCCGCCCGCAATCATCGCAGCATGACCAAGGAGGTCATCGCGGTGCTCGAAGACGCGCTCGGCGCCGAGACGGCGACCTCCAAGGCCGCGCCGCCGTTCAAGGGACGCTTCGCCCTGACGGATCGCTTCCTCGACAAGGCCAAGCGCGCCGGCCGGGAATGATCGTCGTCGATGTCAATGTCGTGGCCTACTACGTCATCGAGGGCGA
>JBBDXL010000063.1:4413-5674 GCA_040902335.1 Burkholderiales bacterium
CGAACAGGCCCGGGTCCTTTGGTGGCGGGCGATTGAATTGTTCGGACCACGCGAAAACGCGATGGACGCGGAAGCGGCGCTCACGCTGGCCGTCCAGACCCCTGTCAGCGCCTACGACGGACAGTACCTCGCGCTGGCACAACGGCTCGGCACCGTTCTGGTTACGGAAGACCGGCGCCTGCTGAAGGCCTTTCCTGCTGTCGCTCGGTCCATGCAAACCGCTGCCTCCGAGTGAGCACGACGGACACGCGCGCAAGCGACCAAGGGTGATAAAGCTTGCGGCATAACGAGTCTCCGCTCATGGTGGATGGCGCCGAAAGGCGACCGTCGTGGTGATCGGCATCGGGCTCGGGTTCTACCGCCGCACGCTCGATTGAGGGCGGTAGAATCGGCGCACGTGCGCAGCGACTACGTCCAGCGCTTCCTCTTCGAGAGCCTCGACATCCGCGGCCGCCTCGTCTGCCTGACGGGCGCGTGGACCCGCATGCTGGAGGGCCGCGATTATTCGCCGCGCGTCGCCGCGCTGCTCGGCCACACCACCGCGCTCGCGGTGCTGCTCGGCGCCAACCTGAAGGACCGCGGCCGCGTCACGGTGCAAGCGCAGGGCGGCGGCGCGCTGCGGCTGCTGGTGGCCGATTGCGACGCGCAGCTGAGGATCCGCGGCATGGCCTCGTGCGCGGACGGGCCCGGCGCGCTGCCCGGGCAGGGAAAGCTGGCGGTGACGCTGGACGACGCGGCGAGCGGCCAGCTCTACCAGAGCGTGGTGTCGCTGGAGGGCAGCTCGCTCGGCGCGACTTTCGAGCGCTACCTCGCGCAGTCGGAGCAGCGTCCCTCGTACCTGCACCTGCTCGCGGACCGCGGCGCGCTGTGCGGCCTGCTCCTCGAGAAGCTGCCCGGCGCGGACGCGCGCGACGCCGACGGCTGGAACCGGGTCACGCGGCTCGCCGCGACGCTGCGGCTTGCCGAGAGCGTCGATGCCCAGCCCTACGACCTGCTCACCCGCCTGTTCCCGGAGGAGCTGCTGCGCGTGTTCCGCCTGCACGCCGTCGAATACCACTGCCCCGAGGACGCGGAGAAGGTGCGCAACGTCCTGCGCAACCTCGGCCGCGACGAGCTGCAGAGCATCCTCGCCGAGCGCGGCGAGGTCATTGTCCGCAACGAGATGTCCAACCGCGAGTATCGCTTCGACCCGCGGGACATCGCGCGGCTGTTCGCGGCGCACTGACCCCTGCGCGGCGGATCCGCTAGACTAGGCCCGACC
>JBBDXL010000064.1:0-5641 GCA_040902335.1 Burkholderiales bacterium
AGGCCTTCGAGCGCGCCGACATCCCGGTGCAGCGCATGAACAGCCTCGAGGACATCCTGCGCGACCCGCACCTCAATGCGATCGGCTACTTCAAGCCGATCGAGCACCCGAGCGAGGGCAAGCTGCTGTCGATGAAGGTCCCCTCCGACTGGTCGGAGACCAAGCCCGGCTACCGCCGCCACGCGCCGCGCCTGGGCGAGCACACGCGCGAGGTGCTGCGCGAGGCGGGCTACGACGATGCGCAGATCGACGCCATGGTGAAAAGCGGCGCCGCTCGGCTATAATCCACGCCAGCGCCGATTTGACGTTCAGCTTGCGGGCGCTCTACAAATGCCGCTAAAGAGACCGGCCCGATGAGCCCGTTCTCGCGAAAAGCTGAACGGGCTTTTTCATTTCGAAGGCGCATGGGCGCATCGGTCGGCATCGTAGAGGCGAAGCGCGCGGTGTTCGAGGAGCCGTTCCGGTTCAGGAGCGGCGCCGAGATCCCGCGCTTCGAGCTGATGTACGAGACCTACGGCACGCTGAACGCGGCGCGCTCGAACGCCGTGCTCGTCTGCCACGCGCTGAACGCCTCGCACCACGTCGCCGGCACCTACGCCGGCGCGCCCGAGGACGTCGGCTGGTGGGACAACCTCGTCGGCCCGGGCAAGCCGCTCGACACCGACCGCTTCTTCGTCATCGGCAACAACTACATCGGCGGCTGCTTCGGCTCCACCGGCCCCACCTCGGTCAACCCCGCGACCGGCAAGCCCTACGGTGCCGACTTCCCGGTGGTCACGGTCGAGGACTGGGTGGCGGCGCAGGCGCGGCTCGCGGACCACCTGGGCATCGAGCGCTTCGCCGCGGTGATCGGCGGGTCGCTCGGCGCCATGCAGGCGCTGCAGTGGGCGCTCGCCTTCCCCGAGCGCATCGGGCATTCGCTCGTCATCGCCTCGACGCCGAGGCTCTCGGCGCAGAACATCGCCTTCAACGAGGTGGCGCGCCAGGCGATCGTCACCGACCCGGATTTCCACGGCGGCCACTATTACGAGCACGGCGTCGTGCCGGCGCGGGGGCTGCGCATCGCGCGCATGATCGGCCACATCACCTATCTGTCGGACGACGCCATGATGGAGAAGTTCGGCCGGCAGCTGCGGCGCGCCGCGCTCGGCTTCGACTTCGACATCGACTTCGAGATCGAGAGCTACCTGCGCCATCAGGGCGACAAGTTCTCCACCTACTTCGACGCCAACACGTACCTGCGCATCACCAAGGCGCTCGACTACTACGACCCCGCGGGCGACTTCGGCGGCGACCTCGCGCGCTCGTTCGCCCGCGCCCAAGCGGCGTTCCTGGTGGTGTCCTTCAAGTCCGACTGGCGCTTCGCGCCGTCGCGCTCGCGCGCCATGGTGAAGGCGCTGCTCGACAACCGGCGCATCGTCTCCTACCTCGAGCTGGATGCGCCCGGCGGGCACGACGCGTTCCTGCTCGAGGACCCGCGCTACCACGGCGCGCTGCGCGCCTACTTCGAGAACATCGAGCTGTGACGCGCCCCGACCTCGAGGCGATCGCGCAGTGGGTGGCGCCCGGCGCGCGCGTGCTGGACCTCGGTTGCGGCGACGGCTCGCTGCTCAGGCACCTGTGGGAGAAGAACCAGGCGCATGGCTACGGCGTCGAGATCGACGACGCCGAGGTGCTCGCCTGCTTCAGGAACGACGTCAACGTGCTGCAGCTCGACCTCGAATCGGGCCTCGCGCTGTTCCAGAACGGCTCCTTCGACTACGTCATCCTCTCCGAGACCCTGCAGACCATCCACCGCATCGAGTTCCTCACGCGCGAGATGCTGCGCGTGGGCAAGGAAGCGATCGTCTCCTTTCCCAATTTCGGCCACTGGCGCGCGCGCCTGCAGGTGCTCGCGGGCAGGATGCCGGTGTCGAAGGAGCTGCCGCACCAGTGGTACAACACGCCGAACGTGCACCTGTGCACGCTGCACGATTTCGAGGACCTGTGCGCGAAGCTCGGCGCGAAGATCCGCGAGCGCGTGGTGCTGCACCGCGGCCGGCCGGTGAGCGTGCTGCCAAACCTCATCGGCAGCATCGCCGTGTACCGCGTCACGGCCTAGCGCCCGCGGGGCTTGACCGGGCGCGAGCTTACGGCGCAGCATCTGTCGTCCATAAAGAGGGAGGCATCATCATGAGCACGCAGGCATTGAAGATCCTGGTGATCATCGCAGCGCTCGTTCTGGCGGGCTGCGCGCAGGTGCAAGGCACGCTGCCGCACTGGATTCCGGGCAGCAACGCCGTCGGCGTGAAGCTGAGCGGGGCGGAGGAAGTGCCACCGGTCAATGTCACGGGCTCGGGGAGCGGCAGCTTCCGGCTCGCGGATGACGGCAGCATCACGGGCAGCGTCACCACCAAGGACGTGGCGGGCATGGCGGCGCACATCCATATCGGCGCCAAAGGCAAGAACGGCCCGGTGATCGTGCCGCTCGAGAAGAAGGGCGACACCTACAGCGTGGCGGAAGGCCGCAAGCTCACGGCTGCGCAGATCAAGGCCTGGAAGGCGGACGAGCTCTACGTGAACGTGCACACGGCGCGCCACAAGGGCGGCGAGGTGCGCGCGCAGATCCAGCCCTGAAGCCGCGTTAGCGCGCGAGGCTGGAGCACACCTCCGCCTCGCGCCGGCAGTCCTGCTGGCAGGCCTGCGCGGCAGCGTTGTCGGTGCTCGCGCGGCGGCACTTCTGCAGGCATTCGTTCTGCTGCGCCGCGCAGCTCGGCCTCGCGTCGCCCACCACCATCTGCTGGTAGAGGTAGTAGCCCGCGCCCACCGCGAGCGCCAGCACGACGAGCAACCCGAACCAGCCCAATCCCTTCTGAGTGTTGTGCATCAGCCCTCGGTGCCCGCCGAGCCGATCGACAGGTCGGCCAGCCCCGAGCGGATCATGAACCAGAACAGGATCACGCCGGGAAAGGCGACGAAGGCGGTGAGCAGGTAGAAGTTCACGAACCCCATCGCTTCGATCATCGAACCCGCCGTCGTTCCGGTGAGGAAGCGCCCGGCGATACTGGCCAGCGCGGAGAGCAGGGCATACTGGGTCGCGGTGAAGCGCAAGTTGCACAGGGCGGACAGGTAGGCGACCACCGTCACGCCGCCGATGCCGCTGGCGAAATTCTCGAAGCCGACCGCGGCGGCCATGCCGAGATTGGTGTGGCCGACCGCCGCCAGCGCGGCGAAGCTGAAGTTCGACACCGCCATCAGCACCAGGCTGACGAGGACGGCGTGCTTCATGCCCAGCCGCACGTAAAGGATGCCGCCGACGAAGATGCCGGCGAGCAGGGCGATGAAGCCGATGCCGACGTCGTAGAAGGCGATCTCGTTGTTGGTGAAGCCGAGGCTTTCGAACAGCAGCCGCAGCGTGAGGTTGGCGAGCGTGTCGCCGATCTTGTGGATCAGCACGAAGAGCAGCACCACGAGCGCGCCCTGGCGCTGCACGAACTCGACGAGCGGGCTGAAGTAGGCACGGACCGCCTCGAGTACGCCGCGCGCCACGGCGGGCTCGTGGTGACGCCGCGGCTCGCCCATCGCGAGGCCGACCAGCATCGCCGGCAACGCGAAGGCGGCGCAGGCGACGTACGCCGCGCTCCAGCCGAACTGCTGGGCGAGGACCAGGGCCAGGGCGCCCGCCGCCGCGGCGCCGATGCGCCAGCCGTACTGGGACATGCCGGAGCCGACGCCGAGCTGGCGCGGCTCGAGCAGCTCGATGCGGTAGGCGTCGATGATGATGTCAAACGTGGCACCAGCCACGCCCACGGTGATCGCGGCGACCGCGACCAGGAAGAGGGACTCGTCCGGATCGGCGAAGCCCAGGAAGGCGACCGCGGCCATCACCAGCACGCCGACGAGCCAGAGCCAGCTGCGGCGCTGGCCGAAGCGCCCGATCACGGGCAGGTGGACGTTATCGACGATCGGGGCCCACAGGAACTTCAGGTTGTAGGCGAGAAAGGTGAGCGCGAAGGCGGTCACCGCGCCCTTGGTGATGCCGTGCTGGGCGAGGCGCGTGGTCAGGGTCGCGCCGATCATCGCGAAGGCGAAGCCGGAGGAAATGCCGAGGAACAGCGCCGCGAGCGGCGCGGCCTCGAAGTAGGGGCGAACGCTTTCCGGCAGCCGGCTAGAGCCGGTACTCATAGTCGATCGTCAGCGGCGCGTGGTCGGAAAAGCGCTTGCGCTTGTAGATCGACTCCTCGCGCGCTCGCGCGGCGATGCCCGGCGTGGCGATCTGGTAGTCGATGCGCCAGCCCACGTTCTTCGCCCAGGCCTGGCCGCGGTTCGACCACCAGGTGTACTGCTCGGGCTTCGCGTTCAGCGTGCGGAACACGTCGACGAAGCCCAGCTCGTCGAACACTTTCGTCAGCCAGGCGCGCTCCTCGGGCAGGAAGCCCGAGTTCTTGCGGTTGGAGCGCCAGTTCTTCAGGTCGATTTCCTGGTGCGCGATGTTCCAGTCGCCGCACAGGATGACCTGGCGGCCGCTGCGCTTCAACTTGCTCAGGTGCGGCAGGAAGCTGTCGAGGAAACGGAACTTGGACGCCTGGCGGTGCGGGCCGGCGGAGCCCGAGGGCAGGTAGACCGAGATCACGGACAGCTTGCCGAATCGTGCTTCGAGGTAGCGCCCCTCAGAATCGAATTCCCTGACGCCGAATCCCTCGTTGACGGCGGCGGGCCGCACCCGGCTGTACAGGCCCACGCCCGAGTAGCCTTTCTTCTCGGCGTGCGAGAAGAAGCCGTGCAGGCCGCGCGGTGCGCGCATGGCCTCGACAAGGTCGCCGTCGTGCGCCTTGATCTCCTGGAGACACACCACGTCGGCCTTCTGCGCGGCGAGCCAGCGATACAGGCCCTTGTTCGCCGCGGACCTGATGCCGTTGACGTTGAGGGTGACTACCCTCAAGACGAGGGGAAGCTCGAGACGCCGCCGTGCGCGGCGGACCACTCGGCCGGCGCGTTGAGGAACTTCTCCACCTCGCCCACCTGCGCGCCAGCGAGGTAATTGCCCTGCTTCACGACCTTCAGCACGTCCCACCAGGTGGCGAGATGGTGCAGGCGCACGCCGAGCTCCGCCATCACCTGCTTCGATTCCGGAAAGATGTCGTAATAGAAGTTGACGAACACGTGCTCGACCACGGCGCCCGCCTCGCGCAGCGCCTTGCAGAAATTGATCTTCGAGCGCCCGTCGGTGGTCAGGTCCTCGACCAACAGGGTGCGCGCGCCCTCGCGGATGTCGCCCTCGATCTGCGCGTTGCGGCCGAAGCCCTTCGGCTTCTTGCGGATGTACTGCATCGGCAGGCCGAGGCGGTCCGCGATCCACGCCGCGTAGGCAATGCCGGCGGTCTCGCCGCCGGCAATGACGTCGAACTGCTCGAAGCCCGCGTCGCGCGCCAGCGTCGCCGTGGCGAAGTCCACCAGCTGGCCGCGGATGCGCGGGTAGAAGATGAGCTTGCGGCAGTCGATGTACACCGGGCTCGCCCAGCCGGAAGTGAAGATGAAGGGCTTGCCCTCGGAGAACAGCACCGCCTTCACCTCGAGGAGCATCTTCGCGGTGGTTTCGGCGATGAACGCGCGGTCGGCGGAATGCATGGCGGGAGCGCGCGGATTCTAGCAGGGTTAGAAT
>JBBDXL010000065.1:0-22915 GCA_040902335.1 Burkholderiales bacterium
CGCGAAGGCATCGGAAATTGCGGCGTGGCGCGGCGAATTGCGAGCGCGCAGATGGTATCATTTTCGAAACGCGAACACGCTCCGTGCGACTCCACCAGATCCGTCTCTCAGGCTTCAAGTCCTTCGTCGATCCCACTTCGATCCACTTCCCGGGCCAGCTGGTCGGCATCGTCGGGCCGAACGGCTGCGGCAAGTCGAACGTGATCGACGCGGTGCGCTGGGTGCTGGGCGAAACGCGCGCCTCGGCGCTGCGCGGCGACTCGATGCAGGACGTGATCTTCAACGGCTCCGGCGAGCGCAAGGCGCTGGCGCGCGCCAGCGTCGAGCTGATGTTCGACAACTCCCTCGGGCGCGCCGGCGGCCAGTGGAGCCAGTACGCCGAACTTTCGGTGAAGCGCATCCTGCAGCGCGACGGCGAGTCCTCGTACTACATCAACAACCAGCACGTGCGCCGCCGCGACGTCACCGACATGTTCCTCGGCACCGGCCTGGGGCCGCGCGCCTACGCCATCATCGAGCAGGGCATGATCTCGCGCGTCATCGAGGCGAAGCCCGACGAGTTGCGTGTGTTCCTCGAGGAGGCCGCGGGCGTCTCGCGCTACAGGGAGCGGCGCAAGGAGACCGAGCACCGCCTCGAGGACACTCGAAACAACCTGTCGCGCGTCACCGACATCCGCCTCGAGCTCGGCGCGCAGATCGAGAAGCTCGACGCGCAGGCGAAGGTCGCCACGCGCTATCAGGAGATCCAGGCGGAGCTGCAGCTCAAGCAGCAGCTGCTGTGGTTCCTGCGGCGGCGCGATGCCGCCGCCGAGCGCGAGCGCCACGCGCAGGAGATCGCCAGCCAGGCGAACGCGCTGGAGGCGGGCACGGCGACGTTGCGCGGGATCGAAAGCCGCCTGGAGACGGCGCGCGCCGCGCATTACGCCGCGGGCGACGGCATGAACGCGGCGCAAGCCGCGCTGTACGCGGCGAATGCCGAGGTAGCGCGCCTGGAATCCGAGCTGCGCCACGTCGAGGAAACGCGCCAGCGGCTGGAATTCCAGCATGCCGAGCGTCGTACGCAGCTCGGCGCCTGGCGCGAGCAGCGCGCGCAGCTGACGCAGGCGCTGCACTCGTGGGCCGGGCGCGCCGGCGGCGCGCGCCAGCGGGTCAGCGACGCCCAGGCGCGCGCGGCGACGGAGGGCGGCAGGCTGCCCGAAGCCGAGCGCGCGTTCCGCCATGCGCAGGAACAGCAAAGCGAGTGCCGCAGCGAGCTGCTGCGCGCGCAGAGCCGTGCCCAGCTCGAGCAGTCCAACCTCGAGCACGTGGAGCGCGCGCTCGAGGCGCTGGCGCAGCGGCGCGCGCGCCTGCTGGCGGAGCGCCGGCCGCTGCAGCAGCCCGACGCCGCCGCGCTCGCGGCGCAGGAAGCGCGGCGCGACGCGGGTGACACGGCGATTGCCGACGCGGAAGGCGCGCTGAACGCCCTGCAGGAGGAATGCGACGTCCTCGAGACCGGGCAGGCCGCGGCCGCCGAGCGCCTGTCCGCCGCCTCGCACGAGCATGCGGCGGCCGAAGCGCAGCTCGCGACCCTGGAGCAGATCCAGGCGGCAGCCGAGGACAATGCGCCGCTGCGCGACTGGCTCGAGCGCAACGCCCTGCAGGCGCTGCCGCGGCTCTGGCAGCAGGTGCGCATCGAGCCCGGGTGGGAGGTGGCGGTGGAATCGGTGCTGCGCGAGCGCCTGCACGCGCTCGACGTCGCCGACCCGGCGCGCCTCGACGCGGTAGCGACGGACGTGCCGCCGGTGAAGGCCGGCGTGCTCAGCCACGGTGCGGCGCGGGGCGCACCGGCGCCCGCGGGCTACGAAGCGCTCGCCGCGAAGGTGCATGCCGCCACGCCCGAGCTCGGCGGCGCGCTCTCGGACTGGCTGGCGCAGGCCTACGTCTGCGAAGGCGCGCCGCGCGCGCCCGAGCGCGAGCGCCTGTTTGCAGGCGCGCTGCTCGTCAATCGTCAGGGCCATCAGTTCACGCGCCACACCGTGGCCTTCCATGCGCCGGATGCCGCGCACGCCGGGCTGCTCTCGCGCCAGGCGGAGATCGAGGCCCTGCGGGGCAAGGTCGGCGAGCTTGCGCAGGGGCTCGCCGGCGCGCGCGCGCGTAGCGACGCGGCGGTTGCGGCGCTCGCGGCGCGGCAGGCAGCCCTCGAAGCGGCCCGCGATGCGCTCGGCGAGCGCCAGCAGGCGCACCATGAGCTGCAGATCGAGCTGCTCAAGCTGCAGCAGGCCGCGGAGCGTTTTCGCGAGCGCAGCGGGCAGATCGACGGCGAGCTGACGGAGATCGCCCGCGAAGCCGGGCAGGACGAGGAGCGCCGCGCGCAGTGCCGGGCGGCGACGCAGCAGGTGGGCGAGGAGATCGCCGCCGCGCGCGCGCAATTGGAAGCCGTGCGCGCCGCCTACGCGGCCGCGGAAGCGGCGCTGGGAGCGCAGCGCCAGGCCGCCCAGCAGGCCGAGCGCGACGCGCAGGACGCGGTGTTCGGCGAGCGCGAGTGCAGCGCCAAGATCGCCGAGATCGACGTCTCGGTGCATCTCATCGACCAGCAGATCGAGCACGGCGATGCCGAGCTTGCCAAGCTCGACGAGGAATTGTCGGTGGATCCCGTTCCGGCGGTGCGCAGCGCGCTCGACGCCGCGGTCGAGGCGCGCATCGGCCGCGAGCAGGCGCTCGCCGAGGCGCGCAATGTGGTCGAGGCGGCGGCCGCCGCGCTGCGCGCGCTGGAGGAGGAGCGGCTGCAGGCCGAAGCCCGGCTCGCGCCGCTGCGCGAGCGCATCGGCGAACTGCGCCTCAAGGAGCAGGCCGCGCAGATCAACCGCGACCAGCACGACGGCCAGCTGCGCGAGGGCGGCGCCGACGAGGCGCGACTCGCCGCCGCAGCCGAGGGCGCGCCGCGGCCGTCGTCCCTGCAGGGCGAGATCACCCGCCTCACGCAGGCGCTCGGCGAACTCGGCGCCGTCAATCTTGCCGCGCTCGGGGAACTGAAGACCAGCGTGGCGCGCAAGGAATTCCTGGACGCGCAGGCCGCCGACCTGGAACAGGCGGTGCGCACGCTGGAAGACGCGATCCGCCGCATCGACCGCGAGACGCGCGAGCTGCTGCGCGAGACCTTCGAAGCCGTGAACCGGCACTTCGGCACCCTGTTTCCGGTGCTGTTCGGCGGCGGCGAGGCGCGGCTCGTCATGACCGGAGAGGAGATTCTGGACGCGGGCGTCCAGGTCATGGCGCATCCGCCGGGCAAGCGCAACAGCAGCATTCACCTGCTGTCGGGCGGCGAGAAGGCGTTGACCGCGATCGCGCTGGTGTTTTCCATGTTCCAGCTCAATCCGGCGCCGTTCTGCCTGCTCGACGAGGTCGATGCGCCCCTCGACGACAGCAATACCGAGCGCTTCTGCAACCTGGTGCGCAAGATGTCGGCGCAGACCCAGTTCCTGTTCATCAGCCACAACAAGATCACCATGGAAATGGCGGCGCAGCTGATCGGCGTCACCATGCCCGAGTCGGGCGTGTCGCGCGTGGTCGCGGTGGACATCGACGAGGCGCTGCGCATCCGGGAGGAGCTCGCCGCCTGAACGCGGCGGGCCGGCCTCCGCCCAGGCCATGAGCGACCTGCAGATCGGGCTGCTGGCGGTCGGCGCGCTGGTCGTGGCGGGCATCTTCGCCTACAACGCCGTGCAGGAGCGCCGCGCGCGGCGCACCGCGGAGCGCGCGTTCCGCTCCGGGCATGCCGACGTTCTCATGGGCGGCGCCGCGCAGCGCGTCGAGCCGCGCTTCGACGCGCCGAGCCGCCGCGCCTCGCCGCCGGAAACGGGGGCGCTGCCCGACTCGCGCCTGGACTTCATCATCGAGCTGCACCTGCGCCAGATCGTTTCGGCCGCCGAAGTGGCGGCGCACTGGGCGCCGTTCGAGCACCGCTTCGCCGGCCGCGCGCTGCTTGCCGCCAGCCCCGATCGCGCCACGTGGCGACCTTTGGCGGCCGCGGGAAGCTGCGCGGCAGTGCGCGCGGCGCTGCAGCTCGCGAGCCGAGCCGGTCCGGTGGTCGAAGCGCAGTTGATCGAATTTCGCGCCGCGGCGGACACGCTCGCCGCGCAGATCGGCGCGAGCGTGACGGCGCCGGAGGTCAGGCAGGCGGTCGAGGCGGCCCGCGAGCTCGACGCACTGTGCGCGGACTCGGACATCCAGGTGGTGCTGCACGTGGTGCCGCAGCCCGGCAGCCTGTTCGCGAGCGAGGCGCCGCCGCAGGCGCCGGGGGCGTTCGGCGTGACGCGCCGCGACGATGGCGGCTATGTCCTGTCCATCGACGTCCCGCACGCGCCCGAAGTGCGCCGCGCCTACGACGCGATGGTGGTGTACGCGCGCGCCCTGTGCGCGACGCTCGGCGGCATGATCGTTGACGACAATGCGCGGGTGCTGGACGAGCACGCGCTGGCCGCGATCGGCGCGCAGCTCGATGCGGTGCGCGGCACGCTCGAGGCGCGCGGCATCGAGCCCGGCAGCCCGGCGGCGCTGCGCCTGTTCTCCTGAGGCATGGCGAGCTCGGCTTCCCCGCGCGAACGCGCCGCGGCGCTACGCCGGGAGCTCGAGCGCCACAATCGCCTCTATTACGTGGAAGACGCGCCCGAGATCCCGGACGCCGCGTACGACAAGCTGTTCGCCGAGCTGCAAAGCCTCGAAGCCGAGCACCCGGAGCTCGCGACGCCGGACTCGCCCACCCAGCGCGTCGGCGCACCGCCGCTTGCGGCGTTCGCCGAGGTCCGGCACCGCACGCCGATGCTTTCGCTGGCGAACGCATTCTCCGCGGACGAGGTCCGCGCCTTCGATCGCCGCGTGCGCGAGGCGCTGGCGGTCGAGGAGGTGCAGTACGCGGTCGAGCCCAAGTTCGACGGGCTGGCCGTGAGCCTCGCCTACCGCGACGGCGTCCTCGTGCAGGGGTCGACGCGCGGCGACGGCGCGAGCGGCGAGGACGTGACGCCGAACCTGCGAACGGTGGCTGCGATTCCGTTACGTCTGCCGCAGGCCCCCGACACACGCGACCTCGAAGTGCGCGGCGAGGTACTCATGTTCCGCCAGGATTTCGAGGCGCTGAACGCGCGCCAGCGCGCCGCCGGGCACAAGGAATTCGTCAACCCGCGCAATGCTGCCGCCGGCAGCCTGCGCCAGCTGAACTCGCGCATCACCGCGCAGCGCACGTTGCGCTTCTTCGCCTATGGCGTCGGCGCGGCGCCGGGCGCGCGCTGGCGCACGCAGGCCGATATTCTCGAGCGGCTCGCGGCGCTCGGCTTCCCGGTCGCCAAGGACCGTGCGGTCGTGAAGGGCCCGGATCAGATGCTGGACTACTACGCGAAGCTCGGCACGAGGCGCGCCCGGCTCCCCTTCGGCATCGACGGCGTGGTCTACAAGGTAAACCGCCTCGACTGGCAGGAGCGCCTGGGCTTCGTGGCGCGCGCACCGCGCTTTGCGCTGGCCCACAAGTACGCCGCCGAGGAGCAAGAGACCGAGGTGCTCGGCATCGACGTGCAGGTCGGGCGTACCGGCGTGCTGACGCCAGTGGCGCGACTCAAGCCGGTCTTTGTCGGCGGCGTCACGGTGACCAACGCGAGCTTGCACAACGAGGACGAGCTGCGCCGCAAGGACGTGCGCGTGGGCGATACCGTGGTGGTGCGCCGCGCGGGCGACGTGATCCCGGAGGTGGTGGGCGTGCGGAGCGAAAAGCGCCCGCCGGGAACGCGCGAATTCCGCATGCCGGAGCGCTGCCCGGTGTGCGGCTCCGCGGCGGCGCGACTTCCCGGCGAGGCCGCGACGCGCTGCACCGGCGGCTTGTACTGCCCCGCGCAGCGCGTCCAGGCGCTGCTGCACTTCAAGGGCCGCAGGGCGATGGACATCGAGGGCCTGGGCGACAAGCTGGCCGAACAACTGATCGAGCTGGAGATGGTGGCGAGCCCGGCCGACCTGTACTCGCTGGACCCCGAGGCGCTGGCGGGCCTCGAGCGCATGGGTGAGAAATCCGCGCGCAACGTGCTCGCCAGCATCGAGCGCTCGCGCGACGCGAGCCTGGGCCGCTTCATTTTCGCGCTCGGCATTCCCGGAGTGGGCGAGGAAGTGGCCAAGATCCTCGCGCGCCACTTCGGCAGCCTGAAGGAATTCCTGAAGGCGGACTGGGAGCGGATCGCGCTCGAGAAGGAAGCCGCGCACAAGGATAACGCGAAGCGCAAGCGTCGCGGCGAGCCGGCGTTGCCGGTGCCGCTCGGGGGCATCGGGCCCGAGATCATGGAGAGCGTGCGCCAGTTCCTCGAGGAGGCGCACAACCGCGACATCATCGCGCGGTTGACGGCGCCCGCGGCGGGCGTGCGGGTGCGCGATGAGCCGCGGGGCGCGCCGGCGCGCGCGGCGAAGACCTTCGTGCTCACCGGCACGCTGCCCGGCCTGTCGCGCGACGAGGCCAAATCGCTGATAGAGTCCAGGGGACATAAGGTCGCCGGCTCGGTATCGAAGAACACCGACTACGTGGTCGCCGGCAGCGACGCCGGCAGCAAGCTGGAGCGGGCGCGCGAGCTCGGCGTCACGGTTCTCGACGAACAAGGCCTGAAGGACACCCTGGACAGCATCTGACGCGCATGCCGACGCCACTACGCAAAGCCGTATTCCCCGTCGCCGGCTTCGGCAGCCGCTTCCTCCCCGCCACCAAGGCGAGCCCCAAGGAGATGCTGCCGATCGTCGACAAGCCGCTCATCCAGTACGCGGTGGAGGAGGCGGCGGCGGCCGGCATCACCGACATGATCTTCATCACCGGCCGCCACAAGCGCGCCATCGAGGATCACTTCGACACGGCCTACGAGATCGAATCGGAACTGCAGGCGAAGGGCAAGCACGCGCTGCTGGAAGTGGTGCAGGGCGTCTTGCCGCCGGGCTGCCGCTGCATCTACACGCGCCAGCCCGAGCCGCTCGGCCTCGGCCATGCGGTGCTGTGCGCGCAGCCGGTCGTCGGCAACGAGCCGTTCGCCGTCCTGCTCGCCGACGACCTCATAGACGCCCAGCCCTCGGTGACCGCGCAAATGGCCCGGCATTTCGCCACTGAAGGCTGCTCGATTCTCGGCGTGATGGAGGTCGCGCGCGAGCAAACGGCGAGCTACGGCATCGTCAGCCCGGAGCGCCCCGGGGCCGAATTGAGCGCGATCCACGCCCTGGTCGAGAAGCCCAAGCCCGAGAAAGCGCCGTCCACGCTGGCCGTGGTCGGCCGCTACGTGCTGACGCCGCGCATTTTCGACAAGCTGGCGGCGCTGCAGCCCGGCAGCGGCGGAGAGATCCAGCTCACCGACGGCATTGCGGCGCTGCTGCACGAAGAGCGCGTGATGGCGTATCGCTTCTCCGGACGTCGCTATGATTGCGGCACCAAGCTGGGTTACCTCGAGGCCACGCTGGAACTGGGGCTGAAGCACGCCGAGGTCGGCGAGGCCTTTGCGCGATACCTGGCGGGACGCAGGCATGCCTGACCCGGCGCGCGCCTGGGCCTTTCTCGAGAATTCCGATCTCGTGTGCGGCGAGCAGGAGATCCAGTCGGCGATCGCCCGGCTGGCCGCGGAGATCGATGCGCGCCTGCGCGACGCCTATCCCGTGGTGCTCGTGGTGATGGGCGGGGCGGTGGTGTTCGCCGGACAGTTGCTGCCGCGTCTGCGTTTTCCGCTGGATCTCGATTACGTCCATGCGACGCGCTACGGCGCGGCGACGAGCGGGGGCGGCGTCGCCTGGCGCGTCAGCCCCCCGGAGGACGTGCGCGGCCGCACCGTGCTCCTGCTCGACGACATCCTCGATCACGGGCAGACGCTGTGCGCGATCCGCGACCAACTGCTTTCTCAAGGCGCCGCCAAGGTGCTGAGCGTCGTCCTCGTGGAGAAGGAGCTGCCCCTGCCCAAGCCCATCAGCGCCGACTTCGTCGGCGTGCGCATTGCCGACCGCTTCGTCTTCGGCTGCGGCATGGACGCGAAGGGGTTCTGGCGCAATCTGCCCGAGATCCGCGCCATGAGGGGCGCATGACGCTGGCGGTCATCGGCGGCAGCGGCCTCTCGAAGCTCGCGAGCCTGGAAATCACGCAGCGCAAGGTGGTGCGTACGCCCTACGGCGAGCCGTCAGGGGCGCTCACCTTCGGTTCGATCCGCGGCCACGGCATGGTGTTCCTGGCGCGCCACGGCTACGGCCATACCATCGCGCCGCACGAGGTGAACTACCGCGCCAACCTCTGGGCGCTGAAGGAAGAGAACATATCCGGCGTCGTCTCGGTCGCCTCCGTGGGAGGCATCCGGCGCGACGTGGCACCGGGCACGCTGCTGGTTCCCGACCAGATCATCGATTACACGTGGGGACGCCGCGCCACCTTCTTCGAGGGCGCCGGTGCGCCCGTGACGCACATCGACTTCACCGAGCCGTACACGCAGTCGTTGCGCCAGCGCATCCTGGCCGCGGCGCGCGCCTGCGGCGAAAGCATGCTCGACGGCGGCACCTACGCCGCCTCGCAGGGGCCCAGACTGGAAAGCGCGGCCGAGATCAACCGCCTCGAGCGCGACGGCGCCGACGTCGTCGGCATGACCGGCATGCCGGAAGCAGCCCTGGCGCGCGAGCTGGGCCTGGAATACGCTGCCATCGCGGTGAGCGCGAATTACGCCGCCGGCCGCGGCGAGAGCGAGCACGCCGTGCCGATGGAACGCATCGAGGCGGTGCTCGGAGAGGCCATGGGGCGCGTGCGTCGCATCATCGAGCAGCTGGTGGGCGCATGATCCGGGAGGTGCTGCGCATGGGCGATCCGCGCCTGCTGGAGAAGGCGCAGCCGGTGGCCACGTTCGGCACGCCGGAGCTCGCGGCGCTGCTCGCGGACATGCGCGACACCATGGCGCACCATAACGGTGCGGGGCTGGCGGCGCCGCAGATCGGCGTCGGCCTGCGCGTGGTGATCTTCGGCGTGCGCGCCAATCCGCGCTACCCGCATGCGGAAGAGGTGCCCGACACCGTGCTCATCAACCCGGCGATCGAGCCGCTCGCCGCCGACCAGGAGGAGGACTGGGAAGGCTGCCTGTCGGTGCCCGGCATGCGCGGCATGGTGCCGCGCTTCCGGCACCTGCGCTATTCCGGCTGCGACGAACAGGGCCGGCGCTTCGAGCGCGTGGTGGAAGGATTCCATGCGCGCATCGTGCAGCACGAATGCGACCATCTGGACGGCGTGCTCTACCCGATGCGCATCCGCGACTTGCGCAAGTTCGGCTTCAACGAGGCGCTGTTTCCGGGCGAGGACCTGCCACCGGAGGAATGACGCCTACTTGATCTGCAGCTCGCGCAATAGCTGCTGCTCGATCTGCAGGACCTGCCGCGGCCGCTGCAGCGCCTCGCCGGAGACGAGGAACACGTCCTCGGCGCGGTCGCCGAGCGTGTTGATCTTGGCCGAATGCACGCTCACGCCGTGCTGCGCGAGCATGCGCGCCACCGCGTAGAGCAGGCCCGGGCGGTCGCTGGCGGCGATCGACAGCACCTGGTAGGCGCCGCGCTCGTCGGGCCGCAGATCGACCGCCGGCGACACCGGAAAGTGCCGCGCGCGCCGCGACAGGCGCCCGCCGCGCGGCGGCGGCAGCGGCGTGCGCGCATCGACTTCCTCGGCGAGCTCCTTCTCGATCTGCAGCAGCATGTCGCGGTAGTGCGCGCCAGGACCCTGGCCCATGACCAGGAACGTGTCCAGCGCGTAGCCGTGGCGCGTGGTGTGGATCTTGGCCTCGGCGATGTTGAAGCCGGCGCGCTCGAAGTAACCGCAGATGCGGGCGAACAGGGCCTCGCGGTCGGGACAATAGATCATCACCTGCAATCCCTCGCCGATCGGCGCCAGCCGCGCCTTGACCACCGGCGCCGAGGCGTCCACGCGGTAATGCAGGTTGCGCGTCTGCCAGGCGATCTCCTGGGCGTCGTGGCGCAGGAAGTAGGGCGTATCGAGCTGCGCCCAGAAGCGCTCCTTGACGTCGTCCGAGAGCGCGTACAGGCGCAGCAGCCGTGCGGCCTCCTCCTGTTTCTCCGCCAGCGCGGCATCCAGTGCGGGCGCGTCGCCCGCGAGCACGCTGCGCGCGGCGCGAAACAGGTCCTCGAGCAGCTTCGCCTTCCACGCGTTCCACACTTTCGGGCTGGTGCCGCGGATGTCGGCGACCGTGAGGAGATACAGCGCCACCAGCCGCCGCTCGCTGCCCACCCGTTCGGCAAAGGCCCGCACCACCTCCGGGTCGTGCACGTCCTGCTTCTGCGCGGTGCCCGACAGGCTCAGGTGGTGCTCGACCAGGAACGCGGCGAGCGCCGTGTCCTCCCGGGACAGCCCGTGGCGCCGGCAGAACGCGCGCACGTCGTGCATGCCGAGCTCGGAGTGGTCGCCGCCGCGTCCCTTGGCGATATCGTGATAGAGCGCCGCCACGTACAGGAGCCAGCGCCGCTCGAAGCTGTTCATGAGCTGGCTGCACAGGGGAAACTCGTGGGCGAACTCAGGCATGGTGAAACGGCGCAGGTTGCGTACCACCATCAGGATGTGCTGGTCCACGGTGTAGACGTGGAACAGGTCGTGCTGCATCTGGCCGACGATGCGGCCGAACTCCGGCAGGTAGCGCCCGAGGATGCCGTACTGGTTCATGCGCCGAAACTCGTGCACGATGCCGCGCGGCTGCTGCAGGAAGTGCAGGAACAGGAGCCGCGCCACGCGGTCGCGCCGCAGGCCGGCACCGACGCGCCGGCGGGCGCGCCAGAGTGCGCGCAGCGTCGCCGCCGTCATGCCGCGCAGCTCCTGGTGCTGCTGCAGCAGCACGAAGCTTTCCAGAATGGCGCGCGGCTCGCGCTCGAACAAGTCCTCGGCGCAGGCTTCGAGACGCTCGCCGCGCACCTGGAAGCGCTCGTTGAGGGCGAGCGGGGCGGCGTCGGATTCGCCGATCAGGCGTGCTTCGAGATTTTGCAGCAGGATGGTATTGAGCTGCGTCACCGCCTTCGCGGTGGTGTAGTAGCGCTGCATCAGCTGCTCGCTGGCGCGGCGCATGGGCGAGCCCAGGTAGCCGCATTGCTCGGCGAGGGGCGTCTGGTAGTCGAAGACGATGCGGTCCTCGCGCCGGCCGGCGAGATAGTGCAGGCGGATGCGCAGGTCGTGCAGCAGGTTCTCGTGCCGCGCCAGCTGCACCGCCTCGGCGCGCAGCAGCAGGCCATGCCGGTGCAGGTCGAGCCAGCGCCGGCCCAGGCCGCAGGCGCGCGCGATCCACTGGATGGTCTGCAGATCGCGCATCCCGCCCGGCGCTTCCTTCAGGTTCGGCTCCAGCGCGTAGGCCGTGTCCTGGTGCTTGGCGTGGCGCTGCTCCTGCTCCAGCATCTTGTGCTTGTAGAAGCCCTGTGCATCCAGCCCGGCCGCCACGGCGGCAGTCAAGTCGCGGTACAGCCTGCGGCTGCCGGCAAGGAAACGCGCCTCCAGCAGTGCAGTCTGCACGGTGATGTCCGCAGTGGCGGCGTCGACGCACTCCTGCACCGTGCGCACGCTGTGCGCGACTTCCAGCCCTACGTCCCAGAACATCCCGACCAGGCGCTCCAGGCTGGCGCGCTCCCGCGCCCCGGGCTCCTCCGCCAGCAGCACCAGCACGTCGATGTCCGAGAAGGGAAAGAGCTCCCCGCGTCCATAGCCGCCGGTGGCCACCAGGGCGGCGGGCGCCGCGGGGCGCAGCACCCGCCACAGGCCACGCAGCGTGCGGTCGATGAGCCGGCTATGGGCGCGCAACTGGCGCTGCGGTGCCGCCGCGCGCAGGTAGGACTGGCGCAGCGCCTCGCGGCCGGCAAGCAGCCCTGCGCGCCACTGCTCCGTCGGCGCGGGCACCGCGCTCATGTCAGGAGGGGGCGGGCAGCGCCGGCGGCGCGCCGGCCGAAGTTGTCAGCACCTCGTAGCCGCCCGGCGTGACGAGCACCGTGTGCTCCCATTGCGCCGAGAGGCTGTGGTCCTTGGTGACGATGGTCCAGCCATCGGCCAGCTCGCGGATCGCCGCCTTTCCGGCGTTGATCATCGGTTCGACGGTGAACGTCATGCCCGCTTCCAGCCGCAGTCCCGTGCCCGGCTTGCCGTAGTGCAGGACCTGCGGGTCCTCGTGGAAGCGGCGGCCGATGCCGTGGCCGCAGAACTCGCGCACCACCGCGTAGCCGTGCTTTTCGGCGTGCGCCTGAATCGCCGCGCCGATGTCGCCGAGATGCGACCCGGCGCGCACCTGACGGATGCCCGACCACATGCATTCGTAGGTCACCTCCACCAGCCTGCGCGCCTGGATGCTGGGCTCGCCCACGTAGAACATGCGGCTGCTGTCGCCGTGAAAGCCGTCCTTGATCACGGTGACGTCGATGTTGAGGATGTCACCGGGCTTGAGCACGCGCTCGCCCGGGATGCCGTGGCACACCTGATGGTTGACCGAAGTGCAGATCGACTTCGGAAAGGGCTTGTACCCGGGCGGCGCGTAGTTGAGCGGCGCCGGCGTGGTGCCCTGCACGTCGACCATGTAAGCGTGGCACAGGTCGTTGAGGGCGCCCGTCGACACGCCCGGCTTCACGTGCGGCGCGATGTAGTCGAGGACTTCCGCGGCGAGCCGGCCGGCAACGCGCATCTTTGCGGCTTCCTCGGGAGTCTTCAGAACGGCCGCCATGGGCTGAGAAAAAGGCTGATTATGCTAGAATTTCGGGCTGGTTCGCGGCTTGCCGAGGGCCAAATTTCCCGTCCCGGCCGGTTAGGGTGCCCGCAAGGGTTTTCGGTTGACCGGGGCGGCAGACCATAACCCTAAGGAGCGCGAAGTGTCTGCAACCATGCGTCAAATGCTGGAGGCCGGGGTCCATTTCGGACACCAGACCCGGTACTGGAACCCGAAGATGGCACCGTACATCTTTGGCCATCGCAACAAGATTCACATCATCAACCTGGAAAAGACCCTGGTCATGTACCAGGAGGCGCTGAAGTACGTGCGCCAGCTCGCCGCCAACCGCGGCTCGATCCTCCTGGTCGGCACCAAGCGCCAGGCGCGCGAGATCGTGCGCGAGGAAGCGCAGCGCTGCGGCATGCCCTTCGTCGATCACCGCTGGCTCGGCGGCATGCTGACGAACTTCAAGACCGTAAAGCAATCCATCAAGCGCCTGAAGGAAATGGAGCAGATGGCCGAGGACGGCACCTTCGACAGCATGGCGAAGAAGGAAGCCCTGGGGCTGCAGCGCGAGCTGGCCAAGCTGCAGCGCTCGCTCGGCGGCATCAAGGACCTGAACGGCCTGCCCGATGCGCTGTTCGTGATCGACGTCGGTTATCAGAAGGGCGCCATCGCCGAAGCCGTCAAGCTGGGCATCCCCGTGGTCGGCGTCGTCGACACCAATCACTCGCCCGAGGGCATCAGCTACGTGATCCCCGGCAACGACGACTCGAGCCGCGCCATCCGCCTGTACGCGCGCGGCATCGCCGACGCGGTCCTCGACGGCCGCTCGAACGCGGTCGAGGAAGTGGCCGCGGCGTCGCGGGACGAGTTCGTCGAAGTCGACGACGAGGCAGGCGCCTGAGTCCAGGCCGACACGCGGGACCCGGGGGCCTTGGGCCCCTTTTTTTGACTTTTGGAGCATGACGCAATGGCGCAAATCAGTGCAGGCCTGGTGAAGGAGCTGCGTGAGCTGACCGGGCTCGGAATGATGGAATGCAAGAGGGCGCTCGCCGAAGCGGGCGGCGATCTGAAGAAGGCCGAGGAGCTGCTGCGCATCAGGAGCGGCGCCAAGGCGAGCAAGGCGGCCGGACGCGTGGCGGCGGAGGGCGTGATCGGCGCCTGGCTGTCGCCGGACGGCAAGCTCGGCGCCCTGGTGGAGGTGAACTGCGAGACCGACTTCGTGGCGAAGAACGAGGACTTCGTCGCCTTCGCGCGGGAGCTCGCCGAGGCGGTCGCGAAGTCCGATCCCGCCGACGTCGCGGGCCTTTCCGGCTTCGAGGCTCGCCGCCAGTCCTTGGTGCAGAAGATCGGCGAGAACATCAGCATCCGGCGCTTCGCGCGGCTGCCGGCGCAGGGGCGCCTCGCTCTGTACGTGCACGGCGCGAGGATCGGCGTGCTGGTCGACGTCGACGGGGCGGAGGATCTCGGCAAGGATCTCGCCATGCATATCGCGGCTTTCAAGCCGCGGTATCAGGCGAAGTCGGACGTGCCTGCCGACGAGATCGCGCGCGAACGCGACATCGCCGCGGCGCGGGCCAAGGAATCGGGCAAACCGCCGGAGATCGTGGCGAAAATGATCGAAGGCGCAGTGAACAAGGCGCTCAACGATGTGACGCTGCTCGGACAACCCTTCGTCAAGGACGACAAGCAGACGGTGGAGAAGGTGCTTGCGGGGAGGAAGGCGAAGCTGCACGGCTACCGTCTCCTCGTGGTGGGAGAGGGGATTGAAAAGAAAAGCAGCGACTTCGCCGCGGAAGTGTTGGCGACCGCGGGAGCGGGGCGCTAGGCACGGCCATGAAGCTGCGCGAGGCCGCGATCGGCGCCAAGTACAAGCGCATCCTGCTCAAGCTCTCCGGCGAGGCGCTGATGGGCGAGGACGCCTATGGCATCAACCGGCAGACCATCGAGACCCTCGTGCAAGAGATCGCGGCGGTGGCCCGCCTGGGGGTGGAGCTGGGCGTAGTGATCGGGGGCGGCAACATCTTTCGCGGCGTCGCACCAGGGGCGGCGGGCATGGACCGCGCGACCGCGGACTACATGGGCATGCTGGCGACGGTGATGAACGCGCTCGCGCTGCAGGATGCCATGCGGCGCGCCGGGCTCGACTGCCGGGTGCAGTCGGCGCTCAACATCGAGCAGGTCGTGGAGCCGTACATCCGCGGCAAGGCGATCCGCTACCTCGAGGAAGGCAGGATCGTGGTGTTCGCGGCGGGCACCGGCAATCCCTTCTTCACCACCGATACGGCGGCGGCGCTGCGCGCCAGCGAAGTCGGGGCCGAGATCGTGCTCAAGGCGACCAAGGTGGATGGCGTCTACAGCGCCGACCCGAAGAAGGACCGCGCGGCGACGCGCTATGCGCGGCTCAGCTTCGACGAGGCCCTGCAGCGCAATCTCAGGGTGATGGACGCCACCGCGCTGGCGCTGTGCCGCGACCAGAAGCTGCCGGTGAACGTCTTCAGCATCTTCAAGAAGGGTGCGCTGCTGCGCGTGGTCGCCGGCGAGGACGAAGGCACGCTGGTGCACGTCTGAAGGAGAACCCATGCTAGCCGAGCTCAGGAAGACGACCGAGCATAAGATGGCGAAGAGCGTCGAGGCGTTCAAGGTCGACCTGTCCAGGGTGCGCACCGGCCGCGCGCACACCGGCCTGCTCGATCACATCATGGTCGACTACTACGGCGCGCCGACGCCGTTGAACCAGGTGGCCAAGGTGACGCTGCTCGACGCGCGCACCATCGGCGTCGCGCCTTTCGAGAAGAAGATGCTGCAGGCGGTGGAGAAGTCGATCCGCGATTCCGATCTCGGCCTGAATCCCGCCAGCATGGGCGACACCGTGCGCGTGCCGATGCCGGCCCTGACCGAGGAGCGGCGCAAGGAGCTCATCAAGGTGGTGCGCCACGAGTCCGAGAACGCACGCGTGGCGGTACGCAACCTGCGGCGCGACGCCAATCACCACCTGAAGGAGGCGCTGAAGAAGAAGGAGGTCTCGGAAAATGACGAGCGGCGGGCACAGGACGACGTGCAGAAGCTCACCGACCGCTCGATCGCCGAGATCGACAAGCTGCTGCAGCAGAAGGAAGCCGAGCTTCTGGCGGTCTAGAGCGGCGTGACCTCCAAGAGCTCCACGCTGTCGATTCCCGAGCACGGCAACGTGCCGCGGCACATCGCCGTGATCATGGACGGCAACGGCCGCTGGGCCAAGCAGCGCCACCTGCCGCGCATCGCCGGGCACAAGCGCGGCGTGGAGGCGGTGCGCGGCACGGTGCAGGCCTGCGCCGAGCGCGGCGTGCAGTTCCTCACCCTGTTCGCGTTCAGCTCGGAGAACTGGCGGCGTCCAGCCGATGAAGTGGCGCTGCTCATGCAGCTGTTTCGCATCGCGCTCACCAACGAGGTGGAGAAGCTGCACCGCAACGGCATCCGGCTGCGCGTGGTGGGCGACCTGTCGCGCTTCGATGCGCGCATGCGCGCGCTGATCGAGCGGGGCGAGCGCACCACCGCCGGCAATACGCGCCTCACGCTGACCGTCGCCGCCAATTACGGCGGGCGCTGGGATATCCTGCAGGCGCTCGGCCGCCTGCTGCGCGCGCATCCGGAGCTCGCGCACGGCCCGATCGAGGAAGCGCACATCGCGCCGCACCTGGCGATGAGCTACGCACCCGAGCCGGATCTGTTCATCCGCACCGGCGGCGAGCAGCGCGTCAGCAACTTCCTGCTCTGGCAGCTCGCCTACACCGAGCTGTATTTCACGCAGACGCTGTGGCCCGATTTCGACGCCGCGGCGCTCGATGCGGCGATCGCCTCCTATGCGCGCCGCGAGCGCCGTTTCGGCCGCACCAGCGAGCAGCTCGAGGAGGCCAGGCGCGATCAGTCCACGGCGACCGGTGCGCTCGCCTGAAGGGCTGCTGCGGCGCGTCCTGACGGCCGCGGTGTTGCTGGCAGTCTTCCTCGGCGCGCTGCTGCTGCTCGACAGACGACTGTTCGCGCTGCTGGTCGCGGGCGTGCTGGTCCTGGCGGGCCACGAGTGGGGCCGCCTCGCCGGAATGGGCGCGCGCCCGGCGCTCGCCTACGGCGTCGCGGTCGGCGCGCTCGCAGGTGCGACCGCCTGGGTGCCCGAGCCCGGGACGCTGTCGCGCGATGCGCTGCTGGGCGCAGGCGCGGTGTTCTGGCTGCTGCTGGTTCCGGCATGGCTGCGCCATGGCGTGGGGCGATCGGGGCGCACCGCGCTGGCGCTCGCCGGCTTCCTGGCGCTGACCCTGGCGGGCTTCGCTGCGCTGTCGCTGCCGCCGAGCCACCTGCTCATCGTTCTCGGGCTGGCGTGGATCGCGGACACGGCCGCCTATTTCGCCGGCAACGCCTTCGGCCGGCGCCGTCTCGCCCCGTCAATCAGTCCCGGCAAGACCTGGGAAGGGGTGGCCGGCGCCGTGGCTGCCTGCCTTATCTACGCTATCATTTGCGCACTGCCGGGTGCGCCGCTGGGCCAGTATGTGCAAGGGGCAACCTGGGCGACTTACCTGGCCGGTGCCGCCTTGCTGTGCGGCGTGAGCATCGTGGGCGACCTGTTCGAATCTGCGCTGAAGCGACGCGCTGGCGCCAAGGACAGCGGCGCCCTGCTGCCAGGCCACGGCGGCGTTCTCGACCGCATTGATAGCGTGGTGCCGACCCTGCCGATTGCTGCAATGCTTCTCAACCTGATCACCAGCAGATGACGCCGGAACAGCGCTGCGCAGATGCAAGCCAGCCGCTGGGTCTCGCGATCCTGGGTGCCACCGGGTCGGTCGGCTCGAGCACGCTGGACGTCGTCGCGCGCCACCCGCAGCGCTATCGCGTCCAGGCGCTGACGGCGCATGCCGCCGCGGAGCCGCTGTTGGCGCTCTGCGCGCGTCATCGCCCCCGCCATGCCGTGCTTTCGGGCCGCACGGAGGACGCGGCGCTGCGCCGGCGCTTCGCCGACGCCGGCTGTGATTTGCGCTTCGGCCCCGCCGCGCTGACGGAGATCGCCGCGGCCGCCGAATGCGACACGGTATTGGCGGCCATCGTCGGCGCCGCCGGGCTGCCCGCGACGCTGGCGGCGGCCCGCGCGGGCAAGCGCGTGCTGCTCGCCAACAAGGAAGCGCTGGTGATGGCCGGGCCGTTCTTCATGCGCGCGGCGCGCGATGCGCGCGCGGTGCTGCTGCCGATCGACAGCGAGCACAACGCGGTGTTCCAGTGCCTGCCGCGGGACGGCGCCGGCGTCGGGCTGCGCGGCGTGCGGCGCATCCAGCTGACCGCCTCCGGCGGCCCGTTTCGCGTCACGCCGGTGGAGCGCCTGGACGGCGTGACTCCGGACGAGGCCTGCGCCCACCCGAACTGGGTCATGGGGCGCAAGATCTCCGTCGACTCGGCCACCATGATGAACAAGGGACTGGAGGTGATCGAGGCGCACTGGCTGTTCGGCCTGCCGGCCGAGCGCATCAGCGTGCTGATTCACCCGCAAAGCGTCGTGCATTCGCTGGTCGAGTACCTGGACGGGTCGGTGATCGCGCAGCTCTCCCACCCCGACATGCGCGTGCCCATCGCCCATGCGCTCGGCTTTCCCGAGCGCATCGAATCCGGCGCCCGCACGCTCGACCTGGGCGCCATCGGGCCGCTCGGCTTCGAGCAGCCCGATGCGGCGCGCTTTCCCTGCCTGGGCCTGGCCTATGGGGCACTGCGCGCCGGCGGCACCGGACCGGCGATTCTCAATGCCGCCAACGAGGTCGCCGTGGAGGCATTCCTCGCCGGCCGGCTGCGGTTCACGGGAATCGCGCCCGTCATCGAAGACACGCTCGGCCGGGTGGCGGCCGCGGCCGCCGTCTCGCTCGAGCACGTCATGGACGCGGACGCGCGCGCGCGACGCGCCGCCACGGCGTGCGTCGCCCGGCTCATGGGGCAGGCCGCATGACGTTCCTGCATACCATCGCGTCCTTCATCGTCGCGCTGGGCGTGCTGATCGTGGTGCACGAGTACGGGCACTACCTGGTGGCGCGCCTGTGCGGGGTGAAAGTACTGCGTTTCTCCGTGGGTTTCGGCCGGCCGCTCGCCACCTGGCGCAAAGGGCGCGACCAGACCGAGTGGGTGATCGCGGCGATTCCGTTCGGCGGTTACGTGAAGATGCTCGATGAGCGCGAGGCACCGGTAGCGGCCGGCGAGGCGGCGCGGGCCTTCAACCGGCAAGGCGTGTTCAAGCGCCTGCTCATCGTTGCCGCCGGCCCGGCGTTCAATTTCCTGTTCGCCATCGCGGTGTACGCGGGCCTGTACATGGTCGGCCTGCCGGAGGCGCGGCCGGTGCTGGCCGAGCCGCCTGCCGGGACGCTCGCGCAAGCCTCGGGTGTGCGCGGCGGGGACCTGGTGCGCGCGGTCGACGGCCAGCCCGTCGCCACCTGGCAGGAACTGCGCTGGCGGGTACTGCAAGCCGCACTGCAGCGCGAACCGCTGAGCCTCGAGGTCATCAACACGCGCGACCAGATCGTCAGTGTGACGCTGGACCTGCGCGACTATCCGGCCGACGAGGTGGAAAGCGACGTCCTCGAGCGCATCGGCCTGCGCCTTTACCGCCCGTCGCTGGCGCCGGTGCTGGGACAGGTGGTGTCCGGCAGCGCCGCCGAGCGCGCCGGGCTGGAGCAGGGCGATCGCGTGACGCACATCGACGGCCGTCCGGTGCCGACCTGGGAGGACCTGGTGCGCGAGGTGCGGCGCCGTCCCGGACTGCAGGCCGCGTTGCGCATCGAGCGGGGCGAGCTCAGCATGACCCTTCAGGTCACGCCCGAGGACGTCGCCGTGAACGGCCAACGCATCGGGCGCATCGGCGCCGCGCCGGAAATTCCCGTCGCGCACGCCGCGCGCATCTTCGTGCAGGTGCGCCACGGACCGCTCGACAGCATCGGGCATGCGGTCGCCAAGACCTGGGACATCTCGGTATTCAGCCTGCGCATGCTCGGCCGGATGCTGCTCGGCCAGGTGTCCTGGAAGAACCTGTCCGGACCGGTGACCATCGCGGACTTCGCCGGCCAGTCGGCGCAGCTCGGCTGGATTCCCTACCTGACGTTCCTTGCCTTGATCAGCATCAGCCTCGGCGTGCTCAATCTGCTGCCCATCCCCCCGCTCGACGGCGGCCACCTCATGTTCTACGTCGTCGAGGTTCTCAAGGGCAGCCCGGCGTCGGATCGCGCCATCGAGTTCGGCCAGCGCGTCGGCATCGCCCTGCTCCTGGTGCTGATGGCCTTTGCGTTCTACAACGACCTGACGCGCCTGTTCGCCGGCTGAAGCGGAACCTGCCGATGCGCAAGCGCATTCTCGCAGCGCTCGCCTGGGCGCTGCTGGCGGCGGCCGGCGCCGCGGCCGCACAGGAGTTCCAGCCCTTCACGGTCAAGGACATTCGCGTCGAGGGCGTGCAGCGCACCGACCCGGGCACCGTCTTCAGCTATCTGCCCGTCAAGGTGGGCGAAACGCTGACCGCGGAGAAGGCGCAGCAGGCGCTGCGCGCCCTGTTCGCCACGGGCTTCTTCAAGGATGTCCGGCTGGAGGCCGAGGACGGCGTGCTGGTGGTGCTGGTGGAGGAGCGGCCGGCGATCGCGCAGGTCGACTTCTCCGGCGTGAGCGAGTTTCCGCTGGACGTTCTGCGGCGCGCGCTGCGCGACCTGGGCCTCGCCGAGGGGCGGATCCTCGACCGCGCCGTGCTGGAGAGCGCGGAGCAGGAGCTCAAGCGCCAGTACCTGTCGCGCGGCAAGTATGCCGCGCAAGTGCAGACCACCGTCACGCCGCTCGAGCGCAACCGCGTGGCGATCAGCGTCGCCGTCAGCGAAGGCGAGGTGGCCAAGATCCGCGCCATCAACATCGTCGGCGCGCACGCCTTTGCCGAGGAGGACCTGCTCGGACTGTTCGTCCTGCGCACGCCGGGCTGGCTGACCTGGTATACGAAGCACGACCAGTATTCGCGCCAGCGCCTGTCCGCGGACCTGGAGACGCTGCGCTCGCGCTATCTCGACCAGGGATACCTGGACTTCAACATCGAGTCCACCCAGGTGTCGATCACGCCCGAGCTCAAGGACATCTACGTCACGATCAACATCAGCGAAGGAGAAAAATACACGGTGTCGGACGTGCGCATCGGCGGACCGACGCCGGTGCCGAAGGAAGAGCTGGAGAAGCTGCTGCGCATCGGGCCGGGGGACGTCTTTTCACGCCAGCGGCTTATCGAGTCGCAGAAGGCGATCGCTGACCGGCTGGGCAACGACGGCTACGCGTTCGCCAACGCCAACGCCGTGCCCGAGGTGAACAGGGAACAGCGCACGGTGGCGTTCACCCTCCTCATCGACCCAGGGCGGCGCGTATATGTGCGTCGCATCAACGTCGTCGGCAACAGCAAGACGCGCGACGAGGTCGTGCGCCGCGAGATGCGCCAGCTCGAGGGCGCCTACTATGATGCGTCCAAGATCCAGCTGTCGCGCCGGCGCATCGACCGTACGCGGTATTTCAGCGACGTCTCGGTGAACACGACGCCGGTGGAAGGGCGGCCTGACCAGGTGGATGTCACCTACACGGTCGAGGAGCGCTCCACGGGCGCGCTCGCGCTCGGGGTGGGCTTTTCCACGCTCGACAACTTCATTCTCTCGGCGTCCGTCTCGCAACCCAACGTCTTCGGCACCGGCAAGTTCCTGGCATTCGAGCTGAACAGCGGCACCGTCAATCAGGTCTACTCGCTGTCTTACGTGGATCCTTACTACACGCTCGACGGCGTCAGCCGCGGTTTCGATCTCTACAGGCGCGACGTCGACGCCTCGACGCTCGCCACCGGCGCCTTCGGCACCAGCACGCTGGGGGCGGGCATCAAGTTCGGCTATCCGCTCTCGGAACGCGTCACCGTGAACTTCGGCGCGCTCGTCGAAAACGTCGAGTTGACGGTTTTCGAAAGCAGCTCGCAGGTGTCCAAGGACTTCGTCGCTGCCTTCGGCACCGAGTACCGCTATGGCGCGCTCACCGGCGCGTGGGCGCGCGACACGCGCGACAGCCTGATCCTCACGACGGCGGGGATGCTGACCCGATTCAGCGCGGAGCTGGCGGGAGGCGATCTGCAGTACTACCGGCTGGGCGTCAACCAGCAGTACTACTGGCCGCTCAGCCGCACCTTCACTCTGTTCCTGAACGCCGACCTCGGCTACGCGAGCGGCAGCGGCGGCAAGCCGCTGCCGTTCTTCAAGAACTATTTTGCCGGCGGCCCCGGTACCTTGCGCGGCTACGAGGACTTTTCGCTCGGTCCGCGCGACGCCCAGGGCAACTCGCTCGGCGGCACGCGCCGCGTGGTCGGCAACGTCGAGCTGCTGTTTCCGATGCCGGGCGCGGCGCAGGACAAGTCGCTGCGCCTCGGCCTGTTCGTCGACGCCGGCCAGGTGTACGCGGACGGCGCGCCGATCGAGCTGTCCGAGCTGCGCTACGCCGCCGGTTTCGCAATCGCCTGGGCCTCGCCGCTCGGGCCGCTGCGCCTGTCGCTCGCCTCGCCGCTGAACGAGCGCGAGGGCGACCGCGTGCAAAGGTTACAATTAAAGTTCGGCACCGCGTTCTGAACCACCGGACGATTCATGAAGAAGCTCATCGCGATACTGGCACCGTCGCTGGCACTGGCGCTGTCGCCGCTGCCCGCCGCCGCGCAGACGGAAGGGCGCATCGGCTTCGTCAATACGGCGCGCATTCTGCGCGACGCGGTGCCGGCGGTGCGCGCGCAGAAGAAGATCGAGGCGGAGTTCTCCAAGCGCGACCAGGAGCTGGCCAAGGCCGCGGAGCAGCTCAAGCGCACGCAGGACGAGCTCGAGCGGCAGGGCGTCACCCTGCCGGAGAGCCAGCGCCGGACGAAGGAACGCGAGTTCAACGACCTGAACCGCGATTTCCAGCGCCGCCAGCGCGAGTTCCGCGAGGACCTCAACCAGCGCCGCAACGAGGAGCTGGCGCAGGTGGTCGAGCAGGCGAACCGCGTCATCCGCCAGATCGCCGAGCAGGAGAAGTACGACATCATCTTCCAGGACGCCGTCTACGCGAACCCGCGGATCGACATCACCGACCGGGTGATCAAGGCGCTCGAGGGCAAGCCGCCCGCGCGCTGACATGGCGGGCCCGATTTCCCTCGGCGAGATCGCGTCCAGGCTCGGCGGGCGCGTGGTCGGCGATGCCGGCGTTCTCAT
>JBBDXL010000065.1:23015-35055 GCA_040902335.1 Burkholderiales bacterium
GCGAGATCGCGTCCAGGCTCGGCGGGCGCGTGGTCGGCGATGCCGGCGTTCTCATTGAGCAAGTGGCGTCCCTCGAGCACGCGCAGGGGCACGACATCGCCTTCTTTTCCAGCGCGCGCTACAAGGCGCAGCTCGCGGCGACGCGCGCCGCGGCCGTAATCCTCGGGCCGCAGGCCGAGCTGCTCACGCGGCTGCCGCGCATCGTGAGCGACAACCCGTACGCCTATTTCGCGCGCGTGTCGCAGCTGCTCAACCCGGCTGCCGCGCCGCGCCCCGGCGTGCATGCGGCGGCGCACGTCGACGCGACCGCGCGTGTCGCCGCCAGCGCGCGCATCGACGCCGGCGCGGTGGTGGGCGCGGCAGCCGAAATCGGCGAGCGGGCGTGGATCGGCGCGGGCTGCCATGTCGGCGAGGCGGCGGCAGTGGGCAATGACAGCCGGCTGCATCCTTCGGTGGTGGTGTACGCGGGCTGCCGCATCGGCAAGCGCGCCGTCGTGCATTCGGGCGCGGTGATCGGCGCCGACGGCTTCGGCATGGCGCTGGACGACGGACGCTGGCTGAAGGTGCCGCAGATCGGCCGCGTGCTGATCGGCGACGACGTCGAGATCGGGGCCAACACCACGATCGACCGCGGCACGGTGGACGACACCGTGATCGAGGACGGCGTCAAGCTCGACAACCAGGTGCAGATCGGACACAACTGCCGCATCGGCGCGCATACCGCGATGGCGGGCTGCGCCGGCGTGGCGGGCAGCGCGCACATCGGCCGGCGCTGTACCCTCGGCGGGGCGGCGGTGGTCCTCGGTCACCTTAGCCTGTGCGACGACGTGCACGTATCCGCGGCCACCGTCATCACGCGCTCCATCCGCAAGCCGGGCACCTACACCGGCGTGTACCCCTTCGAGGACAACGCGTCGTGGGCGCGCAACGCCGCGCTGCTGCGGCACCTGGGCAAAGAAAGGAAGAAACGCAATGGCTGAGATGGATGCGCTGCAAGTCCTGGAGTACCTGCCGCAGCGCTATCCGCTGCTGATGATCGATCGCGTGCTCGAATGCGAGCCGGGCAAGCGCATCCTCGCGCTCAAGAACGTGACCAACAACGAGCCGCATTTCACAGGGCACTTTCCCGGCCGGCCGATCATGCCCGGGGTGCTGATCCTCGAGGCGATGGCGCAGGCGGCGGGCATCCTGGTGTTCCGCACGCGGGGCGACAAGGCGGACGCGGGCACCGTGTACTACTACGCGGGCATCGACGAGGCGCGCTTCAAGAAGCCCGTGGTTCCCGGCGACCGGCTCGAGATCGAAGCGACCATCCTCGCGCACAAGCGCACCATCTGGAAATTCGCCTGCCTGGCGCGCGTCGACGGCGCGACCGTTGCCGAAGCCGTGATCCTGTGCACCGAGCGCATCCAGGGGCAGGAGTGAGCGCGGCGCAGGTCCACGCGACCGCCATCGTGCATCCGGGGGCGAAGCTCGCGCCGGGCGTGACGGTCGGCGCCTACTCGATCCTCGGCGAGAAGGTCGAGGTGGGCGAGGGCAGTTGGATCGGGCCGCACGTGGTCCTCGACGGCCGCGTGCGCATCGGCCGCAACAACCGCATCTACCAGTTCGCCTCCATCGGCGCGCCGCCGCAGGACAAGAAGTACGACGGCGAAGACACGGCGGTCGAGATCGGCGACGGCAACACGATCCGCGAATTCGTGACCATCAACCGCGGCACCGCGCGCGACGCGGGCGTGACGCGCGTCGGCGACGACAACTGGATCATGGCCTACGTGCACTTCGCGCACGATTGCCAGATCGGCAGCCAGACGATCTTCGCCAATGCCGCCGAGCTCGCCGGCCACGTGCACGTGGGCGATTGGGCCATCCTGGGCGGCGCCACCCTGGTGCACCAGTTCGTGCACATCGGCGCGCACAGCTTCACCGGCATGGGCACCTACCTGCCGCAGGACCTGCCGCCTTATGTCATGGCCGCGGGGAACATGGCGAAGCCCTACGGCGTCAACAGCGAAGGTCTGCGCCGGCGCGGCTTCGGGCCCGAAACCATCGGCCGCGTCAAGCGCGCCTACCGCACGCTGTACCGGGCCGGGTTGAGCCTGGAGGCGGCGAAGCGCGAACTCGCGGCGCAAGCCTCGGACTGTCCGGAGGTCGCGGCGCTGCTCGATTTCCTGGCGCGCTCGAAGCGCGGTTTCATCCGCTAGGGCCGTGGGCGGCAGCGCGAACCACATCGCCATGGTGGCCGGCGAGGCCTCCGGCGACCAGCTCGGCGCTCATCTCATCGCCGCGCTGAAGGCGCGGCGGCCGCAGCTGCGCTTCTCGGGCATCGGCGGACCGCGCATGGCCGCGCAGGGCTTCGAGATCGCCGTGCCGATGGACCGGCTGGCGGTGCGCGGCTACGTGGAGGCGCTGCGCCACTACCGCGAGATCCTGCGCATCCGCAGCCGGCTGGGCGACGCGCTGCTCGAGGAGCGGCCGGGACTGTTCATCGGCGTGGACGCCTCCGATTTCAATCTCGATCTGGAGCGCCGCCTGAAGCAGGGCGGCATCCCGGCGGTGCACTACGTGAGCCCGTCGGTATGGGCGTGGCGGCGCTGGCGCGTGCGGCGCGTGGCGCGCTCGGCGACGCATCTGCTGGCGATGTTCCCCTTCGAGCCCGCCCTGTACGAGAAATCCGGCCTCCCGGTCACTTACGTAGGCCATCCGCTCGCCGACATCATCCCGCTGAAGATCGACAAGGCGGACGCGAGGGCCCAGCTGCGCCTGCCCTCGCGCAAGCTGGTGGTCGCGCTCCTGCCCGGCAGCCGGCGCTCCGAGCTCGAGCACATGGCCGAGTCGTTCATCCTCGCCGCGCACCGCTTTCGCCAGGAGGTCGCGGACGTGCATTTCGTCTGCCCGCTGGCCACGCGCGAGACGCGCGACCTGTTCGAGGCGACGCTGCACGCGCACGGGCGCACCGACCTGCCGCTAACGCTGCTCTTCGGCCACTCGCACGAGGCGCTCGCCGCCGCCGACCTGGCGCTGGTGGCGAGCGGCACGGCGACGCTGGAGGCCGCGCTGCTGAAGACGCCGATGGTCATCACCTACCGCCAATCGTCCCTGTCGTGGGCGCTGCAGCGCCAGATGTTGTACCTGCCCTACATCGGCATGCCGAACATCCTCGCCGGCGAGCGGCTGGTGCCCGAGCTGATCCAGGGCCGGGCCACGCCGGCGGCGCTTTCCGCGGCGCTGCTCGATCTGCTTCGCGACACCGCATTGCAGGAGCGCCAGGTGCAAAAGTTCCGCGAGATGCACGCGCTGCTCAGGCAGGACAACGCGCAGAAGGCGGCCGACGCGGTGCTCGGCGTGCTCGACGCGGGCCGTGCCTGAGCGGCTGGTCTGCGGCGTGGACGAGGCCGGGCGGGGCCCGATCGCGGGGCCGGTGTACGCCGCCGCGGTGCTGCTCGACCCGCGCCGGCGCATCGACGGGCTCGCCGACTCGAAGCTCCTTGCCGCGCCGCGCCGCGACGCCCTGGCGCTTGCCATTCGTGGCCGCGCGCTCGCCTGGGCGGTGGCGAGCGCAAGCGTCGAGGAGATCGACCGGCTCAACGTCCTGCAGGCGACGCTGCTCGCGATGCGCCGCGCCGTGGAGGCGCTCGCTATCGTGCCGCACGAAGCGTGGATCGACGGCCAGCATTGTCCTGCGCTCGGCTGCGCCACGCGCGCGGTGGTGGGTGGTGACCGCAGCGTACGGCAGATCTCGGCGGCCTCGATCCTCGCCAAGACCGCGCGCGACGCCGAGATGCTGCGCCTGCATGAGCGCTTCCCGCGCTACGGGCTCGACCAGCACAAGGGTTATGCGACACCCGGGCACCTCGCACGGCTGGCGCAATATGGCGCCTGCGAAATCCACCGACGCTCGTTCGCGCCGGTGCGCATGGTTCTCGGCGCGTGAGCCTCATCCGGTCGAGGGACAACCCGCGCGCGCGCCGCTGGCATGCGCTCGCCCACGATGCGCGCGCGCGGCGCGCTGCGCGCTGCGCGCTCATCGAAGGCGCCCACCTGCTCGCGGCCTACCTGGATGCCGGGGCGCGCCCGAACGCCGTTCTGGTCAGCGAGACCGGCCTGGCCAGCGCGGAGATCGCGGCGCTGGCGCGGCGCGCAGGCCCGTCGCCGGTGACGCTGCCTGATGCGCTGTTTCGCTGGGTCGCAGACACCGTCGCCCCGGCGGGGCTGGCGGCCGAGATCGACCTGCCGGCGGCGGCGCCGGAAATCGCGCACGCCCGCCATGCCGTGTTCCTTGACGGCATCCAGGACGCGGGCAATGTCGGCGCGATCCTGCGCAGCGCCGCGGCCTTCGGCGCGGACACCGCGGTGCTCGGTCGCGGCTGCGCCGATCCGTGGTCGCCGAAAGTCCTGCGCGCGGCAATGGGCGGCCACTTCGCGCTGCGCGTTGCCGAAGTCCCGGACCTCGCGGGCGCGCTGGAAGGGTTCCGGGGCAAGCTGGTCTGCGCCGTGGCCGCCGGAGGGCAAGCGCCGGCGACGGTGGACCTGACCGGCCGGCTGGGGTGGATCTTCGGCGCCGAAGGGCAGGGCGTGAGCCCGGCGGCCGCGGCGCAAGCCGCGCTTCGCGTCAGCATCGCGCATGCGCCGGGAGTCGAGTCGCTCAACGTCGCCGCGGCGGCGGCGATCCTGTTCTACGAGCGCGCGCGCCAGCTCAGTACATCGGGCGCTCGATCCTGAGCTCGCGCAGGATGTTGGTGGCGATTTCCTCGATCGACTTGGCGGTGGAGTTGATCCAGCGGATGCCCTCGCGGCGCATCAGCCGCTCGGCCTGCTCGACCTCGTACCGGCAGTTCTCCAGGTCGGCGTAGCGGCTGTCGGGGCGGCGCGCCTGGCGGATCTCGCGCAGGCGCGCGGGCGCGATGCTCAGGCCGTAGAGGCGCGATTTGCAGGGCACGAGCGCCCCCGGCAGCTGCATGCGCGCGAAATCCTCGGGTATGAGCGGGTAGTTCGCCGCCTTCACGCCGAACTGCAGCGCCAGGTACAGGCTGGTCGGCGTCTTGCCGCAGCGCGAAACGCCCACCAAGACGACGTCCGCCTGATCGAGGTCGCGGTGCGAAGCGCCGTCGTCGTGGGCCATCGCGAAGTTGATCGCCTCCATGCGGTGCGAGTAGCCGGGCTTATCCATAGCGCTGTGCGAGCGCCCGATGGTGTGGGTGGACTGCACGCCGAGCGCCGCTTCCAGCGGGTCGATGAAGGTCTCGAAGAAGTCCACGAACAGCGCGCTCGCCTGGCGCACCACCGCGCGCAGGTCGCCGTTCACCAGCGTGGAAAAGACGATCGGCTGGCCGTTGCCGCGGCGACTTTCCTCCTCGATGCGCGCGCGGCAGTCCTCGGCCTGGTCCCGGGAATTGACGAATGGCAGCGTCACCTGGTGGAACTCCACGCCCTCGAACTGCGTGAGCAGGCTGTGGCCGAGCATCTGCGCCGTGATGCCGGTGCCGTCGGAGACGAAGAACACGGTGCGGCGATGCGGCATGCGGATAAAATAG
The DNA here is from genome assembly GCA_040902335.1 of Burkholderiales bacterium. Lineage (GTDB taxonomy): Bacteria > Pseudomonadota > Gammaproteobacteria > Burkholderiales > SG8-39 > JAABQT01. Next base: position 28,550 of record JBBDXL010000065.1, read on the forward strand.
CAGGGAAATGAGAGTCGCGTGGCTCAAGGATCTGCGTCTGACCGATCTGCCGCAGGTGGGCGGCAAGAACGCGTCGCTCGGCGAGATGATCGGTACGCTCCGGAGCGCGGGCATCCGCGTGCCCGGCGGCTTCGCCACCACCGCCGACGCGTACCGCGAGTTTCTGCGGGCGGACGGCCTTGACGAGCGCATCGCCAAGCGCATCGCGGGGCTGAAGGACGGGGATGTCGAAGCGCTCGCGCGCTGCGGGGCAGAGATTCGAGAATGGATCGAGAAGGCCCCAATCCCAGAGCTGCTAGAGCAAGATATACGAACGTATTATCAAGAGCTTATAAAAGACTCCTCGACTGATGTCTCGTTTGCCGTCCGCTCCTCGGCTACCGCCGAGGACCTGCCCGACGCGTCATTCGCAGGCCAGCAAGAGACCTACCTCAACGTCCATGGCATCGACAGCGTGCTGCAGGCAGTACGACTGGTTTTCGCTTCGCTCTACAACGACCGCGCCATCTCCTATCGCGCGCACCAGGGATTCGCGCACGGCGACGTAGCGCTCTCGGCCGCCGTGCAGCAGATGGTGCGCAGCGACCTGGGCGCGAGCGGCGTCATGTTCACGCTGGACACGGAGTCCGGCTTCCGCGACGTGGTATTCATTACCGCGGCCTACGGCCTGGGCGAGATGGTGGTGCAGGGCGCGGTCAACCCGGACGAGTTCTACGTGCACAAGCCCATGCTGGAGCGCGGCCGGCCGGCCATCGTAAGACGCTCCCTGGGCAGCAAGCAGCAGAAGATGATCTACGCCGATGGCGCAGCCGGAGCACACCCGGTGCGCACGGTGGATGTACCCGACGCCGAGCGGCACCGCTTCTCGCTTTCCGACGCGGACGTCCTCGAGCTGGCGCGGGCGGCGCTGGTGATCGAGAAGCATTATCGCCGTCCGATGGACATCGAGTGGGCCAAGGACGGCGTCGACGGCCGCATCTACGTGCTGCAGGCGCGACCGGAAACCGTGAAATCGCGCCCGCACGCCGGCACCGAGGAGCACTTCCGCCTGAAGGGGCGTGGCCCGTTGCTCGCCACGGGGCGCGCCATCGGCCACAAGATCGGCACCGGACCGGTGCGCGTGGTGGCCGGGGCGGCGCTCATGTCGAAGGTGAGGAAGGGCGACGTGCTGGTCACCGACATGACCGACCCGAACTGGGAACCGGTGATGAAGATCGCCTCGGCCATCGTCACCAATCGCGGCGGGCGCACCTGCCACGCCGCGATCATCGCGCGCGAGCTCGGCATACCGGCGGTGGTCGGCTGCGGCGACGCCACCGAAAAGCTGCGCGACGGGCAGCCGGTCACCGTCTCCTGCGCGGAAGGCGACACCGGCAACATCTACGAGGGCAAGCTGCCGTTCGAGGTGAGCGCCGTGGAACGCGGGGCGATGCCTGGCATCCCCGTGAAGATCGCCATGAACGTCGGCAACCCGCGGTTGGCGTTCGATTTCGCCCAGCTGCCGAACGCGGGCGTCGGCCTGGCGCGCATCGAGTTCGTGATCAACAACGAGATCGGCGTGCACCCGCGCGCCTGCCTGGAGGCTGCCGCGCTGCCCCCCGAGCTGCGCGCCAGGGTCGACACGGCGAGCCGCGGTTACGCCGACCCCGTTACGTTCTTCCGGGAAAAGCTGGCCGAGGGCGTGGCCACCATCGCGGCAGCGTTCTGGCCCAAGCCGGTGATCGTGCGCCTGTCGGATTTCAAGTCGAACGAGTACCGCAAGCTCCTGGGCGGGGAGCGCTACGAGCCCGAGGAGGAGAATCCTATGCTGGGTTTTCGCGGCGCCTTGCGCTACCTCGCCGAGAGTTTCCGCGCGTGCTTCGATCTCGAATGCGCGGCCCTGCGCAAGGTGCGCAACGAGCTCGGCCTGACCAACGTGGAGCTGATGGTGCCGTTCGTGCGCACCGTCGACGAAGCCCAGCGCGTCGTCGCCCTGCTGGCGGAGAACGGCCTGCGGCGCGGCGAGAACGGGCTGCGGATCGTCATGATGTGCGAGCTGCCGTCGAATGCGCTGCTCGCCGAAGCGTTCCTCGCGCACTTCGACGGCTTTTCCATCGGCTCCAACGACCTGACCCAGCTCACGCTCGGCCTGGACCGCGATTCGGGGCTGGTCGCCGAGGAATTCGACGAACGCAACGCCGCCGTCAAGGCGCTGCTCGCGATGGCGATCCGCGCCTGCCGCAAGCACAAGAAATACGTCGGCATCTGCGGCCAGGGCCCGTCGGACCATCCGGATCTCGCCCGCTGGCTCATGGAGCAGGGCATCGACAGCCTGTCGCTCAACCCGGACACGGTGATCGCCACCTGGCGGGCGCTGGCGGAGCCCGCGCCCGCGCCGCAATCCTCAGCGGCTGCGTAGCAGCTTCTGCTTGTCGCGCTGCCACTGCTTCTCGCGCTCGGCAGCCCGCTTGTCGTGCTTCAACTTGCCGCGCGCCAGGCCGATCTCGAGCTTGATGCGCCCCTTCGCGAAATGCAGGTCGAGCGGGATCAGCGCGTAGCCGCGCTGCTGCACCTTGCCGATCAGGCGGCGGATTTCCTCGGCGTGCAGGAGCAGCTTGCGCGTGCGCCCGGCATCGGGACTGTAGTGCGTGGAGACCGTGGCGAGCGGCGTGATGTTGCCGCCGATCAGCCACAGCTCCTCGCTCTTGATCAGCACGTAGGCATCGGCCAGCTGTGCGCGGCCCGCGCGGATCGCCTTCACCTCCCAGCCCTCGAGCGCGATGCCGGCCTCGTAACGCTCCTCGATGAAGTAGTCGTGGAAGGCCTTGCGGTTCTGGACGATCGACATGGGGGCGCGCGCTATGCAGCCGCGATTCTCCCATGAAGCGCATCGCGCGCTCCGCCATCGTCGAGCACCCTGCGCCGGCAATGTACGCGCTGGTCGAGGACGTCGAGGCCTACCCGCAATTCCTGCCCTGGTGCCGCACGGCGCGGGTGCGTGAGCGCACCGCGCAGCGTACCGTGGCGACACTCGCCGTGGGCCTGAAGGGCCTGCGCTACGAATTCACGACGCAGAACGCCAACCGGCCGCACGAGGCCATCGAGCTGCAGCTCGTGGAAGGCCCGTTCCGGCATTTTGCAGCGCACTGGCGCTTCACCGCGCTGGGCGCGCACGCGGCGCGCATCGACTTCGCCATGGAGTACGCATTCGCCGGCGCGCTCGTGTCCAGGGCGCTCGGGCCGCTGTTCGAAACCATCGCCAACACGATGGTCGACGCCTTCAAGCGACGCGCCGATGCGGTCTATGGGCAAGCTGCGCATTGAAGTGATCGAGGCCTGGCCCGGGCGCATCGAGCGCGCGCGACTCGAGCTCGAGGAGGGTGCCACCGTGCGCACGGCGCTCGCGGCGGCGGGACGGCCCGCGGCATGCACCGTCGGCATTCACGGCCGCCGCGCCGACCTGGAGACGCGGCTCGCCGATGGCGACCGCGTGGAAATCTACCGGGCGCTCAGCGCGGACCCGAAGGAAGCGCGCCGGCGGCGTGCGAAGCGGCGCACGCGCTGAGCGGCCTCAGCCGCACCAATCGCGCACCGCCCGGCGCGCAGCCTCGGTTTCGCGGGCGCGCGCGTCGTCGTCCAGGTAGTTGCGCTCGCCCTGGGCATCGGTGCGCGAGATGCGCTGCCCGCTCTCGAGGGTGGCAAGCGCCCCCCGGGCGCGGGCGCAGTTCTCCTGCTTCGCCTCGGCATCCTTCGCCGCCAGCGCCTCCTTCTCGCGCGCCTTCTGCGCCTCGAGCTGACGCTTGCGGAACTCCTGTTCCTGCTCGGCCGGCGTGAGCGGGCTCGTGCGCGCGTCCTTGGCGCCCGCGTCCTTGGCCGCATCGTCCGGCGCCGCCGCCGGCGGCGATACCGACGGCGCGCGCAGCGTGCGCGACTTCACGCCGGGCGGCGGCGGCGTCGCCGTGTAGTGCACGCGGCCGTCTTTGTCGACCCAGCGGTACATCTGCGCGGACGCAGCCGCCGCGAACGCGAGCATCACGGCCAGTATCACGATTCTCGTCATGCGCTCATCCTCTTCGCCTGCCGACGCGCCGCAGTCGGCGCTGCAGACGCGAGTATAATGCCGCTTTGCATGAAAGGCCGAGCATGCGCGTCATCCAGAAGGCGCTGACCTTCGACGATGTCCTCCTCCTGCCCGCGCACTCGCGGGTCCTGCCGCGCGAAGTTTCCCTGAAGACCCGCTTCACCCGAAAACTCGAACTCAACATCCCGCTGGTGTCCGCCGCCATGGACACCGTCACCGAGGCGCGGCTGGCGATCGCCATCGCACAGGAAGGCGGGCTGGGCATCATCCACAAGAACCTGTCGCCTGCCGAGCAGGCCGCCGAGGTCGCCAAGGTGAAGCGCTTCGAGTCCGGCGTGCTGCGCGACCCGATGACCGTTGCGCCGGAGATGACGGTGAGCGAGGTGATGGCGCTGCAGAAGCAGCACAAGATCTCGGGGTTCCCCGTGGTCAAGGCTGGCAAGGTGGTCGGCATCGTCACCAACCGCGACCTGCGTTTCGAGACCAAGCTCGACCAGCCGGTGAAGAGCATCATGACGCCGCAGAAGAGCCTGATCACGGTGCGCGAGGGCGCGACCCGCGAGCAGGCCAAGGAACTCATGCACAAGCATCGCCTCGAGCGCGTGCTGGTGGTGGACGCCGAATGGCGCCTGCTGGGCCTGGTGACGGTCAAGGACATCCTGAAGGAGACCGAGCACCCGAATGCCAGTAAGGATGCGCAGGGCAAGCTGCGTGTCGGCGCTGGCGTCGGCGTTGGCGAGGGCACCGACGAGCGCGTCGCCGCATTGGTTGAAGCGGGCGCCGACGTCCTGGTGGTGGATACGGCGCATGGCCACGCCCAGGGAGTGCTCGACCGCGTGCAGTGGATCAAGAAGAAGTACCCGCAGATACAGGTGGTGGGCGGCAATGTCGGGACCGCCGAAGGCGCAAGGGCGCTGGTGGATCACGGCGCAGATGGCGTCAAGGTCGGCATCGGCCCGGGGTCGATCTGCACGACGCGCATCGTCGCCGGGGTCGGCGTACCGCAGATCACGGCCATCCAGGACGTGGCCGAAGCGCTGGCGAAGACCGACGTGCCGTTGATCGCCGACGGCGGCATCCGCTATTCCGGCGATGTCGCCAAGGCGCTGGGCGCCGGGGCGCACGCGGTCATGCTCGGCTCCATGTTCGCGGGCACCGACGAATCCCCCGGCGAGATCGAGCTGTACCAGGGCCGTTCCTACAAGTCCTACCGCGGCATGGGCTCGCTCGGCGCGATGCAAAAGGGTGCGGCCGACCGCTATTTCCAGGACTCGGACATGAATGTGGACAAGCTGGTGCCCGAAGGCGTCGAAGGGCGCGTGGCGTACCGGGGCAGTGTGGTGTGGGTGATCCAGCAACTGCTCGGCGGCGTGCGCGCGAGCATGGGCTATACCGGCAGCGCCACGGTGGAGGACCTGCGCACCAGGGCCCGCTTCGTGGAGATCACTTCGGCGGGCATGCGCGAATCGCACGTGCACGACGTGCAGATCGTCAAGGAAGCCCCCAACTATCGCGCCGAATGAGATCGGGATGCACGACAGGATCCTGATCCTCGACTTCGGGGCGCAATACACGCAGTTGATCGCCCGCCGCGTGCGCGAGGCGAAGGTCTATTGCGAGATCCATCCCTGCGATGTGTCCGACGACTTCGTGCGCGCGTTCGCACCGAAAGGGATCATCCTCTCCGGCAGCCATGCCTCGGCCTACGACGGCAAGCTGAAGGCGCCCAAGGCGGTGTTCGATCTGGGCGTGCCCGTGCTCGGCATCTGCTACGGCATGCAGACCATGGCCCAGCAGCTCGGCGGCATGGTCGAGGCCGGCAAGGTGCGCGAGTTCGGCTACGCCGAGGTGCGCGCGCGCGGGCACACGAAGCTCCTGCAGGGCCTCGAGGACGCCAAGGGTCCGAACGGCGAAGGCCTGCTGAAGGTCTGGATGAGCCATGGCGACAAGGTCGTCGAGATGCCGAAAGGCTTCAGGCTGATGGCCTCCACCGGGTCCTGCCCGATCGCCGGCATGGCCGACGAGGAGCGCGGCTATTACGCCGTCCAGTTCCATCCCGAGGTCACGCACACGCCGCAGGGCACGAAACTGCTGCACCGCTTCGTGCGGGAGATCGCCGGCTGTCGGGGCGACTGGAACATGCCGGACTACGTCGCGGAGGCCGTGCAGCGGATCCGGCAGCAAGCGGGCAGGGAGGAAGTGATCCTCGGGCTGTCGGGCGGCGTCGATTCATCGGTCGCCGCGGCGCTGATCCACAAGGCCATCGGCAAGCAGCTCACCTGCGTGTTCGTCGACCACGGCCTGCTGCGCCTGGACGAGGCGAAGCAGGTGATGGACACCTTCGCGAAGCACATGAAAGTGAAAGTCGTGCACGTCGATGCGAGCGCCCGATTCCTCAAGGCCCTGAAGGGCGTCGCCGATCCGGAGAAGAAGCGCAAGATCATCG
>JBBDXL010000066.1:0-34677 GCA_040902335.1 Burkholderiales bacterium
TTCCGCCGCTCCTGCCGCGAGGGCGTGTGCGGCTCCGACGCGATCAATATCAACGGCAAGAACGGCCTCGCCTGCGTCACCCGGGTCGCCGACCTGCCGGCGCACGTCACGCTGCGGCCGCTGCCAGGCCTGCCCGTGATCCGCGACCTGATCGTCGACATGACGCAGTTCTTCAAGCAGTACCATTCGATAAAGCCCTATCTGGTGAACGACGAGGCGCCGCCCGAGCGCGAGCGGCTGCAGTCGCCGCTCGAGCGCGAAGCGCTCGACGGCCTGTACGAGTGCATCCTGTGCGCCTGCTGCTCGACCGCCTGCCCGTCGTTCTGGTGGAACCCCGACAAGTTCGTCGGCCCGGCTGGGCTGCTGCAGGCCTACCGCTTCATCGCCGACACGCGCGACCAGGCCACCCGCGAGCGGCTGGACGACCTCGAGGACCCGTATCGCCTGTTTCGCTGCCACACCATCATGAATTGCGTCGACGCCTGTCCCAAGGGCCTCAACCCGACGCGGGCCATCGGCAAGATCAAGGAAATGATGGTAAAGAGGGCGGTCTGATGGACCGCGCGGCGCGCGACAGGCTGAAATGGAAGTGCCGGCGCGGACTGCTGGAGCTCGACCTGGTGCTGGAGCGCTACCTGCGGCAATACCCGGAAGACGCGGAGCTCGAACCGCTGCTCGAGCTGCCGGACAACGATCTGTGGGACATCGTCAGCGGCCGCAGCGAGCGCTACGATGGGAGCCTGAGGGGCATCGTGGCGCGCCTGCGCGCCGGCTAAGGAAGGAATCGCATGGACAAGAGGGCGACGCTTACCCTGCACGACGGGCGCAAGCTCGAGTTCCCGGTGCTCTCCGGCACCATCGGGCCGGATGTGGTCGACATACGCACGCTCTACGGCAAGGCCGGCGTGTTCACCTACGACCCCGGCTTTCTTTCCACGGCGAGCTGCAACTCGTCCATCACCTACATCGACGGCGACGCCGGCGTGCTGCTGTACCGCGGCTATCCGATCGAGCAGCTGGCGCAGCACTGCGACTTTCTCGAGGTGTGCTACCTGTTGTTATACGGCGAGCTGCCGACCCAGAAGCAGAAGGACGAATTCGTGGGCATCGTCACTCATCACACGATGGTGCATGAGCAGCTGGCGCGCCTGTACCAGGGTTTCCGGCGCGACGCGCATCCGATGGCAGTGATGGTGGGCGTGGTCGGCGCGCTGTCGGCGTTCTACCATGACGCGCTCGACATCAGTGATCCGCACCACCGTACGGTGTCGGCGTTCCGCCTCATCGCCAAGCTGCCGACCATCGTCGCCATGGCCTACAAGTACAACATGGGCCAGCCGTTCGTGTATCCGAGGAACGACCTGTCGTACACGGCCAACTTCATGCGCATGATGTTCGCGGTGCCGGCCGAGGAGTACAAGGTGAACGAGGTGCTGGTGCGGGCGCTCGACCGCATCTTCATCCTGCACGCCGACCACGAGCAGAACGCCTCGACCTCTACAGTGCGCCTTTCCGGATCGTCTGGGGCAAACCCGTTCGCCTGCATCGCCGCGGGCATCGCCTGCCTGTGGGGACCCGCGCACGGCGGCGCCAACGAGGCCTGCCTGCAGATGCTGGAGGAGATCGGCGACGCCTCCAAGATCGGCGAGTTCATCAGGAAGGTGAAGGACAGGAACTCGGGCGTGCGCCTGATGGGCTTCGGCCATCGCGTGTACAAGAACCACGACCCGCGCGCCAAGCTGATGCGCGAGACCTGCCACGAGGTGCTGAACGAGCTTGGATTGCACAACGACCGCCTGTTCAAGCTCGCCCTGGCGTTGGAGAAGATCGCGCTAGAGGACCCGTATTTCGTCGAGCGCAAGCTCTACCCGAACGTGGATTTCTATTCCGGCATCGTGCAGCGCGCGCTCGGCATCCCGGTATCCATGTTCACCTGCATCTTCTCGCTGGCGCGCACCGTGGGCTGGATCGCGCAGTGGCAGGAGATGATCGCCGACCCCGAGTACAAGATCGGCCGGCCGCGCCAGCTGTACAAGGGCGCGCAGCGCCGCGAAGTCGTGCCCCTCGCCCGGCGCTGACGCCATGGCCATGATGAAGGAATTCCTCGCCAGCTCGTACCTGTTCGGCGGCAACGCGCCGTTCGTCGAGCAGCTCTACGAGCAGTGGCTCGAGGACGCGCAGGCGGTGCCCGCGCAGTGGCGCGAGTACTTCGAGCGCCTGCAGCGCCTGCCGGCGGCGGGCGGCGCGGTGCGCGACGTGGCGCACGCGCCCATCGTCGAAGCCTTCGCACAGCGGGCCAAGGCCGGGCTCGCACGGCCCTCGGCCGGGCCGGCGCCCGACCGCAAGCAGGTGTCGGTGATCCAGCTGGTGGCGGAATACCGCTTCCGCGGCTGCCTGGTCGCGGACCTCGATCCGCTGAAGCGCCTGCCCAAGCCGCACATCGTCGAGCTCGAGCCCGGCTACTACGACCTCGGCGACGCCGACCTCGACACGCCGTTCAATACCGGCACCTACATGGGCGCCGAGCAGGCGACGCTGCGCGAGATCATCCAGCATCTGCGCGACACCTATTGCGGCACGCTCGGCGTGGAATACATGTACCTCTCCAGCCGCGCCGAGAAGCGCTGGATCCAGGAGCGCCTCGAGCCGGTGCGCTCGCGGCCGAGCTTCTCCGCCGACCAGAAGCTGCACATTCTCGAGCGTCTTACCGCGGCGCAAGGGCTGGAGCGCTTCCTGCACACGCGCTACGTCGGCCAGAAGCGCTTTTCGCTGGAGGGCGGCGAGACCCTGATCCCGGTGCTCGATCACCTGCTGCAGCGCGCGGGGGCCGCCGGCGTGCAGGAGCTGGTGATCGGCATGGCGCACCGCGGGCGGCTGAACGTGCTCGTGAACACGCTGGGCAAGATGCCCAAGGACCTGTTCCGCGAATTCGAGGGCGAGCACGACCACTCGGCGCTCGCCGGCGACGTCAAGTACCACCAGGGCTTTTCCTCCGACATCAACACGCCGGGCGGGCCGATGCACCTGACGCTCGCCTTCAACCCCTCGCACCTCGAGATCGTCAACCCGGTGGTCGAAGGCTCGGTGCGCGCGCGCCAGCACCGGCGCAAGGACCGCGACGGCTCGCAGGTGCTGCCGGTCCTGATCCACGGCGATGCCGCGGTAGCCGGGCAGGGCGTGGTGATGGAGACGCTTAACCTGTCGCAGACGCGCGGCTACGGCACCGGCGGCACGGTGCACATCGTCATCAACAACCAGATCGGCTTCACCACCTCGGACGCGCGCGACATCCGCTCGACGCTGTACTGCACCGACGTGATGAAGATGATCGAGGCGCCGATCTTCCACGTCAACGGCGACGACCCGGAAGCGGCGGTGATGGCGATCGAGATGGCGCTGGATTACCGCAATACGTTCAAGAAAGACGTGGTGGTGGACCTGGTGTGCTTCAGGAAGCTCGGCCACAACGAGCAGGACGAGCCGATGGTGACCCAGCCGCTGATGTACAAGATCATCAACGCGCACCCGGGCACCCGCAAGCTCTATGCCGACCGCCTGGCGGCGCAGGGCGTGATCGCGGCCGACGCAGCGGAAAACCTGGCGGCGAACTTCCGTCAGGCGATGGACGCGGGCTATCACACCAACAAGACGATCCTCTCCAACTTCAAGCCGCCGTTCGCCGTCGACTGGAGCAAGTACAACAAGTCGAAATGGAACGAGAAAGACGACACGCAGCTGCCGCTCGCCGACCTGCAGGCGCTCGCCGAGCGGCTCACCGCGATTCCGCCCGGTTTCAAGCTGCACCCGCGCGTGGAGAAGATCATCGCCGACCGGCGCCTGATGGGACAGGGCAAGGTGCCCGTGGACTGGGGCATGGCGGAGAACCTCGCCTACGCCTCGCTGCTCAAGGACGGCTACGCGGTGCGCATCTCGGGCCAGGACAGCGGCCGCGGCACGTTCTTCCACCGCCACGCGGTGCTGCACGACCAGAACCGCGAGAAGTTCGATGCCGGCACCTACATCCCGCTGCAGCACATCGCCCCCAACCAGGGCGACTTCGTGATCATCGACTCGGTGCTGTCGGAGGAGGCGGTGCTCGGCTTCGAGTACGGCTACTCGACCTCGGAGCCCAATGAGCTCGTGGTGTGGGAGGCACAGTTCGGCGACTTCGCCAACGGCGCGCAGGTGGTTATCGACCAGTTCATCGCCTCCGGCGAGGTGAAGTGGGGCCGCATCTGCGGCATGGTGCTGATGCTGCCGCACGGCTACGAGGGCCAGGGCCCGGAGCATTCCTCGGCGCGCATCGAGCGCTTCCTGCAGCAGTGCGCCGACTACAACATCCAGGTGTGCATGCCGGCAACGCCGGTGCAGCTGTTCTTCCTGCTGCGCCGGCAGATGATCCGGCCGTACCGCAAGCCGCTCGTCATCTTCTCGCCGAAGAGCCTGCTGCGCCACAAGGAGTCCGTGTCGCCGCTGCAGGAGTTCGCCGAGAGCAAGTTCAGGCCGGTGAACGCCGAATGGAACGAGGACCTGCGCGCCGAGAAGGTGGCGCGCGTCATCTTCTGCAGCGGCAAGGTGTTTTTCGACCTGATCGCAAAGCGCAAGGAGCTCGGGCGCGACGACGTCGCCATCCTGCGCATCGCCCAGCTCTACCCGTTTCCGCACGATGATTTCCAGGCCACCATCGACCGCTACGCCAACGCTCGCGAGGTGCTCTGGTGCCAGGAGGAGCCCGGCAACCAGGGCGCGTGGCACCGCATCCAGCACTACCTCCTGCGCCACATGCGCCCGGGCCAGCTGCTCGCCTATGCCATGCGGGCTTCCTCGGCCTCGCCCGCGGCCGGCTACCTGTCGCTGCACCTCGAGCAGCAGAAGGCGCTGGTGGCCGCCGCTTTCGCCCCCATCACCGACAACTTGGTGATGCCGGTGCAGAGCTCCGCAAGGAAGGCAAACTGATGCTGATCGAAGTCAAGGTGCCGCAACTCTCCGAATCGGTGACCGAGGCGACGCTGCTCGCCTGGCACAAGAAGCAGGGCGAGCCGGTGAAGCGCGACGAGAACCTGATCGACATCGAGACCGACAAGGTGGTGCTCGAGCTGCCCAGCCCCGCCGACGGCGTGCTGGTCAGCATCCTGAAGGGCGACAAGGGCACGGTGACGGCGGGCGAGGTGATCGCGAAGATCGATACGGAGGCGAAGGCGTCGACAGGGGGTTCCAAGATCGCGGCTTCTGCCGCGTTTCCTGCGGCAGAAGCCGCGAAACCCGCCTTCGCCCCCGCGGTGATGCCGGCGGCAAGGAAAGCTGCTGCAGAAAAGGGTGTGGACACCGGGACGATTCAAGGTACGGGACGTGATGGACGGGTAACCAAGGCCGACGTACTGCAGGCGGCGCAGCCCGCCCCCGCCGCGAAAGCCCCCCTGCCGCAGCCGCCCGCCCCGGTGAGCGTGGAGCAGATGCTCTCGGGGCGCCCGGAAGAACGCGTGCCGATGTCGCGCCTGCGCGCGCGCATCGCCGAGCGCCTGGTGCAGTCCCAGTCCACGGCGGCGATCCTCACCACCTTCAACGAAGTGAACATGCAGCCGGTGATCGAGCTGCGCAAGAAGTACCAGGAGCGCTTCGAGAAAGTGCACGGCGTGCGCCTCGGCTTCATGTCCTTCTTCGTCAAGGCGGCGGTGCACGCGCTGAAGAAGTATCCGATCGTCAACGCGTCGATCGACGGCGGCGACATCGTCTACCACGGCTATTTCGACATCGGCGTCGCCGTGGGCAGCCCGCGCGGCCTGGTGGTGCCGATCCTCCGGGATGCCGACCAGTTGGGCTTCGCCGCGATCGAGAAGAAGATCGCCGAGTACGGCCAGAAGGCGCAGGACGGCAAGCTCGCGCTCGAGGAGCTCACCGGGGGCACCTTTTCGATCTCCAATGGCGGAGTGTTCGGCTCGATGCTGTCGACGCCGATCATCAATCCGCCGCAGTCGGCGATCCTCGGCATCCACGCCACCAAGGAGCGGCCGGTGGTGGAGAACGGCCAGATCGTGATCCGGCCGATAAACTACCTGGCGCTCTCATACGACCATCGCATCGTCGACGGCCGCGAGGCGGTGCTCTCGCTGGTCGCCATGAAGGAAGCGCTGGAAGACCCGGCGCGGCTCGCGCTCGAGATCTAGGCAGTGGCGCAAGCGTTCGACGTGGTGGTGATCGGCGGCGGTCCCGGCGGCTACATCGCCGCCATCCGCGCGGCGCAGCTCGGCCTGTCGGTCGCTTGCATCGACGAGTGGCAGGGCGCGGACGGCAAGGCGGCCCTCGGCGGCACCTGCACCAACACGGGCTGCATCCCGTCCAAGGCGCTGCTGCAGTCCTCGGAGAACTTCGAACAGGCCGGCCACGGCTTCGCCGAGCACGGCGTGAAGGTGAAGGGCCTCGAGCTGGATCTCGCGCAGATGCTCAAGCGCAAGGACAAGGTGGTGAAGCAGAACAACGACGGCATCACCTACCTGTTCAAGAAGAACAAGATCGCGTTTTTCCACGGCCGCGGCAGCTTCGCGGCTTCCGGCGGGGGCGGGCACTACATCGCGGTGGGCAAGGAGTCGCTCAATGCGAAACACGTCATCGTCGCCACCGGCTCGAACGCGCGCCCGCTGCCCGGTGCCGAATTCGACGAGAAACAGATCCTCAGCAATGCCGGCGCCCTCGCCCTGGCGGAGGTCCCGAAGCGGCTGGGGGTGATCGGTGCGGGCGTCATCGGCCTCGAGCTCGGCAGCGTGTGGCGCCGGCTCGGCGCCCAGGTCACGATCCTGGAGGCGCTGCCGGAATTCCTCGGCGCGGCCGACCAGCAGATCGCCAAGGAGGCTGCCAAGGTCTTCGCCAAGCAGGGGCTCGAAATCCAGCTGGGCGTGCAGATCTCGAAGGTCTCGTCATCAAAGAAAGGCGTCACTATTCAATATACTGGAGCTGATAGTTCAAGCAAAACATTGGACTGCGATAAGCTCATCGTCTCCATCGGCCGGGTGCCGAACACCGAGGGCCTGAACGCGGCCGCCGCGGGCCTGAAGCTCGACGAGCGTGGCGTCATCGCCGTGGATGGCGATTGCCGCACAAACCTGCCGAACGTCTGGGCGATCGGCGACGTGGTGCGCGGGCCGATGCTCGCGCACAAAGCGGAGGAAGAGGGCGCGGCGGTCGCCGAGCGCATCGCCGGCCGCAAGCCGCACGTGGACTTCAACACCGTGCCCTGGGTGATCTACACGTCGCCGGAGATCGCGTGGGTCGGCAAGACCGAGCAGCAGCTCAAGGCCGAGGGGGTGGAGTACCGCGCCGGCACGTTCCCGTTCTCGGCCAACGGCCGCGCCCGCGCCCTCGGCGAAACCGCGGGCCTGGTCAAATTTCTCGCGCACGCGCAGACCGACGAAATCCTCGGCGTGCACGTCATGGGGCCGTTCGCCGGCGAGCTGATCGCCGAGGCGGTGGTGGCGATGGAGTTCCGCGGCTCGAGCGAGGACATCGGCATGATCTGCCACGCGCATCCGACGCTCTCGGAGGCGATGAAGGAAGCGGCCCTGGCGGTCGGCAAGCGCGCGCTCAACCTATGAGGGCGGCGCTGGCGGTGCTCGGCCTCGCGCTCGCGGGCTGCTACGGCACGCAAATCTATCCGACCCTGCAGGAGCAGCGCATCTCGCTGGCGCGCGGCGACCTCGAGGCGGGCGGCGTCGCCTTCATCACGCCCTCGACCGTGACCGGTCAGGAGCAGGAAACGCAGGCCGTGGCGCTCATCTTCGCCGACGTGCTCAAGCGCGAGCGCCCCGCGCTGCGCGTCGTCACGCTCGCGGAAGCGCTGGGCGCCGTGAACCGCGCGGGGCTGGCCGATGCCTACAAGCACATGTACAACGACTACCGCGACACCGGCCTGTTCTCCGGGAAGCTGCTGCGCCAGGTGGCCGACGCCACCGGGGCGCGCTACGTGGCGCAGCTCAAGCTGCAGGGCTTCGAGCAGGGCTCGCGCGACCGCTTCGGCATTCTCGGCATCCGCATCGTGGAGACCAAGTACGCGCACATCCGGCTGTTCCTGCAGATCTGGGACAGCCGCGAAAGCACCATCGTCTGGGAAGGCATGCAGGAAATGCGGCAGGCCACGGACACGATGACCGAGGAGCCGGTGATGCTGCGCACGGTGCTCGAGCGCACGGCGCGGGACCTGATCGCCAGGCTGCCATAGTGCCCCGCGGCGCGCCGCGACTGCGCTTGCCTGAACGGGGCGAACGCGGGCAGCATGGCGAGGTCTATTACGTTGCCGGCCGCGCCGCCATGCATATAGTGAAGACAATGCAGGATGTTGGACTCCGTCTGGCCTGGTATGCGCTGGTCGCGGCCGCCCTGGGCGGATGCTTTCCGCAGCAAGCGGGGCCCAGGCTTCAGCACTTCGATTGGTCCGCGCCCCAGGTGGGCGCACCGGCCCCGCTGTTCGAATTGCAGGCGATTGATGGAACGCGGGTCCGCCTGCAGGATCTGCTCGGCGACAAGCCGACGGTGCTGCAGCTCGGCAGTCATTCCTGCCCCGTCTACCGCTATCGGCGCTTCGGCATGGCCGCACTGCACGAGAAATATAAGGACCGGGTGAACTTTCTGATCGTCTATACGCTGGAGGCGCATCCGGCCGGCGCCAAGAGCCCGTATGCGGATGGCGAATGGCTCACCTGGTGGAACCGGTTCGGGGGCGTGCGCATACCGCAATCTGCCAGCAGCGAAGCCCGGCGCGCGCAAGCCAGGCTTTCACACGAGGTGCTGCGGATCGCTTATCCGATGGCCGCCGACGGCATGGATAACCGCGTCTGGAAGGCATACGGTGCGGCGTCCTCGCCCGCTTTCGTGATCGACCGCAACGGGCACGTTGCACTCAGGCAGGTCTGGCTCGATCCGACGGGGATCGCACAGGCTCTGGATCGGCTGCTGACCGACCAATGACCGAGCTTCGCCGCCTGTATCCCGAGCCGGTGCCGGCGATTCACCCGCTGCCCGAGTACGCGGCGACCGGCCGGCGAAAAGAGCAATACGAAGCCATGAAGCAGGCCCTTCAGGTACCGTGGATGGGCGTGGTCACGATGGCCTACGCTCATTACCCCACTTTCTTCGCGGTGCTGTGGGAGGGACTGGATCCCCTGGTCCGGAGCAGCGCGTACGTTGGCCAGGCGCAGGCGCTGCGACGCTTCGTCGAGGACGAGGCGCAGGCGCTGGCGCCGCCGCCCCTTGGCGGGCCGCTGCGGGAACTGGGCTACGCCGGGCGCGAGCTCGACGACATCCGCGGCATGATCGAGATTTTCTCGCACGGCAACTTCCTGTATTTCATCATCGCGACGCTCACCCGGCTGCTGCTCGAAGGCGGCGAAATGCGCGGTACCGGAGGCGCACCGCCGTGCAAGGAACGGCACGCGCCGCAAGTACAGGTCCCTTTCGTTCTCATGGAGGCGCACCACGCCGAGGCGCCTACTCGGGCGGTCTATGCGGACATCATGTCGACCCTTCGCCTGCCTTTCGTGAATACGGACTATCGTGCGCTCGCGCGCTGGCCCAGCTACTTTGCGCTGGCCTGGGCGGACTTGAAAAAGGTGGTGCACGGCACGGCTCACGACGCGATTTGCGAGGCGCTACATCGCCGCGCCGCCGAGGCCGTCGCGCGTATTCTGCCCAATCCGGGCAGGCTCACGACCGCGGTCTTGCGCGCGGCGGCGGACAAGGACGCCACGGCTGCGGAGGTGCTGCAGATGTGCCGCCTGTTTCAGTGGTTGCTGCCGGGCCTGGTGACGAACGTGGCTTTCTTGCGTCGGCAACTCGAACATTCTTGAGCGGGCCGATGCGTTAACCTTTCCTGCACAGGAGCACTGAATATGTCGAGACGATTCGCGCTCTTTACATTGACCGTCGTGCTGACGGCCTGTCAATCCGCCTACCTCACGGACGGACGACCGAACGAAAACTCGCCGCTGTTCGAGGTGCCGGTCGGCTCCACGGTCGTTCTTGAACAGGAATTGATCGTGCCGGCCTACCAGCAGGACATCTTTCTGCAGGACGGCAAGGCGTTCGATTTCTCGACCGTCAACAAATGGCGTCCATACTGTGCGCTCTCCCTGCATGCACAAACGAAGCAACCGAAAGCGATGCAAGCCGATACGTTTGTCGTGCGCAAGGTATCCCGGCAGCTGCTTTTCCAGCTCGCCGGCAGGCCCGTTCAGGTCGCCGGCATCACCGATGGCAGCGACGGTTTCCAGAGCTGGCGGGTGAATGCGGCGGTGATGGAGCTCAGCTCGGGACGCCAGCCTGACGTGGTCAAGCTGACGTGCGCGGCGTGGGGATTGCCGCCGGACGTGACTTACGTGACGCTGGCTGCAATCCGTGGCGCACTGGGGGGCGTGGTCAGTCTGCATCTGGCTGGCGATTGAGTTCCGGTGTCGTCGCGCTGTACGAACAGAGCCTCGCGCGGCGCGGCTTCGTCTCCGACCCGTCCCAATGGCGCGCCGTGCAGCGCCTGCAGCAGCGCTACGAGGAGTGGACCGAGTACAAGGCGCGCCGCTCCGGCGCCCTCAGGCGCCTGCTGGTCAAGCCGCCGCTGCCGAAGGGCGTTTACCTGTGGGGCGGTGTCGGCCGCGGCAAGAGCTTCCTCATGGACGCGTTCTACCGGTGCGTGCCGCTGGTGAGGAAGCGCCGCGTGCATTTCCACGCCTTCATGCACGGCACCGACTACCGGCGCCTGAAGATGGAGCAGCTGGAGGCCTATCACGTGGGCGCGGACGCGGCGCTGGAGCGCATCTTCGCGGCGCTGAGGGACGTCGAGGAGGAAAAGCAGGCGCTCGACGTCGAAGGGAGGAAAATTCCCTACCGCAGGCGCGCGGGCGGGCTGGTATGGTTCGACTTCGCCGCGCTGTGCGGCGGGCCGCGCTCCTATGCGGATTACGTGGACCTGGCGCAGCGCTTCCACACGGTGATCCTCTCGGGGGTGCCGCGCATGCAGGCGAAGCACGCCGACGCGGCCCGGCGCTTCACCTGGCTGGTGGATGTGCTTTACGATGACCGGGTGAAGCTCGTGGTTTCGGCCGAGGTGCCGCCGGAAGCGCTGTTCACCGGGAGCGCGCACAGCGCCGAGTTTCAGCGTACGGCAAGCCGGCTGCACGAGATGCGTTCGACCGAGTACCTGGCGAGCGAGCGGAGGAGGAGCGGTGGAAAAGTTCAAGGCCTACAGGCTGACCGAAGCGGATAAGAAGATTAGAGCAGAGTTCGCAGAGTGCACACTCGACGATCTCGACCCCGGCGAGCTGGTAGTGCGCGTCGCCTACTCGGACGTCAATTACAAGGACGCGCTCGCGGCCACCGGCAAGGGGAAGATCCTGCTGCGGCCCTCGTGCATCGGCGGCATCGACCTCGCCGGCACCGTCGTGTCCTCGAGCAACCCGCAGTTCGCCAAGGGCGACGCGGTGCTGGCGGTAGGGCACCTGCTCGGCGTCAAGCACCATGGTGGCTACGCCGAATACGCGCGCATCCCCGCTGCCTGGGCGGTGAAGCTGCCCAAAGGCATGACCCTGTGGGAGGCGATGGCCTTCGGCACCGCCGGCTATACCGCGGGGCTCGCCATCGTGCGCATGGAGCTGAACGGCCTCAAGCCCGCCAACGGCCCGGTGATCGTCGACGGCGCCACCGGCGGCGTCGGCTCGATCGCCGTCGCCGCGCTGGCCAAGCTCGGCTACGCGGTGACGGCGCTCACCGGCAAGGAAAGCGAATCGGCCTGGCTGCAGCGGCTGGGGGCGAAGGAGATCCTGCTGCGCCAGAGCCTCGAGCTCGGCAAGATCCGCCCGCTCGACAAGTCGACCTGGGCGGGCGCGGTGGACAACCTGGGCGGCGAGGTGCTGGCCTGGATGGCGAGCACCATGAAGTTCAACGGCGTCATCGCTTCGATCGGGCTCGCTGCGAGCCCGAGCCTCAGCGCCACCGTGCTGCCGTTCATCCTGCGCGGCGTAAGCCTGCTCGGCATCAACTCCACCGACTGCCCGACGCCGGAGCTCGAGCGCCAGGTATGGCAGCGCCTCGCCACCGACATGCGCCCGCCGCTGCTGAAGGAAATGGCGCGCACCGTGCCGTTCGCCGAGCTGCCGCGGGTGTTCGACGATTTCATCAACGCCAAGGTCTCGCGGCGCGTGGTCATCGACATGGCGGCGTGAGCGCCATGGCGCACAAGCCCGGCCCGGGGCGACCGCGAGTGCTGGTCATCGACGACTCGAAATTCGTGCGCACCACGTTCCGGCGCATCCTCGAGTCGAGCATGGACGTGCGCGAGGAAGCCGACGGCGAGGCCGGGTGGCAGGCGATCACGAGCGATGCGGCCATCCTGCTCGTGTTCTGCGACATCTGGATGCCGCGCATGGACGGCTTCGAAGTGCTCGGCAAGGTGCGCGGCTCGAGCGACGAGCGCATCCGGCAGCTGCCGGTGATCGTCATCTCCGGCGACGAGGACGAGGCGACGCGCAGGCGCGTGCGCGAGTGCGGCGCCACGGATTTCATCTCCAAGAGCGCGGACGCCACCGAGGTGCTGTCGCGCATTGAAAACCAGCTGCGGCTGCTCCGGGCAAAGGAAGAGGCAAGCGAGAGCCGCAAGGCGGCGGCGCAAAGCGGCACGCACGACCCGCTAACCGGCGCTTTCTCGCTGCACTTCCTGCTGACCGAGGGCCGCAAGCAATACGCGTACGCGCGCCGACATGGCACTCCTCTCTCGGTGGTCACTTTCCGCATCGACTCCCACCGCCCGATCGCGGGGCAGGAGAGTCCGGAGGTCGCGGGCCAGCTCCTGGCCAGGATCGCCAAGGCGATCCAGGGCGTGCTGCGCGCCGAGGATGCGCTCGGACGATCGGGCGAAGACGCGTTTACCGTGATCCTCGCGGGCACGTCGTCGCAGCAGGCGGCCGCGTTCGCGCGGCGCCTGCGCGAGCAGCTCGTCAACGCCAGGATCGAATTCCAGGGCCGGCCGCTGCGGATCGAGGCGAGCATCGGCGTCGCCGCGCTCGGCGCCGACGCCGCGGCATCGATGGAGGAGCTGATGCGGCTCGCCTCGAGCCGGCTGACGCAGTCCGAGCCGGCCGCGCCGCCTCGGGCGCCGGCCCGCGGCCTGCCGCCGGAGGTCGAGCGCGCGCTGCAGGTGCTGGAGGGCATCCCCGCCGATCGCTTGGGCGATGCGGCGGCCGAGGTGTTGCGGCGCCTCGAGCCGCTGCTGCGGGCCGCGGCTGCGTCCAAGCCGTTGCGGCGTGCAAAATAGCGGGGGAGGGGAGGCAGACATGTCCTATCGGGAGTTCCACCAGCGATCCATCACCGACCGCGAGGGTTTCTGGCGGGAGGAGAGCAAGCTCATCGACTGGCACCGGCCCTTCGGCAAGGTGCTCGACTATGCGCGCCCGCCGTTCGCCAAGTGGTTCGTCGGCGGCGAGACCAACCTCTGCCACAACGCGCTCGACCGGCATCTCGCGGCGCGCGGGGCGCAGAAGGCGCTGGTCTGGATCTCCACCGAGGTGAACGACGAGAAGCACTTTACCTACCGCGAGCTGCACACCGAGGTGAACCGCGTCGCCGCCATGATGCAGTCGCTCGGCGTGCGCAAGGGCGATCGCGTCATCATCTACATGCCGATGATCCCCGAGGCCTGCTTCGCCATCCTCGCCTGCGCGCGCATCGGCGCCATCCATTCCGTGGTGTTCGGCGGCTTCGCCGCGGCGAGCCTCGCGGCGCGCATCGACGACGCGAAGCCCGCGCTGATGGTCACCGCCGACGGCGGCAGCCGCATGGGCAAGCCCGTGCTCTACAAGGCGCTGGTGGACGAGGCGCTCAAGCTCGCCCAGCACCCGCCGCAGAAGGTGCTGCTGTTCCGCCGCGGGCTGGACGCGAACATGCCCGTGACGCAGGGCCGCGACGTGGACTGGCAGGCGCTGGGCGCGCAGCACGCGGGCGCGCAAGTGCCCTGCGCATGGATCGAGTCGAACGAGCCGTCCTACATCCTCTACACGTCCGGCACGACCGGAAAGCCCAAGGGCGTGCAGCGCGACGTCGGCGGCCACGCGGTGGCGCTCGCCTCGTCGATGGCACGCATCTTCTGCGGTGCTCCGGGCGAAACCATGTTCACCACCTCCGACATCGGCTGGGTGGTGGGGCATTCGTACATCATCTACGGGCCGCTCATCGCCGGCATGACCACGATCATGTACGAGGGCGTGCCGGTACGCCCGGACGCCGGCGTGTGGTGGAAGATCGTGCAGGACCACAAGGTGGCGGTGATGTTCTCCGCGCCGACGGCCGTTCGCGTGCTGAAAAAACACGATGTGGCCTACCTGAAAAAATACGACGTGTCTTCTCTCAAACACCTGTTCCTCGCCGGCGAACCGCTCGACGAGCCGACGCACCGCTGGATCACCGAGTCGCTCGGCCGGCCGGTGATCGACCATTACTGGCAGACCGAGACCGGCTGGCCGCTGCTCTCGGCGCATCCCGGCGTGGAGCAGACGCCGCTCAAGATGGGCTCGCCGAGCTTCCCGGTCTACGGCTACGACGTGCGGCTGCTGCACGAGACGACCGGCAAGCCCGTGGCGGACGGCGAAAAGGGCGTGGTGACCATCGCGCCACCGCTCCCGCCGGGGTGCATGACCACCGTGTGGGGCGACGACGAGCGCTTCGTCGACACCTACTTCAGGGACTTCAAGGACCAGCTCGTCTACACGACCTTCGACTGGGGCATCCGCGACCGGGACGGCTACTACTTCATCCTCGGGCGCACCGACGACGTCATCAACGTCGCCGGGCACCGCCTCGGCACGCGCGAGATCGAGGAGGCGGTGAACATGCATCCCGGCATCGCCGAGTGCGCGGTGGTGGGTGTGGCGGACGCCTTGAAAGGCCAGCTGCCGATGGCGTTTGCCGTGGTGAAGGATCCGGCGAGCATCGCCACGAGCGAGACGCGCATGAAACTGGAAGGCGAGGTGATGCAGACGGTGGACAAGCAGCTCGGCGCGATCGGCCGGCCGGGGCGGGTGTTCTTCGTCACGCTGCTGCCGAAGACGCGCTCGGGCAAGGTATTGCGGCGCTCGATCCAGGCGCTTGCCGAGAAGCGCGATCCGGGCGACCTGACGACCATCGAGGACCCGGGCGCGCTCGAGCAGATCCGCCAGGCACTGCAATGAAGTCGCGGCCGGCCCTCACGCTCGCCGACTGCGACAAGATCTCGGCCGCCGCGCTGGCCGAGGCGCGGCGCAACAACTGGATCGTCGCCGTCGCCATCCTGGACGACGGCGGCCACCTGCTGCACTTCGTGCGCATGGACGGCGCCTCGCCCGCCAACGCGCGCATCGCCGTAGCGAAGGGCCGCACCGCGGCGGAATCGCGCCGCACCTCGGGGGAATGGCAGGAGCGCATCAAGACCCGCCCCGAGATGCTGAAGATGCCCGACATCCTGCCGGTGCAGGGCGGCGTGCCGATCACGGTCGAGGGCACCTGCGTAGGCGGCGTCGGCGTTTCCGGCGTGCAGTCGCACGACGACGAGAGAATCGCCCGGGCGGGAATCGACGCCCTGCCGCCGGGCTAGGAAACTGCGACCACCTTCGCGTCGATCAGCGCATCGATCTGCGGCGGCGCGTAGCCCAGCGCGGCGAGCAGCTCGCGCGCGTTCTCGGACAACTGCGGCGGCTGGTTGCGCAGCGCCAAGCGCTTGCCGCCGAGCTCGAGCGGCAGCCCCGGTACCTTGAAGCTGGTGCCGCGTGGATCGCGCGTCTCGATCATGCCGCCGGCGTTCAGGTGCGGATCGTCGAACAAGTCGCGCGGGCGCGTGATCGGCGCGAAGGGCAGGCCCATTGCCTCGAGCTTCTGCGACAGCTCGGCCTTGGTGTGGCGTAGCAGGATCTCCTGCAGTTTCGGCAGGAGCCACTCGCGCGCCTTGACCCGATCGCCGTTGGTCTTCAGCCTCGCGTCGTCAGCGAGCTCGGCGGCGCCGAACTCCCGGCAGAACACTTCCCACTGGGTATCGGTGACCACGCCGACGAAGAGTCGGTCGTTGTCCTTGGTATTGAAGACGTCGTAGACGCCCCAGGCGGGTTTCTTCACCGCCATCGGCGGCGGCTCCTCGCCGGTGATGGCGAGCTGCGCCATGTGCTGCGCCACGAGGAACGCGGTGTTCTCGTAGAGCGCGCTGCGCACGAGCTGGCCCCTGCCGGTCGTTTCGCGCTCGCGCAGCGCCGCGAGGATGCCGATGGCGGCGAACATGCCGCCCATGATGTCGTTCACCGAGGAACCCACGCGCAAGGGGCGATCCGGAAGCCCGGTCATGTAGGCGAGCCCACCCATCATCTGCACCACTTCGTCCAGCGCCGGGCGATTCTCGTAGGGCCCGCAGAGGAAGCCCTTCATCGTGCAATAGACAAGGCGCGGATTGCGCTGCGACAGGGCCTCGTAGCCGAAGCCCATCTTCTCGAGGGCGCCGGGGCGGAAGTTCTCCGTCATGGCATCGGCGCTGCAGATCAGCTTGAGCGCGATATCCCTGCCCTCCTGTTTCTTCAGATCGAGGGCGAGGCTCTTCTTGTTGCGGTTGAACATCGGGTAGAAGCCGGCGCCGGCGCCCATCAGGCGGCGCGTGTTGTCGCCTTCCAGCGGCTCGACCTTGATCACTTCGGCGCCGAGGTCCGCGAGCACCAGCCCGCAGGCCGGGCCCATCACCATGTGCGCGAACTCTACGACGCGCACCCCCTCAAGCGGCAGCACGGAACCCTTTGGGCAGGCCGGCGAGCGCCATGTGGCCGTAGAGCGGCTCGTCGGGCACGCCGCCGTGCATGATCTTGCGTGCGGCGAGCAGCTTGTCGAAGTCGATGCCGGTGGCGACGCCCATGCTCTCGAACATGAAGACGAGGTCCTCGGTGATCACGTTGCCGCTCGCGCCGGGGGCGAACGGGCAGCCGCCCAGCCCTCCCATCGAAGAGTCGAAGGAGCGCACGCCTTCCTCGTAGGCGGCTAGCGCGTTGGCGAGCCCGAGGCCGCGCGTGTTGTGGAAGTGCGCGCCTTCCAGCTTGTCGCCGATTTCCTGCTTCACGCGGCGGAACACCCGGCGCACCTGCGCCGGGTTGGCGTAGCCCACGGTGTCGGCGAGTGCCACGCCGTCGCAGAACTCGGCGAGCTTGACCGCGATGCGCACTACGTCGTCCTCGGGCACGTTGCCCTGCATCGTGCAGCCGAACGCGGTGGACACCGCGCCTTCGATCTCCGGCGCGTTGCCGTCGCGCATCGAGGCCGCCTTGCGCACTTCCTCGACCATCTGGTCGGGTGTCATGCGCACGTTGGACACGCTGTGCTGGTGCGAGGCGGACACCGGGAAGGTGATCTTGTGCGCGCCCGCTTCGCGCGCGCGCTCGAAGCCCTTCACGTTCGGGGCGAGCGCGACGACTTTCAGGCCCTCGATCGTCAGCGCGTGCTTGACGATCTCGCCGGTGTCGGCCATCGCGGGGATCAGCTTGGGCGGGACGAACGAGCCGACCTCGATCTCGTTGAGGCCCGCCGCGGCGAGGGCGCTGATCCAGCGCTTCTTCGTCTCGGTGGGCATGAGTTGCTTGGCGTTCTGCAGCCCGTCGCGCGGGCCGACTTCGCAGATCTGGACTTGGCGCATGGGGTTCTCCCGGAGGTTGGGAAATTGTAGCTTGCGAAGGCGCGGAACCCGCTCGGCCTACATCTCCTCCGGCCACGCCCGCGACGTGTGCAGGACGCGGAGAATCTCGACATCCCTGTCCCGCACCCGGTAGGCGATCACGTAGGGCAGGTTGCCGATCACCAGCTCGCGCGTGCCGAGGACCCGCCCGGCCCGTCCGATCGCCGGATGCCGGGGAAGCAGCGTCTCCGCCTGATCGATGAGCTCCAGCACGACGCGCGCCGCCGCGGCCGGGCTGTCCTGGCCGATGTAGCGGGCGATCTCGTCGAGGTCCGCTTCAGCGAGCCTTGTCCAGCGCAGCCGCAAGCTTCTTCTCCCACTTGGCCTTCAGCCTGGCGTGGTCGATCAGCTGGCCGCGATTGGCTTCCTTCACGCCCGCCTCGATGGCGGCGACCTGCCACTCGTTCAGGTCGAGGTATTGCCGGACGGCGTCCGCGGCGAGCGCGGCGCGGCTGCGCTCGGTGGCTTGTGCGAGCTTGTCCAGGCGCTTGCGCGTGTCGGGGTCGAGCCGCAGGGTCACCGGATCGCTCATCGGGGCTCCGTGTACACAATGTATTCATTGTGCGCCCCGCGACTCCCGGGCGTCAATGGCGCGGCGAGCGCTCGATGCGCAGTATCGCGTAGCCGCACAGCGCGCCGCCCGCCGCGAACGCCAGCATCGCCCAGAGCGCTGCGCCCCAGCCGCCGAAGCTCGACGCCAGCCATGCCAGCAGGATCGGCCCGAAGAACTGCCCGCCCTGCGAGGTCTGCATGACCATGCCGTTGGCGGTGCCGATGTGCCCGGGCGTCTTCGCGTGCACCACCACCCCGGAGAAGATGCTTGCGGGAATGACGCCGGCACACAGGGAGAAGGTCAGGCAGGCCGCGTAGCGCACGCCGTCGGGGAGGGCGCCGCTCAGCATGCCGACGTCGGTGACTAGCATGACGGCGCTTGCG
Organism: Burkholderiales bacterium; assembly: GCA_040902335.1. Lineage (GTDB taxonomy): Bacteria > Pseudomonadota > Gammaproteobacteria > Burkholderiales > SG8-39 > JAABQT01. The sequence continues at coordinate 18,635 of JBBDXL010000066.1, forward strand.
GCGAGAATCAGCGGGCCACGGCGCACGCCGCGCGCCAGCAGCCAGCCGCCGCCGAGGTTGCCCGGCACGTTCACCAGCACCATGAGGGCCGTCAGCAGCGAGGCCGCGCCGGCGCTCGCGCCGCGCTCCACCACGAGAAACGTCGGCAGCCAGATCATCACCGAGGTCCACTGCGCGACGTAGAAGGCGAACAGCAGCGCGAGCGCGATGTTCGCCGGCTGCGCCAGCGACTCCAGCGCGAGCTTCAGCGAGCGCACCTCGCCGTAGCGCGGCGTTGGCGCGCATCGCGCGACCAGCAGGAACGCCGCGGCCGCGGCCACCGCCCAGAACACCCACGAGCCTCGCCAGCCCCCGGCCGCGGCGAGCAGCGGCGCTGCGAGGATCGCCAAGCTGCCGCCCGAGGGCATGTAGGCGCTCCACAGGCCCATCGCCTTCGTGCGGTCGCGCGAGCTGCCGGCCGATGCCGCCATGAGAGCGGAGCCCGCGACGGCGAACAGCATGAAGCCGACGCCTTCGACGAACCGCGCGACGAGGAGCGACGGGAAATCCCAGGCCGCGGCGCCCGCGAGCCCCGCGAGGCACAGGATGCCGAGGCCCGCGAGGCCGAGGCGCTTGTGCCCGAAGCGGTCGCACAGCACCCCGATGAACATGCCCGAAAGCATGCCGATGACATTGAACATGGTGGCGATGAAGCCCGACTCGACGAGCGTCAGGCCGAGCGCTTCGCGCTGCGCGGGCAGCGCGGGGGGAACCTTGCCGATGTAGGCGCCGCACACCAGACCGGCGAAGAAGACGGCCCAGGCCGCGCTCCAGCGCGTGCCGCCAGTCAAGCGGCGTGCACCGGGATCTTCAGCTCGACGATTCTTTTGCGCCAGTCTTCGGGCCCGGACTGGTGCACCGACTTGCCGCTCGCATCTACGGCGACGGTCACCGGCATGTCCTTGACCTCGAATTCGTAGATCGCCTCCATGCCGAGGTCCGCAAAGGCGAGCACCTTCGACTTGCGGATCGCTTTCGCCACCAGGTAGGCGGCGCCGCCCACGGCGATGAGCGAAGCCGCCTTGTGCTTGCGGATCGCCTCGATCGCCACCGGCCCGCGCTCGCCCTTGCCGATCATGGCGACGAGGCCGGTCTGCGACAGCATCATGTCCACGAACTTGTCCATGCGCGTGGCGGTGGTCGGCCCGGCGGGGCCGACGACTTCCTTGCCCACCGGATCCACCGGCCCTACGTAGTAGATGACGCGGTTGGTGAAATTCACGGGCAGCTTTTCGCCCTTGGCGAGCATGTCCTGGATGCGCTTGTGCGCCGCGTCGCGCCCGGTGAGCAGCTTGCCGGAAAGCAGCAGCGTCTCGCCCGGCTGCCACGCGCCCACCTCGGCGGGCGTGAGCGCATCGAGATTCACGCGCCTTGCGCTGGCTGCCGGGGTCCAGGTGACCTTGGGCCAATCGTCGAGCGACGGCGCCTCGAACTCCGCCGGCCCCGAGCCGTCGAGCACGAAATGCGCGTGCCGCGTCGCCGCGCAGTTCGGGATCATGGCGATGGGCTTGTTCGCCGCATGCGTGGGGTAGGAAGCAATCTTCACGTCGAGCACGGTCGAGAGCCCGCCCAGCCCCTGCGCGCCGATGCCGAGCGCGTTCACCTTGTCGTAGAGCTCGATCCTCAGCTCCTCGTACTTGTCGCGCGGACCGCGTGCCTTCAGCTCGGCCATGTCGATCGGCGCCATCAGCGACTCCTTGGCCATCACCATGGCCTTCTCCGCGGTGCCGCCGATGCCGATGCCGAGCATGCCCGGCGGGCACCAGCCCGCGCCCATGGTCGGCACCGTCTGCAGCACCCAGTCGACCACCGAGTCGGAAGGATTGAGCATCGCGAACTTCGCCTTGGCCTCGGAACCGCCGCCTTTTGCGGCGACGTCGACCGCCACGGTCGTTCCGGGGACCATTTCAACGTTGACCACCGCCGGCGTGTTGTCCTTCGTATTGCGCCGCGCGAACTGGGGATCTTCCAGCACCGAGGCGCGCAGCTTGTTGTCCGGATGGTTGTAGGCGCGGCGCACGCCCTCGTTCACGGCGTCGGCGAGCGAGCCCGTGAAGCCCTCGAAGCGCACGTCCATGCCGACCTTCAGGAACACGTTGACGATGCCGGTGTCCTGGCAGATCGGGCGATGGCCCTCGGCGCACAGGCGCGAGTTGGTGAGGATCTGCGCGATGGCGTCCTTCGCGGCCGCGGACTGCTCGCGCTCGTAGGCGCGGCCCAGGGCGCGGATGTAGTCCGCGGGGTGGTAGTAGGAGATGAACTGCAGGGCGTCGGCGACGCTCTGCACCAGGTCCTGATAGCGGATGACGGCCGGCATCAGCGGGCGCGGGTAGGGTTGCGGAAGGCGCTTAATCTAGCATACGCTTGATTCAGTGCTACGCACGTCCCCCGGGAGGAGAAGTATGGCGTCCAACATCGAGTCGGTGCTGCAGGAAAAAAGGATCTTCAAGCCGGCACCGGAATTCGTGAAGCAGGCCAATGTCGCGGGCATGGAGGCCTACCAGAAGCTCTGCGCCGAAGCCGAGAAGGATTTCGAGGGATTCTGGGGGCGCCTCGCCCGGGAGCACATCGCCTGGCACAAGCCCTTCACCCAGGTGCTCGACGAATCGAAGGCGCCGTTTTTCCGCTGGTTCCACGACGGCGAGCTGAACGCCTCCCACAACTGCCTCGACCGGCACCTGAAGAGCCAGCCGGACAAGGTGGCGATCATCTTCGAGGCCGACGACGGCAAGGTCACGAAAGTCACCTACCGGGCGCTGTACCACGACGTGTGCAGGCTGGCGAACGCGCTCAAGGCGCACGGCGTGAAGACCGGCGATCGCGTCCTGATCTACATGCCGATGTCGATCGAGGTGGTGACGGCGATGCAGGCCTGCGCGCGCATCGGCGCCACGCACTCGGTGGTGTTCGGCGGGTTTTCCGCCAAGTCGCTGCAGGAGCGCATCATCGACGCGGGCGCGACCGAGGTGATCACGGCGGACGGGCAGTTCCGCGGCGGCAAGGAGATCCCGCTGAAGCCCGTGGTGGACGAGGCCTTCGCCATGGGCGGCTGCGAGAAGGTGCGCAACGTCATCGTCTACAAGCGCTCCGGCAGCTCGGTGCCGATGCAGGCGCCGCGTGACAAATGGCTGCATGAGGTGGTGCAGGGGCAGCCGGACACCTGCGAGCCGACGTGGGTGAATGCGGAGCACCCGCTGTTCATCCTCTACACCTCGGGCTCGACCGGCAAGCCCAAGGGCGTCCAGCACTCCACCGGCGGCTATCTGCTCGGCTGCACGATTACGATGAAGTGGGTGTTCGACAACAAGCCCACGGACATCTTCTGGTGCACGGCCGACGTCGGCTGGGTCACGGGCCACAGCTATATCGCGTACGGGCCGCTGTCGTGCGGCACGACGGTGGTGATGTTCGAGGGCGTTCCAACCTACCCCGACGCGGGGCGCTTCTGGAAGATGATCCAGGATCACAAGGTCAACGTCTTCTATACCGCGCCGACCGCGATCCGTTCTCTCATCAAGGCGGGAGGCGAGCTGCCGAAAAAGTACGACCTGTCCTCGCTGCGCATCCTCGGCACGGTGGGCGAGCCGATCAACCCGGAGGCCTGGATGTGGTACCACGAGACGGTGGGCGGCGGGCGCTGCCCGATCGTGGACACCTGGTGGCAGACCGAGACGGGGATGATCATGATCACGCCGCTGCCGGGAGCGATTCCCACCAAGCCCGGCTCGGCGACGCTGCCGCTGCCCGGGATCATGGCCGGCATCGTCGACGAGACCGGTCAGCCGGTGGGCAGGGGCAAGGGCGGCATCCTGGTGATCAAGCGTCCCTGGCCCGCCATGATCCGCACCATCTGGGGCGACCCGGAGCGCTACGTGAAGACCTACTGGCCCGATGATTTCCAGCGCAAGCTGTACCTCGCCGGCGACGGCGCGAGCACCGACGAGGAAGGCTACTTCCGCATCGTCGGGCGCATCGACGACGTGCTGAACGTCTCGGGCCACCGGCTCGGCACCATGGAGGTCGAGTCGGCGCTGGTGGCGCACTCCAAACTGGTGGCCGAGGCCGCGGTGGTCGGGCGGCCGGACGAGCTGACGGGCGAGGCGATCGTCGCGTTCGTGGTCACCAAGGGCCCGCGGCCGACGGGCGAGGAGGCCAAGCGCATGGCCAGGGAGCTGCGCGACTGGGTCGGCAAGGAGATCGGCGCGATCGCGAAGCCCAAGGAGATCCGCTTCGGCGACAATCTGCCGAAGACGCGCTCGGGCAAGATCATGCGGCGGCTGTTGCGCGCCATCGCCAAGGGCGAAGTGATCAAGCAGGACGTCTCGACGCTGGAGAACCCGGCGATTCTGGAGCAGCTGGCGGAGAAGCAGTAGCGAAGCTCGGCGCCGCACGGCGGCGCGAGGGGAGGCGAACATGGGAGAGTTCGACGTCCGCGGCCAGCGCCTGGCGGCGCTGTGCCTGCTCGGGCTGCTGCTGTTCAACTACCCGCTGCTCGCCGTATTCAACGTGCAGGGCACGCTGTTCGGCGTGCCCGTTCTGTACGCGTACTTCTTTCTCGCCTGGGCGATGCTGATCGCGCTCATGGCGCTGGTGATCGAGCGCCGCGGCTGAGGCCGCGTCCGGGCCGGCATGCTGCAGGGCTGGGTCATCGTTCTTACGTCGTTCGCCTACCTGGGGCTGCTGTTCGCCGTCGCCTACTACGCCGACCGGCGCGCCGACGCCGGGCGCTCGGTCATCGACAGCCCGTACATCTACAGCCTGTCGCTCGCGGTGTACGCCACGGCCTGGACCTTCTACGGCAGCGTCGGGCGCGCCGCCGTGGACGGGGTGGGATTCCTGCCGATCTACATCGGGCCGACGCTGATGATCGCGCTGTGGTGGGTGGTGATGCGCAAGATCCTGCGCATCAGCAAGCAGCACCGCATCACCTCGCTCGCCGACTTCATCGCCTCGCGCTACGGCAAGAGCGCGCTGCTGGGCGGCGTGGTGACGGTGATCGCGGTGATCGGCATCCTGCCCTACATCTCGCTGCAGCTGAAGGCGGTTTCGAATAGCTTCACCATCGTGCTGCAGTATCCGGAGATCGTGATGCCGGCGAAGCTGGGCGCCGTGCCGCTGCTGCAGGACACGGCGTTCTGGGTGGCGCTGATCCTCGCGGCGTTCACCATCCTGTTCGGTACGCGCCACCTCGACGCCGCCGAGCACCACGAAGGCATGGTGGCGGCGATCGCTTTCGAGTCGCTGGTCAAGCTGGTGGCGTTCCTCGCGGTCGGGGCCTGGGTGAGCTGGGGCATCTACAACGGCTGGGGCGACCTGTTCGCGCGCTCCGCCGCCGAGCCGAAGCTCGCCGCCATGCTCACGCCCTTCGACGGCGTCGCCGTCAGCTATTCGGGGTGGGTGTGGCTGACGATCCTGTCGATGCTCGCCATCATGTTCCTGCCGCGCCAGTTCCAGGTGACGGTGATCGAGAACAAGAACGAGAAGCACCTCAACAAGGCGATCTGGCTGTTTCCGCTGTACATGCTGGCGATCAACCTGTTCGTGCTGCCGATCGCCTTCGGCGGGCTGCTGCATTTCCCGGGGGGCGGCGTCGACGCCGACACCTTCGTGCTCACGCTGCCGATGGCGGAGAAGCAGGAGCTGCTCGCGCTCGCCGTATTCATCGGCGGGCTCTCGGCCGCCACCGGCATGGTGATCGTGGAGACCATCGCGCTCTCCACCATGATCTGCAACGACCTGGTGATGCCCGTGCTGCTGCGCCTGCGCGCGCTGCGCCTGAACGAGCAGCCCGACCTGAGCGGCCTCCTGCTCGGCATCCGGCGCGGAGCGATCGTGTTCCTGCTCTTGCTCGGCTATCTGTACTTCCGCCTCGCGGGCGAGGCCTACGCGCTGGTGTCGATCGGCCTCATTTCATTCGCGGCGGTGGCGCAGTTCGCGCCGGCGGCGCTTGGCGGCATCTTCTGGCGGGGCGGCACGAGGCTCGGGGCGCTCGCCGGACTGGGCGCGGGCTTCGCGGTCTGGTTCTACACGTTGCTCCTGCCCGCGTTCGCACGCTCGGGCTGGCTGCCGCTCGGATTCCTCGAGAACGGCCCCTTCGGCATCGAGCTGCTGAAGCCCCTGGCGCTGTTCGGCGTCGCCGGCCTCGACAACATCACGCACGCCATGATCTGGAGCATGGCCGCCAACATCGGCGCCTACGTCGGCGTGTCGCTGCTGCGCGCGCCCGGCGCCGAGGAAACGCGCCAGGCGAGCCTGTTCGTCGACGTGCTGCGGCACCCGGTGGAGCCGGGCGGCCCGCGCTTCTGGCGCGGCACCGCGCCGACGCCGGAGCTGTTCAACCTGCTGGCGCGCTTCGTGGGCCTGTCCAACGCCGCGGAAGCGTTCGCGGACTACGCGCAGCGCCACGGCCAGGAGGCGCCGGAGGCGCGCCCCGAGGCCGACGCCGAGCTCGTGCACTACGTGGAGACGCAGCTTGCGGGCGTGATCGGAGCGGCCTCCGCGCACATCATGGTGGCCTCAGTCGTAAAGGAGGAGGCGCTCTCGCTCGAAGAGGTGCGCGCGATGCTCGACGAGGCCTCGCAGATCATCGTCTACAGCCACCGCCTGGAGCAGAAGTCGCAGGAGCTCGAGCGCGCGACGCAGGGACTGCGCGCCGCGAACGAGCGCCTCACCGAGCTCGACCGGCTGAAGGACGATTTCGTGTCCACGGTCTCGCACGAGCTGCGCACGCCGCTCACCTCGATCCGCGCCTTCAGCGAGATCCTGCACGACAACCCCGAGCTCGCGGTCGCCGAGCGCACGCGCTTCCTCAACATCGTCATCAAGGAGACCGAGCGCCTGACGCGCCTCATCAACCAGATCCTCGACGTCTCCAAGCTCGAGTCGGGCCGCGCCGAATGGCACGAGTCGCTGATCGACCTGCGCGAGGTGATCGAGGACACGATCGCCGCCACCAGCCAGCTGTTCAAGGAGCGCGACGCGCGCCTCGTGCGGCGCCTGCCCGCGGTGGTGCCCAAGGTGGTGGCGGACCTCGACCGCATCGTGCAGGTGCTGGTCAACCTGCTGTCGAACGCGGTGAAATTCGTCGAGCCCGGCCGCGGGCTGGTGGAAGTCACGTTGACCGAAGAGCGCGGCTTCCTGCGCGTGGACGTACGCGACAATGGCCCCGGCGTCCATCCGGCGGAGCAGGACGTGATCTTCGACAAGTTCCGGCAGGCCGGCGACACGCTTACCGGCAAGCCGCAGGGCAGCGGGCTCGGGCTGCACATCAGCCGGCGCATCGTCGAGCACTTCGGCGGCCGCATGTGGGTCAGCAGCAGCACAGTCGAGGGTGCCTGCTTTTCCTTCACGCTGCCGCTGGCGCGCGAGGCGGCGCTCGCATGAACCGCAAGGTCCTGATCGCCGAGGACGAGCCCAACATCGTGGCCTCGCTCGAGTTCCTGCTGCGGCAGTCCAATTACGACGTGCGCGTGGCGCGCGACGGCGAGGAAGCGCTGCGCCTGGTCGCGAGCTTCGCGCCGCACCTGGTGCTGCTCGACGTGATGATGCCGCGCAAGAGCGGGTTCGAAGTGTGCCGGCATATCCGCGGCAACCCGGCCTGGCAACACGTGAAGGTGATGATGTTGTCGGCCAAAGGCCGCGACAGCGACATCGACCAGGGCCTGGCGCTCGGCGCCGACGCCTATGTCACGAAGCCGTTTTCCACCAAGGCGCTGCTGGCGACGGTGCGCGAGCTGCTGCCGGAGGACGCATGAGCAGCGGCGACACCAAGCCCACCGCCTATGTCGTCGACGATGACGAGGCTATCCGCACGCTGTGGCGCTGGTTGATGGAGTCCAACGGCATCGCCGTGCAGACGTTCAGCACGGCTGCGGAGTTCATCGCCGCCTACAAGGCGGGCGGCCTCGCCTGCCTGGTGCTCGACGTGCGGCTGCCGGGCATGAGCGGGCTGGAGCTGCAGGAATACCTGAAGCACGAAGGCATCGAGATCCCGATCGTGTTCGTGAGCGGCCACGGCGACGTGCCGACCGCGGTGAGCGCGATCAAGGGCGGCGCCGTGGACTTCATCCAGAAGCCCTTCGGCTACCGCGAGGTGCTGGCGATCATCCAGCGCGCCTTCGAGCGCGATGCCGAGACCCGTGAGAAGCGCGCCAGGCGCTCCCAGGTCACGGAGCGCGTCGCCGCGCTCACCGAGCGCGAGCGCGAAGTGATGCAGCGCGTGATCGAGGGCAAGCTCAACAAGGTGATCGCCGACGAGCTCGGCATCAGCGTGAAGACCGTGGAGTTCCATCGCGCCAAGGTGATGGAGAAGATGGGCGCGGACTCGGTGGCGGCGCTGGTGCAGCTGATGATGCAGTATCCGGGTTGACACGGATCCCGGCTCGGGATCGCTTGCTGCGATGCAGCGCGACGCCGCTAGGGTTTCCCCCAATGGCTGCGGGCATTTGCCGCGGCTAGCATCGGGCGTCCCGACTACGGCGCCGAGTCCATGACCGCTGCGGCATCCAGATTCCTGTGCAGATCGCGTTTCACCTCGTGCCAGCGGTAGCGAATCGAGCTGCGCACGATGGCCTCGTCGAGCGCCTTGAGGTCGTCGACGATCGGCGCCCAGTAGACCAGCGCGCTCGGGCTCTCCGCGAACGCCTCTTCGTCGTCGACCTGCGCGCTCCAGCCGCAAAGCGCGAGCCTGGCGCGCACGCGCTGGGCGTGCGCGGGGAACTCGGGCCCCGCGTCGGCGGGCGTACCGGTCTCTTTCAGGATTTCGTCGATCAGTCGCTGCATCAGTGCGCCGACGTCTTCCGCAGCGACGTTGCTGCGACGCAATACGGTCCCCGCATGGATCGCGAGATCGGACAGGCAAGCCAGCCAGACATGCCACTTGGCGATGTTCAGCGAGGCCGCAAACGCGTCGTTCTCGAACAACTCGGGAAAGCGCGTGCCCGCGCGGGTGCGCAGGTAGCCGTAAAGGGTCATCTGCGCCACGTGGCTGGCGCGCGTCTGCAGGAACTGTCGCAGCGCGTCGCCATCGCGAATGGGCTCTTCGTGACGCCAGCGCCGGAACCAGCGTCGCAGCGAATCGATGAGGCGCCCAAAGTTGGAAGGTTGCACCGCCGCATTATCCGGCGTAAACAACGCGGGCAGGCGATTTTGACTTGGGCTAGAATCGGCCGGCCTGCAAAAGCATGGCCCGAGCGATCGGGCGAGGGGACAACAAAAGAGGAGGGCATGCGATGAGCACGGAAGCGTCCAACAGAGAGACCCATTGGCGGCGGACAAGGACCCTGATGATCGTGCACATGGTCATCTGGTTCATCTTCTCCTACCTGGTGCACTGGTTCGCGACGGACCTCAACGCGTTCAAGTTCAACGACTTCCCGCTCGGCTACTACATGGCCGCGCAGGGATCGCTCCTCGCCTTCGTCGTGCAGCTGTTCATCTTTTCCTGGCAGCAGCACAAGGTCGACGTCGAGTGCGGCATGGCCGAAAGCGAATAGGGGAGAACAACAATGTCTTTTTTCAGGATGCAGGGCTCGTTCATCGACAACCTGCCCAAGATCTACGGCTTCTACACGGGCGGCTTCGTGGTGTTCGTCGGCCTGATGGCGATCGCCGAGCAGTTCGGGATGAAGGAGGACACGATCGGACTGATGTTCGTGGGCTTCACCATCTTCATCTATGCGCTCATCGGCTGGCTGTCGCGCACGATGCAGCTCGACGCCTACTACGTCGCGGGGCGGCAGGTACCTACGGTGTTCAACGGCATGGCGACGGCCGCCGACTGGATGTCGGGTGCGTCGTTCGTGGCGATGGCCGGCGGCATCTACATGGGCGGCCACCCGTACCTCGCCTATGTGGTGGGCTGGACCGGCGGCTACGTGCTGGTCGCGGTGCTGATGGCACCCTACCTGCGCAAGTTCGGCTGCTACACGGTGCCCGACTTCATCGGCACGCGCTACGGCGGCAACTTCGCGCGCCTGTGCGCCGTCCTCGTACTGGTGGTCGCGTCGTTCACCTACGTGACGGCGCAGATCAACGCCACGGGCACCATCGCCTCGCGCGCGCTGCTGATTCCGTTCGGCGTCGGCGTCTGGCTCGGCCTGGCGGGCATCCTGCTCTGCTCGATGCTCGGCGGCATGCGCGCGGTGACCTGGACGCAGGTGGCACAGTACATCGTGCTGATCATCGCCTACCTGATACCCGTGATCTGGATGTCGAACAAGCAGGGCTTCGGCGCCATCCCGCACCTGGTGTACGGCGACGCGATCAATCGCATCGCCGAGCTCGAGCAGATGCACCAGGTCGGCATCCTCAAGCCGCTGCAGGGGCAGGGCGGCCTAACGGCGCTGGTGGTGAAGCACAATCAGCCCGCCGATACCTTCGTCGCCAACTGGCGCTTCGTCACGCTGACCGCGTGCATGATGATCGGCACGGCCTCGCTGCCGCACATCCTGATGCGCTACTTCACGACGCCGTCGGTCAAATCGGCGCGCAACTCGGTGGCCTGGTCGCTGTTCTTCATCTTCCTGCTGTACTTCACGGCGCCGGCGCTCGCCACCTTCACCAAGCTGCAGATGCTCGACCCGAATCTCGCCACCAGCGTGATCGGCAAGACGCTCGCGGAGGTGAATGCGCACGTCTGGGTGCAAAAGTGGACGGCGGTCGGCGCCCTGAAGGTGATCGACTTCAACGGCGACGGCATCGTGCAGGTCAACGAGTTCTTCATGCGCGGCGACATCGTCGTGCTGGCGACGCCGGAGATCGCGGGATTGCCCTACGTCATATCGGGCCTGGTTGCGGCGGGCGGTATGGCCGCGGCGATGTCGACTGCGGACGGATTGCTGCTCGCGATCGCCAACGCGCTGTCGCATGATCTGTACTACAAGATCATCGACCCGAAGGCCGACGTGAAGCGCCGGCTGATCGTGGCGCGTGTCCTGCTGATCGTGATCGGCGCGATAGGCGCGTTCATCGCCAGCCTGCGGCTCACCGACATCCTGGGGGCCGTGGCCTGGGCGTTCGACTTCGCCATGTCGGGGCTGTTCTTCCCGCTGGTGCTCGGCGTCTGGTGGAAACGGGCCAACAAGGCGGGCGCAATCGCGGGCATGCTGGTCGGTCTGGGTGCCGGCACCTGGTACCTGTACGCGGTCAAGTGGGGCGGCATGGTGCCGTGGTGGGGCATGGACGACGTGCGCTTCGGCATCATCGGCGCGACCGCGAGCCTCGTCGCGATGGTGGTGGTGACGCTGCTCACACCCGAGCCCGACAAGGCGACGCAGGACATGGTCGACGAAGTGCGCATCCCGAAGGGCGACACGATCCTCGGCACGACGCACTAGACGGGCCTTTCCGACTGCAACCGGGGCGAGCGACTCGCCCCGGTTTTTTTTTGCCCGCCCGGCTCTACAATCCCCAGCTAGCAGCGAGCGCGCCATGGTCGAAGCCTTCCCCCTGTGGATCATCCTCCTCGATTACATCCTCGGCATGATCATGTGGACGCTGATCGGGCGCTCCGCCATGAGGATCTTCCTGTCCGAGAACAGCTCGTTCTTCTTCATGCGCTTCTTCGTGCGCGCGACGAACCCCCTGCTCAGGTTGTTCAAGCCGATCACGCCCGCGTTCCTGATCGAGCCCGTGGTGCCGCTCTACGTGGCGTGGTTCTTTTTCATGATCCGCTTTTACCTGCTGCCCTGGCTGCTCGGCTATTCGGTGATGGGAATGCTGTCGTTTCCCCTTGAAGGCGAGATCGCCCGGAGCATCGCCCGACTGATGGGAAAATTCGTCAATTGACAGCGCCCCTTGCGCGGGCGTGGAGAGACGCGATGGCCAAGACAGTACTGATCGTCGACGACGAACCCAACATCGTCGTGTCACTGGAATTCCTGCTGCGGCAAAGCGGCTACGAGGTGCACGTGGCCGCGGACGGCGAGGCCGCTTTGCGGCAAGTGCAGGCAGTGGCGCCCGACCTGGTGCTGCTCGACGTCATGATGCCGGAGAAAAACGGCTACGATGTCTGCCGGCGCATCCGCGCCCGTCCGGAATGGAGCAAGATCAGGATCGTGTTTCTGTCGGCGAAGGGGCGCGAGGCCGAGATGACCAAGGGGCTGTCGCTGGGGGCGGACGCGTACGTGACGAAGCCGTTTTCCAACGCCGAGCTGGTGGCGCGGATCGGCGAGCTGCTGCAGGAGAGGACGTCGCCGGGCGGCGCATGAACACGCGGGGCAGGCTGCTCGCCTGGATCGCAGGGCTGTACGGCATCGCATTGGCCGTGCCGGCGGGGCTCGGCGTGCTGCTCGCGGCCGGGCTGCCCGAGGGCGATTCGGCGGCGCTGATGCGCATCCTGGAGCAGCGCACGCCGGTGCTGGTGTTCGGCGCATTGCTGCTGCTGCTCGCCATCGCCAGCGCCGTGAAATGGATTTTCGGCGGCTATGTCGTCGCTGCCCAGGGGCTTGCCGAGCAGACCCGCCTTATCCGCAGCACCAACGCCGGACTGCGACCAACTGCGCGCGGCGGCCAGCTGGCCGGCGTCGCCGCGGCGATCGCCGAGCTGGCCGAGGCCTACCGGGAACTGCAGCAAGACAGCGAGTCGCGCGCTGCCGAGGCACGATCGCGGCTCGAGGAAGAGCGCAACCGGCTGGCGGCGCTGATGTCCGAGCTGACCCAGGGCATCATGGTCTGCAACGCCGAAGGCACCCTCCTGCTCTATAACGAGCAGGCGCGGACGCTGTTCGCCGCGGCGGACGCCAACGCCCGCCAGCCGCTGGTGGGACTCGGGCGGTCGTTGTTCGGCCTGATCGATCGCGCGCAGATCGAGCACGCCGCGCACAGGCTCGAGCGCAGCCTGGAGCGGGGCGAGCGCCAGCCGAGCGCGCGCCTCGTGACGGTCACGGCCGCAGGGCGTCTGCTCAAAGTGCAGGTGGCGCCGTATCTCGGCGCCGAAGCGCGCCTCGCCGGCCTGGTCCTTGCGCTGGAGGACGTCACCGAACTGCTCGGCCGCGAGTCGCAGCGCCGCTCTCTGCTGCAACTCCTCGCCGCGCGCATCCGCGCGCCGGTGGCCAACATCCGCGCTGCCGCAGAGAACCTGGCCGCGTACCCGGAAATCGAACCGCAGCGGCGCACGCAGTTCATCGACATCGTCTCCGCCGAGTCGAATGCGCTCTCGGTCACGATCAACGACGCATTGCGCGAGTACGCGGACGCCCTGAAGGCGGCACTGAGGCTCGAGGACGTGCGGGTCACGGATCTGCTGGCGTACGCGCGGCTGCGCATCGCGGGCGCACTCGACGTCGCTGCGGAGCTCGACGAGGTCGACGACGAGCTCTGGGTCCGCGCCGACAGCTATGCGCTGGTGCAGGCCATGGTCCATCTCGCCGCACGCCTGCGCGAGGAGCATGGCGTGCGCAAGCTCGGACTGCGCGCCCGTCCTGCGGGGCGTTACGCGGAGATCGACCTGGTGTGGAGCGGCACGATCGTATCCGGCGACGCGCTGACGCACTGGGAACTGCAGCCGATGGAGGCGGGGGCGGAACAGACGCCGCTTGCGGTGCGCGACGTGCTGGAGCAGCACGGCGGCGAGGTGTGGTACTGGAGCGAGGGCGTCGGGGGACTGCGCTCCGGCGGCTTCCGCTTCCTGATCCCGGGCGCGGAGCGCGCCGTGGCGGCGGCGCGCGTAAGCGCCTTCGCGCAGAGCCGGCCCGAGTACTACGACTTCGACCTGTTCGCGCGCGGCGCGCTACCCGCCGCGCTCGACGAGGCGCGACTCGCGATGCTCAGCTACACCGTATTCGACACCGAAACGACCGGGCTCGAACCCTCTGCGGGCGACGAGATCATCAGCATCGGGGCGGTGCGTGTCGTCAACGGCAGGTTGCTGCGCAACGAGGTGTTCCAGCAGCTGGTGAATCCGCACCGGGCGCTCAACCCCGAATCGGCGCGCGTGCACCGGATCGACGCGGCGACGCTCCGCGACCAGCCGGCCATCGGCGAGGTGTTGCCGGCGTTCCACCACTTCTGCGAGGATACAGTCCTGGTCGCGCACAACGCTGCCTTCGACATGCGCTTTCTCGAGCTCAAGCAAGCGAGCGGTGGCGTGCGCTTCAGCCAGCCAGTGCTCGACACCCTGCTGCTATCGGCGGTCGCGCACCCGAGCCTGAACGAGCATACGCTCGAGGCGATTGCCGCGCGCCTGGGCGTGAGCGTCATGGGCCGGCATACCGCGCTAGGGGACGCCCTGCTGACCGCGGAAATCCTGCTGAAGCTGCTACCCCTGCTCGCCGAGCGCGGAATCCTGAGCCTCGGGCAGGCGCTCGAGGCTTCGCGCAAGTGCTACTACGCCAGGCTGCAATATTGAGCTGCATGGTGCGCCTGAATGCCCGGTAGATACGGCCACCTGGAACGGCGCATCGCCGACGAGCAGCAGACCTTCGCGCGCCCGTTGCGCTCGCTGCTACGCGGCGCGACGGTCACCTGCGACCAGGCCCGCCCGGTGGCCGAAGTGGCCGCGCTGATGCGGGCCAAGGGCATCGGATCGGTGATCGTGCTCGACGGCGCGCAGCAGCCGGTCGGCATCGTAACCTCGCACGATATCGTGAGCACGCTCGCGGACGGCGCGGGCACCCGGCCCGTGTCGGAGCGCATGACCCGCGAGCCGCGCGCGCTGCCCGCCCATGCGCTCGCCTACGAGGCGGCGCTGTTGATGAGCGCCGCGCGCATTCGCCATGTCCTCGTGACCGACCAAGGCCAGCTGCTCGGCGTGGTTTCCGAGCGCGATCTGTTCGCGCTGCAGCGTCTTGGGCTGGGCGAAGTGACGATGGAGATACAGCTCGCCCGGGAGATCGGGGTCCTGGCGGAGATTGCAGCCGACATACGCAAGCTGACCGCGGGGCTGGTCGAGCGCGGCGTCGCCGCCGAGCAGCTGATGTCGCTCGTGTCGGTGCTCAACGACCACCTGTCGCATCGAGTGATCGATATCGTGCGCCAGCGCCACGATCTCGAGCGTGTCAGCTGGTGCTGGCTCGCTTTCGGCAGCGAAGGCAGGCTGGAGCAGACTTTCAGCTCTGATCAGGACAACGGTCTGCTGTTCACGGCGCACGACGCTGCACCGCCGTCGCGCGTGCGCGAGCGCCTGTTGCCGTTCGCGCGCGAAGTCAACGCGGCCCTTGATGCATGCGGCTTCGCGCTGTGCAAGGGCAACGTCATGGCGTCGAATCCCCAGTTGTGCCTTTCGCTGGACGAATGGCGCGCGAAGATGGCGCGCTGGATCGAGGCGGCGCTGCCCAAGGCGCTGCTGGACGCCACGATCTGTTTCGATTTCAGGTCGATCTACGGCGACGATGCAATCGCCGAACGGCTGCTCGCATGGGTGCACGAGCTCGTGCGTCGCTACCCGGTGTTCCTGCGGCACATGGCGGACAATGCCCTCCAGGCGCAGCCGGCGCTGGGCAGGCTTGGCGGCTTCGTGACTGACGACGCTCCCGGTGCCGAGGGCACGATCGATCTCAAGTTGCATGGCGCGCGCACCTTCATCGATGCGGCGCGTATCTATGCCTTGGCGCACGCTATCCCCCAGACGAATACGGCAGGGCGATTTCGCGCGGTGCGCACCGCGATCGGCATGAGCGATGCCGATGCGGATGCCTCGGTCGGGGCGTTCTTTGCGGTCCAGGCGATTCGCCTCCGGTTCCAGGCGCGCCGGCTGGGGACCGACGCGGACCTGCAAAACCGCGTCGATCCTGCGCATCTGGGCCGCCTCGACAGCACGTTGCTCAAGGAGTCCCTGCGCATCGCCCGGGATCTGCAGGACCGGCTGGCGCTCGACTACCGGTTGTGAAGGTAGAATGCTGCAGTTGCGGCGCAGCGCGATTGCGCAGACGGATGGAGAGATGGCCGAGCGGCTTAAGGCGCACGCTTGGAAAGCGTGTATACGTTGATAGCGTATCGTGGGTTCGAATCCCACTCTCTCCGCCAGCATACGAACAACGGCGGGCCTCCCCGCATTGCAGTCCGGT
>JBBDXL010000067.1:0-5445 GCA_040902335.1 Burkholderiales bacterium
CATGGCGATCACGGCGTAGGCGCCCCGGCAGCGGCGGTGCACGTTGGCCACGGCGCGGAAGATGGTCTGCGGGTCCAGGCGCAGCTTGACCGAGGTCTTCTCCAGCTCGTGCGCCAGCACGTTGAGCAGCACCTCGGAATCCGAGTTGGTGTTGATGTGCCGCAGGTCCTGGCGGAACATCTCCTCCTTCAGTGCATCGGCGTTCGTGAGATTGCCGTTGTGCCCGAGCACGATGCCGAACGGGGAATTCACGTAGAACGGCTGCGATTCGGCGGAATTGAAGGCCGAGCCCGCGGTCGGATAGCGGCAATGCGCGATGCCGATGTTGCCCGGCAGCGAGCGCATGTTGCGCGTGCGGAAGACGTCGCGCACCTGGCCGTTGCCCTTCTGCATGTGGAAGGTCTTGCGCTCGGCGGTGACGATGCCCGCCGCGTCCTGGCCGCGATGCTGCAGGAGCAGCAACCCGTCATACAGCAGCTGGTTGACGGGCGAGCGCGCTACGATGCCGAGGATCCCGCACATGGGAGCCGCCTCGCGGTGACGTTAAGGGTCAATGATAGCGCAGGCGCTGGCCGAGCGCCTGCGGCAGCCAGGGCCGCAGCGCGAGCGCCGCGCGCCCCATCGGCGGGCCGCACACCGAATCGCGCCACGCGCTCTGGCGCGGGAATGCGGTGAGCCCGGCGACGATCGCGAAAGCGAGCAGGATGACCAGGGCGCGCGCCACCCCGAACATGCCGCCGAGCACGTGGTCCAGCTCTCCCAGTCCCGCGACCTTGACGAGCCGGCGCAGGAACTGCCCCAACAGCGTGCACACCGCGAGAATGACGATGAACACGGCGACGAAAGCGATGAGCATGCGCAGCTCGGGCGTCGGGATCGATGCGGGCATCACCTCGGCCAGAGGACTGCCGAAGTAGTTGGCGCCGAGGAAGGCCAGGACCCAGGCCGCGACCGAGATCACCTCGCGCACCAGGCCGCGCCAGGCGCCCCAGGCGACCGAGACCACGAGCCCGGCCAGGATCACGTAATCGAGCCAGGTCATCTCAGGAACGGGTCGTGACGCTGCCGGGCTTGAAACCCAGCGCCTCGATCTGCTTGAGCGCGCGCTCGGCCGCATCGCGGGTCGCGTAGGGCCCCGCACGCACGCGCGTCACCGTCCCCCGCGACGTCGCCACGGGCTCGGTGTAGTGGGGAATCTTCGCCGCCTTCAGCTTGGCGAGGACGCCCTCCGGCTCGGCATAGGCGCCGACCGGCACGACGAACTGGGCGTTCGCCAGCGCCGCTTCGGCGCGCGCGCGCTCGGCTGCATCCGGCGCGGGCTTGGCCTCGGGCTTGGGTTCGGGTTTGGGCGCGGACCTCGCAGGTTCCGTCCTGGGCGGCGCGGGCTTGGGCTTGAAAGCCGATTCGTCCTCGTTCGGGATGCGCACGCTCACGGGCGGGGTCTGCCGCGGCTGCGGATCGAAGATCCATGGCAGCACGATCACCGCGGCGAGCACCAGCGCGATCGAGCCGACCAACCGCCGCCGGCCGCGGCGCTTCAGCGTATTGACGTCCTGCGATTCAGCCATGGGTGCCGGCGCCGTTTCGGGAGGCCGCGAGGGATAGCATCACTTCGGCGACGGTGAGAAAGGATCCGAAGGCGACGATTTTATCATTCTCTCCCGCCTCCTCCCGCGCCGCGGCGAACGCCGCCGCGGCGCTGCCATGCTGGAGCAGCGGGGCGCTGATGCCTGCGGACAGTAGGATGCGCGCCAGCGCTTTGGCGTCGGTCCCGCGCGGGCCGCCGAGGGTGCACAGATGCCAGCGCGTCACGCGCGGCGCGAGCCGGCGCGCCACGCCGGCGATGTCCTTGTCGCGCAGCATGCCGAAAACCGCAATGGTCTCCGCGGCATAGCCCGCGGCGCCGAGGTTCTCCGCCAGCGCCTGTGCGGCATCTGCATTGTGCGCCACGTCGAGGATCACTTGCGGCCTGCCCGGGAGCACCTGGAAACGCCCCGGCAGCACGACCTCGGCAAGGCCGCGGCGCACGTCCTGCATGCTCACCGGCAGGCGCTCGCGCAGCGCATCGAGCGCCGCGAGCGCTGCCGCGGCGTTGCGCAACTGGCGTTGGCCGCGCAACGCGGGATAGGCGAGCGCCGGACGCCTCGCTGCCGGCCCCCAGAAATCCCACTGGCCCGCATGAGCGCGGTAGCCGAAGTCCCTGCCCAGGAGCAGGAGCGGCGCACCGACGCTCTCGGCCGCGTCCAGCACGCTCGCGGGCGGATCGGCGTCGGCGACGACCGCCGGCCGCCCCTGCCGGAAGATGCCGGCCTTCTCCCGGCCGATGGCCTCGCGCGAGTCGCCCAGATACTCCACGTGATCAAGGCCGACGTTGGTCACCACGGCGCAGTCGGCGTCGAGCACGTTGACCGCGTCCAGCCGCCCGCCCAGGCCCACTTCCAGCACCAGCGCGTCGGGCGATTCGCGCGCGAACAGCCACAAGGCCCCGAGCGTGCCGTACTCAAAATACGTAAGCGGCACGGCGCGGCGTGCCTGCTCGACGGCGGCGAAGGCCGGCGCCAGCCGCTCGTCGGCCGCCTCGCGCCCGCCGATGCGCACGCGCTCGTTGTAGCGGAGGAGGTGGGGCGAGGTGTACATGCCCACGTGCCGGCCGGAGGCCTGCAGGATGCTTTCCAGCATCGCGCACACGGATCCCTTGCCGTTCGTGCCGGCGACCGTCACCACAGGGCAGCCGATGCGCACGTCCATGCGCCCCAGCACCTCGCGCACGCGATCCAGCCCGAGGGCGATGGCGTCGGGATGCTGGCGCCCGATGAACTCCAGCCACGCGGCGAGCGGACGCGCGCTCACGAAGGCTGGTCGACGGCGATCCCCTGTAGCAGCGCGAGCAGCGTGGCCAGCTTGTCCCGCAGCTGGCGCCGGTCGACGATCATGTCGACCGCGCCCTTCTCCAGCAGGAACTCCGCGCGCTGGAATCCTTCCGGCAGCTTCTGGCGCACGGTCTGCTCGATGACGCGCGGGCCCGCGAACCCGACCAGGGACTTGGGCTCGGCGATCACCACGTCGCCGATCATGGCGTAGCTCGCCGACACGCCGCCCGTGGTCGGATCGGTGAGCACCGTGACGAAAGGCAGGCGGCGCTCGGCGAGATCCGTGAGCGCCGCGGTGGTCTTCGCCATCTGCATGAGCGAGAGCAGGCCCTCCTGCATGCGCGCGCCGCCGCTCGCCGTGATGACGATGAACGGCAGCTTCTGCTCGATGGCCACGCGCACCCCGCGCACGAAGCGCTCGCCGAGCACCGAGCCCATGGTGCCGGCCATGAACTCGAACTCGTGCGCCGCCGCCACCACGCCGAGCGACTTGATCGCACCCTGCATCACCACCAGCGATTCCGACTCGCCCGACTCGGCTTGCGCCTCCGCCAGCCGCTCGGTGTACTTCCTCGAGTCGCGGAACTTGAGGCTGTCCACGGGCAGCACCTCGGCGCCGATCTCGAAGCGAGCGTCGGCGTCGAGCAGCGCGTCGAGCCGCGCGCGCGCGCCGATCCTCTGGTGAAAGCCGCACTTCGGGCACACGTTGAGGTTCTTCTCCAGGTCGGTGCTGTAGAGCACCGCATCGCAGGCCGGGCACTTGGTCCACAGGCCTTCCGGCACCGCGCGCTTCGGGCCGGAAGAGCGCTGGATCTTCGGCGGCAGGAGCTTTTGCAGCCAGCTCATGCGTCGAGCGCCTTGCGGATGGGCTTGAGGAATGCGCTCACCCGGGCCAGCGCGTGCTCGGGACCCGCGGCTTCGATTTCCTGGATGATGCGGCTGCCGATGACCACCGCGTCCGCGGACTGCGCGACGCGCCGCGCCGATTCGGCGTCGCGGATGCCGAAGCCCACGCCGATCGGCAGCCGCGTCGCCGCGCGAATCCTGGGAATGCGCGCCGCCACGTCGTCGAGGTCCAGGTGTCCCGCCCCGGTCACGCCGCGCAGCGACACGTAGTAAATATAGCCCCTGCCGACACGCCCGACCTCCCGGATGCGCTGCTCGGTCGAAGTCGGCGCGAGCAGGAAGATCGGGTCGATGCCGTTCGCTTTGGCCAGTTCGGTAAACTGCGTGCATTCCTCGGGCGGGTAGTCGACGACGATCACGCCGTCCACGCCCGCATCCTTCGCGGCGCGCACGAAGCGCTCGCTGCCCATCGACTCGATGGGGTTGGCGTAGCCCATCAGCACCAGCGGCGTCTGCGAGTTATGGTGACGGAAGTCGCGCACCATGCCGAGCACGTCGCCCAGGCACACGCCGTGTCGCAGGGCGCGCTCGCCGGAGCGCTGGATCACGGGACCGTCGGCCATCGGATCGCTGAACGGCACGCCGAGCTCGAGGATGTCGGCGCCCGATTCGACCAGCGCACGCATCAACGGCACGGTCAGCGCCGGCGTCGGATCGCCCGCGGTGATATACGGGATGAGCGCCTTGCGCCCCGCGTTGTGCAGCGCCTCGAAGCGGGCCTGGATGCGAGACACGGCTAGAGCTTGAGGCCCGAGCGCTCGGCAACGGTCTGCATGTCCTTGTCGCCGCGGCCGGAGAGGTTGACGAGCAGGATGCGGTCCTTAGGCATCGAAGGCGCGATTCCGGCCGCATAGGCGAGCGCGTGCGCCGACTCGAGCGCCGGGATGATGCCTTCGTAGTGGCAGAGGTCGCTGAAGGCGCGCAGTGCGTCCGCGTCGGTGACGGCGACGTACTCGGCGCGGCCCGAATCCTTGAGCCAGGCGTGCTCCGGACCCACGCCCGGATAGTCGAGACCCGCAGACACCGAGTGCGTCTCCACGATCTGGCCGTTGGCATCCTGCAGGAGGTAAGTGCGGTTGCCGTGCAGCACGCCCGGCTTCCCGGCGCACAGCGATGCCGCGTGACGGCCGGTGGCGATGCCCTCGCCCGCCGCCTCGACGCCGATCAGGCGCACGCCCTCGACGTCGATGTAGGGATAGAAGATGCCCATGGCGTTGGAGCCGCCGCCGACGCAGGCGATGACCGCGTCGGGCTGACGACCGGCGATCTCGGGCATCTGCTGTTTGCACTCTTCGCCGATCACCGCCTGGAAATCGCGCACCATCATCGGATAGGGATGCGGGCCGGCGACCGTGCCGATGATGTAGAAGGTGTTGTCGACGTTCGTGACCCAGTCGCGCATCGCTTCGTTGAGCGCGTCCTTGAGCGTTTTCGAGCCGGATTCGACGGGCACGACGCTCGCCCCCAGCAGCTTCATGCGGTAGACGTTCTGCACCTGGCGCTTAATGTCCTGCGCGCCCATGTAGACGACGCATTCCATGCCGTAGCGCGCCGCGACCGTGGCGGCGGCCACGCCGTGCATGCCGGCGCCGGTCTCGGCGATGACGCGCGGCTTGCCCATGCGCCGCGCGAGCAGCGCCTGGCCGATGGTGTTGTTGATCTTGTGCGC
>JBBDXL010000068.1:0-5421 GCA_040902335.1 Burkholderiales bacterium
GGCGTGTTCGAGTTCGGCGCGCCGAGCTGGGGCCCGCAGCCGATCCGCGGCCTGATGCTGAACACCTCCGACCAGGTGCTCACGGTGATCGCCGCCGGCGACGCGGGCGTACGCACCATCGCCGACCTCAAAGGCAAGCGCGTCGCCTGGGTGATCGGCTCGCCGGCGCTCAACCAGAACATCACTGCCATGCTCGCGTTCTCCGGCCTCACCTGGGATGACGTGAAGAAGGTGGAGTTCGGCGGCTTCGGCGCGGCGATGGACGGCATCATCAACAACCAGGTCGACGCGGCGTTCACCTCGTCGATTTCGGGCAAGGCCTACCAGATCGCCAAGTCGCCGCGCGGCCTGGTCTACCCGGTGATCTCGCACCAGGACAAGGCGGGCTGGGCGCGCATGAACGCGGTGGCGCCGTTCTTCTTCCCGTTCATGGGCACCGAAGGCGCGGAGCTCTCCAAGGACAAGCCCGCGGAGTCGGCCACCTATCCGTACCCGATCCTGATGACCTACGCGGCGCAGGACGCCGGCCTGGTCTACAACATGACCAAGGCGATGGTGGAATCCTACGACATGTACAAGAGCGCCGCGCCGGGCAACGCCGGCTGGGCCGTGGAGCGGCAGAATTTCGCCTGGGTGATCCCGTTCCACGACGGCGCCATCCGCTACTGGAAGGAAGCGGGCAAGTGGGGCGCCGCCGCGCAGGCGCACAACGACAAGCTGCTCGAGCGCCAGAAAGTGCTCGCCACCGCGTGGGCCGACGTGAAGAAAGGCTCGCACGCCAACGACGAGGCGTTCGTCGCTGCCTGGCAGAAGGGCCGTGCCGCGGCACTCACCAAGGCCGGCTTCGATCCGGTAACGACGCGCTGGTGAGCTAGGCGAGCGCCATGGCCGGCGCCGACGCCGCCGCGGCGCCGATAGAGGCGCGCTACCGCTCGCTCTCGCCGCTGTGGCGCGTGGTCCTGATCGCGCTCGTCTCGGGCGCGATCGGCCTCGCGCTCAACCAGCTCCTCAATCTCGGCTTCTTCGTCGGCAAGACGGTCCTCGACACCGCGTACCTGTACTGGCTGTGCGCACTATTGGTGGGCAGCGTCTTTCTGCTGGTGCCGGCGGGCAAGCGGGCGCGGCGCGACGCCGTGCCGTGGTACGACGTGCTGCTGTTCGCGGCATCGTTCGCCGTGTTCGCCTATTTCGCGCTGCACGCCCAGCGCATCGTCGAGGAAGGCTGGGAGTACAAGGCGCCGACGCAGGCGGTGTGGGTCGCCTACGTCGGCTGGGTGATGCTGCTCGAGGCCACGCGGCGCGCCGGCGGCACCGCCGTCTTCGTCGTGGTGACGCTGTTCTCGCTTTATCCGGTATTTGCAGGGCACATGCCGGGCCCGATCTCCGGGCTGCCGCGCGACCTCGCCTCCACCGCATCGTTCCACTTCGCCTCGAGCGAGAGCGCGCTCGGCATCCCGACGCGCGCCTTCGGCGAGCTGGTGATCGGTTTCGTCATGTTCGGCGCGGTCCTGCAGTACACGGGCGCGGCGCATTTCTTCAACAACCTCGCCTTTGCCCTCTTCGGCTCGGTGCGTGGCGGCCCGGCCAAGGTGTCGATCTTCGCCAGCGGCCTGATGGGCTCGGTCTCCGGCAGCGTGGTCTCGAACGTGCTCACCACCGGCGTGGTCACGATCCCGGCAATGAAGCGCATCGGCTTCTCCCCGGCCTACGCCGGCGGCGTCGAGGCCTGCGCCTCCACTGGCGGCGTGCTGATGCCGCCGGTGATGGGCGCCACCGCCTTCGTCATGGCGGCCTTCCTCGGCGTGCCCTACGTCACCATCGCCGTCGCCGCGCTGGTGCCGTCGCTGCTGTTCTACTTCGCGCTGTTCGTGCAGATCGACGGCTACGCCGCAAAGAACGGCCTCAAAGGCCTGCCGCGCGGCGAGCTGCCGTCGATCAAGCAGACCTTCGCGGAAGGCTGGCACTACCTGTTCGTGTTCGCGCTGCTGGTGTACATGCTGCTCGTGCTGCAACGCGAGTCGCTCGCGCCGTTCTACGCCACGGCGCTCCTGCTGGTGATCAACCAGTTCGCGCCGCGCTACCGCCTCGACTGGCGTCGCTTGCGCACGCTGCTCGAAGGCGTGGGCGGCGCGCTCTCGGAGCTCGCGGCGCTGCTCGCCGGCGTCGGCCTGATCATCGGCGCGCTCTCGGTCACCGGCCTGGCCGGAACGCTGGCTAACGACCTGGTCTACCTCGCCGGCAACAACATCTACGTGCTGCTGGTGATGGGCGCGATCACCAGCTTCATCTTCGGCATGGGCATGACGATCACCGCCTGCTACATCTTCCTCGCCATCGTGCTGGCGCCGCCGCTGGTGGCGGCCGGCTTCGACCCGGTGGCGGTGCACCTGTTCATGCTGTACTGGGGCATGGTGTCGTTCATCACGCCGCCGGTGGCGCTCGCCGCGTTCGTCGCCGCCGGCATCGCCAAGGCGCCGCCGATGCAGGTCGGCCTGCAATCGGTGCGCCTGGGCGCCGCCATGTACTTCGTGCCGTTCTTCTTCGTGCTCAACCCGGCGCTCATCCTGCGCGGCACGCCCTGGGAGATCCTCGTGGTGGTGGGTACCGCGATCGCGGGTATCGCGCTGATTGCCGCGGCGCTCGAGGGTTACGTGGTCGGCATCGGCGCGGCCGGCTGGGCCGCGCGGATCCTGCTCTTCGCCGGTGGGCTCATGATGGCGATGCCCGGCGGCGGCGAGCTCGGCTTGAGCCACGTGCAACTGTCGCTCGGCGGGCTCGCGCTCGCGGTTGCGGGCGCGGCCCTGGCGTGGGCGCAAGTGCGCGCGCGCTAGTGCCGGTGTCCCTATTTCCCGCCCTCCAGTATCAACTCGATGCGGCGTCTGATTTGCGCTGCGGCCCCGGCATCGCCGGCGGCCTGCGCGCGCCGTTCCTCGACGCCGAGCCAGGCGAGCAACGGCCGGCGCCAGCCCTGCGCCGAGGCCGCCTCGATCGCGGCGGCGATGTCGGGCGGCCCGATGCGCTGCGTTCTGAAAAGGGCTCCCGCAGCCACCAGGCGCGAGAGCGGTTCCGCGATCGGCGCGGCCGTGCCGCCGGCCACCACCGCGCGCTGCGCCGCGGGCAGGAGCGCCGCGTCGAGCCCGTCCCAGCGCCCGGCGAGGTAGGCGGCGTAAGCGCGTGCCGCAGCGCCGGCGTCCGCGGCGAGCGGCGCGAAGCCTGGGCAGTCGTCGAACTCCAGGCTCGCGGTAGCGAGCGCGCAGCGCGTGAGCTCGGCCTGCGCCACCCGCTCGGCGCGCCCGGTGCTCGCGAGCTCGCCGCGCGCGCGCGCGAACTCGAGCGCTGCGCTCTTCGCGTCGCCCTTCAGGTAGGCGGCCTTGTAATTTTCGAGTGCGCCGTGCGCCTCGAGCTGCCAGTCGGGCGGCAGCGGGCCGCTGGCGCAGGCGGCGGCGAGCAGCAGCACAGCGGGGCCGGCGGGTCGTTTCACGGCAGCTTCACCTCGGTATCGCGCGCGAACGGCCACTTGCGGTTGATCTCCTCGATGAGTGCCGAGAGCTTGCGCAGGCTCGCCTCCACCTGGGCGCGCAGCGCGCCGAGGTCCGTGGTGGCCGCGCTGGTGTTGACGGCAATCTTCTGCGCCTCGGCGAGCACCGTGTCGGCCTTCACCAGGCTGACGCGCGCGTCGCCGAGCGCAGCATTGAGCTGCGCGAGCGCCTTCTGCGCCTCGTCCATGACGCCGCCGGAGTCGAATACCCGCGCATCGGCCTTGTCGATCATGCGCCCGAGCTTCAGCGACAGCGCCTCGAGCGAGGTGAACAGCGCGTTGGCGCGATCGATCGAGGCGACCGCCTTCTTCGCTTGCTCCTCGCTGCCGAGCAAAGCGGTGAGCACGCCGTAGCGTCCGCCAAGGCGCTCGGCCGTGGTGCGCACGGCCGCGAGGCTCGCGTTCAGGTCCGAATCCATGGCGCTCATGCGCTCGACGTTGTCGAGCACACGCCTGAGGCTCGCGATGAGCGCCGGTAGCTCGTCGGTGGTGTCGCCGCGCAGCACCGGGCGCACCGCGTCGGGGGATAAGGGCGCGTCTTCGAGGTTGCCCGTGAACGCGCGCAGGCGTGCCCCGCCCACCAGGCCGCGCTCGAGCGTGAACACGCTCGATTGGCGCAGCCAGCGCGTGTCCTTGCGCGGCACGTCGATCACGATGCGCGCCTGGCCGGTTGGCACGAGTTCAATCCGCTGCACGCGCCCTACCGGGAAGCCCGAGAAGGTGAGGTCGGCACCCACGCTTACGCCCTCGGAATCGTCGGCCATCAGGAACAGGCGCTGCGTCTCCTCAAAGGTGCCGCGCGCGTAGAACACATACACGGCAAACGCCGCCACCAGCCCGAGGAGCAACACGAGCAGCGCAAGCGCCTTTATCTCGACGTGGCGCTCGGGCTGCGGGTAGCGCTCGTCCGTCACCTGGGCCTCAGGCGTACATTACCGCGAGAAAGCCGCCCTCGATCACGGCAACGGCGATACCCAGGCGCACCATGCCGCGCAGCACCGCGATCGGCGCCATCGTGCGCTCACGCGGGACGGCGAGCGCCGCCGTGATCGGGATAGCCGCCACGGCGGCACCGAACAGCAGCGTCTTGAGCGCGTAGCCCGCCACCACCACCGGGCCGAACACCTGCCCGGAGATGCGCATGAAGCTGTCAATTGCCCAGGGCGAGAATCCGTACAGCGCGAGGTAGGCGAGCACCAGAGCCACCGCCGAGCTGAGGTAGCTGAGCAGCATCACCGCCAGCACGGCGCCGATCGCGCGCGGCACCAGGTCGTGGCGCAACGGATCCTCGCCGGCGCGCGACAGCGTCTCGAAATCGCCGTGGATGTGCCTGAGCGCCACCTCGGTATTGATCGCCGAACCCGAGCGCAGCGCGACGAACAGCGCGGCGAGCACTGGAATGATTTCCAATACCAGCACGCTCACCGTGAGGCCGAGCGCATACCGCGACAGGCCGTAGTCACGCGCCGTGCCCTCGACGATGCGGATCAGCACGAAGCTGAGCAGCGCGGCGGCGAAGGTGAAACCGGGTAGCGCCTGCCAGACCGAGAAGTGGATCTGCTCGGCCGCGGCACGGCGCATGGCGGGATCCCACGCCGAAGGGCTGAGCGCCGTCACCAGGACAACGCCGGCGAAGCGGAACACCCGCAGCCAGCTCGCCGGGCGCTCGATCAGCGCCCCGCCGAGCGCGCTCAGCCCGCGGTTCAGCGAGGATGACAACTGTGGCATGCCTCGATCGTCCGCGCGGCCTCCAGGTAGCCGCGCGCCGCGCCGCCGTATTTTTGCTGCAGTGCCTTCCGGGTCTCGGTCAGTTCAAACATCGGCGCAAGAGTGGCGCGCCCGGCGGGATTCGAACCCACGACCCTTGGCTTCGGAGGCCAATA
>JBBDXL010000069.1:0-33927 GCA_040902335.1 Burkholderiales bacterium
AGGGCATCACGGCGTTTCTCGTGGAGAAGGGCATGAAGGGCTTTTCCACCGCGCAAAAGCTCGACAAGCTCGGCATGCGCGGCTCGAACACCTGCGAGCTGGTGTTGCGCGACTGCGAGCTGCCGGTGGAAAACGTCCTCGGCGAGGAAGGCCATGGCGTGAAGGTGCTGATGAGCGGCCTCGACTACGAGCGCGCGGTGCTCGCCGGCGGGCCCCTGGGCATCATGGCGGCCTGTCTCGACGTGGTCGTGCCCTACGTGCACGAGCGCAAGCAGTTCGGCCAGCCGATCGGGGAATTCCAGCTCATGCAGGGCAAGCTCGCCGACATGTACACCACGTTCTCGGCCTGCCGCGCCTACGTCTACGCCGTCGGGCAGGCGCTCGATCGCGGCGAGACCACGCGGAAGGACGCCGCCGGCGCGATCCTGTACGCCGCCGAGAAGGCCACCTGGATGGCGGGCGAGGCGATCCAGGCGCTGGGCGGCATGGGCTACATCAACGAGACGCCCACCGGGCGCCTGTGGCGCGACGCCAAGCTCTATGAGATCGGCGCGGGCACCTCCGAGATCCGGCGCTGGCTTATCGGACGCGAACTTTTTTCGGAGACCTAACAGATGAAAACCGACCCGATCGTCATCGTTTCCGCCGCCCGCACGCCGATGGGGGCTTTTCAGGGCGGCCTGAGTGGATTCGCTGCGGCCGAACTGGGTGCTGCCGCCATCCGCGCCGCCGTAGAGCGCGCCAAGCTCAAGCCCGAAGACGTGCAGGAAGTGATCATGGGCTGTGTGCTCCCCGCCGGCCAGGGCCAGGCGCCCGCGCGCCAGGCGGCGCTCGGCGCCGGCCTGCCGCTCGCGGCCGGCTGCACGACGGTGAACAAGATGTGCGGTTCGGGCATGAAGGCGGCGATGTTCGCGCACGACGAGCTGCTCGCGGGCTCGGTCGAAGTCATCGTCGCGGGCGGCATGGAATCCATGACCAACGCGCCCTATCTCTTGCCGAAGGCTCGAGCGGGGCTACGCATGGGGCATGGCCAGGTCATCGACCACATGTTCTACGACGGACTCGAGGACGCCTACGAGAGAGGCCGCCTGATGGGCAGCTTCGCCGAGGACTGCGCGCAGAAGTACGCCTTCTCGCGCCAGGCACAGGACGAATTCGCCATCGCTTCGCTCGAGCGCGCGCAGAAGGCGAACAAGGAAGGCTGGTTCGCCTGGGAAACCACGCCGCTCGCCATCAAGGCCGGCAAGGACGAGAAGTTCATCGAGACCGACGAGCAGCCCTTCAAGGCGAACCTGGAGAAGATCCCGACGCTGAAGCCCGCCTTCCGCAAGGACGGCACGGTGACGGCGGCGAACTCGAGCTCGATCTCCGACGGCGCCGCGGCGCTCGTGCTGATGCGCCGCTCTACGGCCGAAAAGCGCAGCCTCGCGCCGCTCGCGACCATCGTCGGGCACGCCACCCACGCACAGGAACCGGGCTGGTTCACCACCGCGCCCGTCGGTGCGCTGCAGAAGCTCTTCACACGCACCGGCTGGAGCGCGGACCAGGTGGACCTGTTCGAGATCAACGAGGCGTTCGCCGTCGTCGCCATGGCGGCGATGAAGGAGCACCGCCTGCCGCACGAGAAGGTGAACGTGCACGGCGGCGCCTGCGCGCTCGGGCACCCGATCGGCGCCTCGGGGGCGCGCATCCTGGTGACGCTGATCGGTGCGCTGCGGAAGTACGGCGGCAAGCGCGGCGTGGCGACGCTTTGCATCGGCGGCGGCGAAGCGACCGCCATGGCCATCGAGATCGCGTGAGCGCGGGCAAGGCCACGCGGCGCCAGCTGCAGGCGCTCCTCGCGCGCGCGCGCTTTCTCTCCGGCTACGGCATGCGGATGGTCTCGGTGAACGACGAGTCTTGCACGCTCGCCCTGCCTTTCCGTCGTGCGTTCGAGCGGCCGGGCGGCACGGTGAACGGCCCCGTGTTCATGGCAGCGGCCGATTGCGCCATGTGGCTCGCGATCAAGCGCCACATCGGCATCGAGCACGACGCGGTGACCTCCGAGCTGAACACCGCGTTCCTGAATGCGGCACGGCGCGAGACGGTGTATTGCACCGCGCGCGTGCTGAAGATGGGCAAGCGCATGATCTTCGGCACCGCCGAGTGCCACGACGGCCGGGGGCGGCGGTTCACGCACCACACGGCCACTTACGCGCGTCTCCTGGGATGAGCCTTTCGTCCCACCACGAGCAGCTGCGCGAGGCGGTGCGGCGCTTCGCCCGCGAGCAGCTCGCGCCCAATGCCCCCGCCTGGGACCGCGACAAGCATTTTCCCCGGGCGCAAGTGAAGGATCTGGCGGCGATGGGACTGATGGGCGTGGCGATCCCGGAAGCGTGGGGCGGCGCCGGCATGGACGCGACGGCGCTGGCGATCGCCTGCGACGAGATCGCGGCCGGCGACGGCGCGACCTGCACCATCGTCATGGTGTCGAACCTGGCCGCGAACATCCTGCTCGGCTACGGCAGCGACGCGCAGAAGGCGGAATTCCTCAAGCCGCTCGCGCGCGGCGAGATGCTCGGTGCCTTCGCGCTCACCGAGCCGCAGGCCGGCTCGGATGCCGCGGCGATCGCGACGCGCGCCGAGAAGAGCGGCGCGCACTATGTGTTGAACGGCGTGAAGCAGTTCATCACCTCGGGCAAGAACGCCGGGCTGGCGGTGGTGTTCGCCGTCACCAACAAGGCGGCGCGCACCAAAGGCATCAGCGCCTTCGTGGTGCCCACCTCGACCCCCGGCTACCAGGTCGCGCGGCTCGAAGACAAGACCGGCCAGCGCGCCTCCGACACCGCGCAGATCGTGTTCGAGAACTGCAAGGTTCCGGTTGCCTATCGCCTCGCCGAGGAGGGCATGGGCTACCGCATCGCGCTCGCCAACCTGGAATCCGGGCGCATCAACGTCGCGGCGCAGGCCACCGGCATGGCGCGTACGGCGTTCGAGGCGGCGCTCGCCTATGCGCAGGAGCGAAAGAGCATGGGCAAGACGCTCTTCGAGCACCAGGCGGTGAATTTCCGGCTGGCCGACATGGCGACGCAGGTCGAGGCCGCGCGGCAGATGTACCTCTACGCCGCGCGCCTGCGCGACGCGGGCGCGCCCTGCCTGAAGGAGGCGTCGATGGCGAAGCTCTTCGCCTCCGAGATGGCGGAGAAGGTCTGCTCGGACGCCATGCAGATCCACGGCGGCTACGGCTACGTCGCGGACTTTCCCGTAGAGCGCATCTGGCGCGACGTGCGCGTGTGCAAGATCTACGAGGGGGCGAGCGACATCCAGCGGCTGGTGATCGGGCGCTCGCTGGGGAGCGGCTGATGCCGGCGATCCGCTCGCGCCTGAATCCCCGCTCGCAGGAGTTCCGCGCCAACGCCGAGCGCATGCGCGCGCTCGTCGCCGACCTGCGCGACAAGGTAGCGCAGGCCGCGGCGGGCGGCCCGGAGGAGGCGCGCGCCAGGCACGCCGCGCGCGGCAAGCTCCTGCCGCGCGAGCGCGTGCGCACGCTGCTCGACCCCGGCTCGCCCTTTCTCGAAATCGGCCAGCTCGCCGCCTACGGCATGTACGGCGGCGACGTGCACTCGGCCTCCATCATCTGCGGCGTCGGGCGCGTCTCGGGGCGCGAATGCGTGATCGTCGCCAACGACGCCACCATCAAGGGCGGCACCTACTACCCGCTGACGGTGAAAAAGCACCTGCGCGCGCAGGAGATCGCCGCCCAGAACCGCCTGCCCTGCGTCTACCTCGTGGACTCGGGGGGCGGGTTTTTGCCCGAGCAGGACAACGTCTTTCC
Organism: Burkholderiales bacterium; assembly: GCA_040902335.1. Classification (GTDB taxonomy): domain Bacteria; phylum Pseudomonadota; class Gammaproteobacteria; order Burkholderiales; family SG8-39; genus JAABQT01. The sequence continues at coordinate 3,815 of JBBDXL010000069.1, forward strand.
CGACCGCGAGCACTTCGGGCGCATCTTCTTCAATATTGCGAACCTCTCGGCGGCGGGCATTCCGCAGATCGCGGCGGTGCTGGGCTCGTGCACCGCGGGCGGCGCCTACGTGCCGGCGATGTCGGACGAGTCGATCATCGTCAAGGGCCAGGGCACCATCTTCCTCGGCGGCCCGCCGCTGGTGAAGGCCGCGACCGGCGAGGTGGTGACCCCGGAGGAGCTCGGCGGCGCCGACGTGCACACCAAGGTCTCGGGCGTCGCGGATCATTACGCGCAGAACGACGCGCACGCGCTCGCCATCTGCCGGCGCATCGTCGCCGGCCTGAATACCCGCAAACGCGTCTCTCTGGATGTGCGCGCGCCGCGCGAGCCGCTCTATCCGGCCGAGGAGATCTACGGCGTGATTCCCGCCGAGGTGCGAAAGCCCTACGACGTGCGCGAGGTCATAGCGCGCATCGCAGACGGCTCGGAGCTCGACGAATTCAAGCAGAACTACGGCACCACGCTGGTCACGGGTTTCGCGCACCTGCACGGCTACCCGGTGGCGATCCTCGCCAACAACGGCATCCTGTACTCGGAAAGCTCGCTCAAGGCGGCGCACTTCATCGAGCTCGCCTGCCAGCGCGGCATCCCGCTCGTTTTCCTGCAGAACATCGCCGGCTACATGGTCGGCAAGAAGTACGAGGCCGGCGGCATCGCCAAGGACGGCGCCAAGATGGTGACCGCGGTGGCCACCGCGCAGGTGCCGAAATTCACGCTGATCCTCGGCGGCTCGTTCGGCGCGGGCAACTACGGCATGTGCGGGCGCGCCTATGCGCCGCGGTTCCTGTGGATGTGGCCGAACGCGCGCATCTCCATCATGGGCGGCGAGCAGGCGGCGAGCGTCCTCGCCACGGTGCGCGGCGAGTTCAAGTCGAAGGCCGACGAGGAGGCGTTCAAGAACCCGATCCGCGAGCAGTACGAGCGCCAGGGCCACCCCTACTACTCGAGCGCGCGCCTGTGGGACGACGGCGTGACAGATCCAGCCGATACGCGGCGCCTGCTCGCGCTCGCCCTCTCCGCGTCGCTCAACGCCCCGATCGCGCCGACCCGATTTGGTGTTTTCAGGATGTAGCCGTGTCCGAGCATCGCGCCACCATCGCATGGAGCCTGAGCGACGAATTCCGCTACGAAGTCTATCCCCGATCGCACATGATCGATTTCGGCCGCGATGTCTGCGCGCCAGGCAACGCCGCGCCAGAAAACGTGCCGCAGACGGCCACCGGCGCGCCGGGCGCCGATCCCGAACAGACCTTCGTCGCCTCGATCTGCGCCTGCCACATGCTCTGGTTTCTGCACCTTGCCTGCACCCGAAAGCATGTCGTCGAGCGTTATCGCGACGAGGCGTCCGGCGTGCTGGAGAAGAATGCCGAGGGCAAGGAAGCCATCACCCGCGTGACGCTGCGCCCGGTCGTCACGTTCGGCGGCACGCCGCCGACGCCGGAGCAATTTGCGAAACTGCACGAGCAGGCGCACGAGCGCTGCTTCATCGCCAACTCGGTGAAGACCCGAATCATCCTCGAACCCAGAATCGCCTAAACATCAGGAGGCAGCATGCAAGCCTGGACAGTGGACCAAGTGGCGGCGCTCTTCGAGGCGCCGTTTACGGACCTGCTCTACCGAGCGCAGAGCGTGCACCGCTCGACGTTCGATCCGGCGCAGATCCAGCTCTCGACGCTGCTTTCGATCAAGACCGGCGGCTGCCCGGAGGACTGCGCCTACTGCCCCCAGGCGGCCCGGTACCGGACAGGCGTCGCATCGCAGGAGCTGCTGCCGGTAAGCGAGGTCGTGGCGGCGGCGCACGCCGCACGGCGCGGCGGCGCGACGCGCTTCTGCATGGGCGCCGCGTGGCGCGGGCCGAAGCAGCACCAGCTCGAGCCGGTGCTCGACATGGTCCGCGCCGTCAAGTCGCTCGGCATGGAGACCTGCGCAACCCTCGGCATGCTGCGCGACGGCCAGGCCGAGCAGCTCAAGGCGGCAGGGCTCGATTACTACAACCACAATCTCGATACCGCGCCGGATTTCTACGGCAAGATCGTGACCACGCATGAGCAGCAGGACCGTCTGCATACGCTCTCACGCGTGCGCAACGCCGCCATCAAGGTCTGCTGCGGCGGCATCGTGGGCATGGGCGAGACCCGCCGCCAGCGGGCCGCGCTGCTGGCGCAGCTTGCCAATCTGGATCCGCAACCCGAATCTGTGCCGATCAATCACCTGGTGCAGGTGGCCGGCACGCCTCTGCACGGTTTGGAACCTCTCGATCCCCTGGAGTTCGTGCGCGTGATTGCCATCGCGCGCATCACCATGCCGCGAGCCCGGGTGCGCCTGTCGGCGGGCCGCGCGCAACTGGGTGAAGCGGTGCAGGCGCTTTGCTTTGTCGCCGGCGCGAATTCGATCTTTTATGGCGAGCGGCTCCTCACCACCGACAACCCGCAAGCGTCGGCCGACCAGGCGCTCATATCGAAGCTCGGCATGCGTCCTGACGGACCGCGCGCGTGAATGAGGACGCCCATGGCGGACAATCTGATCGTCGAAAAGCGAGACCTCGTCGCCATCGTGACCCTCAACCGTGCCGAGGTGCGCAATGCTTTTGACGATGTCTTGATTTCGAATTTAAGCAAGACGTTTTTACGGCTGGAACAAGACGAAACGGTTCGCGCCGTCGTGCTGGCGGGCGCAGGAGCGGCGTTCTGCGCCGGGGCCGATCTCAACTGGATGAAGCGCATGGCGGCCTACAGTTACGAGCAGAACCTGGCCGACGCCCAGGCGCTCGCGCAGATGCTGAAGACGCTCGATCGCATGAAAAAGCCCACCCTCGCGCGCGTGCACGGCCCCGCCTTCGCCGGCGGCATCGGCCTGGTCGCCGCCTGCGACATCGCCGTCGGCGTGCCGGAAGCGAAGTTCTGCCTGTCGGAGGCGAAGCTCGGCTTGTCGCCGGCGACGATCAGTCCGTATGTCGTGAGGGCGATGGGGGAGAGGATGGCGCGGCGGTACTTTTTGACGGCGGAAGTCTTCGACGGGATCGAGGCGCACCGCGTGGGTTTGCTTTCTCACATCTCGCCGTCGGAAAAGCTCGACGGCGAGATCGATAAAATCCTCAAGCACCTCGTCCAAGGCGGGCCGGAAGCGCTTGCGAAGATCAAGGACCTCATCCGCTTCGTCTCCAGCGGGGACGTCGACGACGCGATGATCGACGACACCGCGCAGCGCATCGCCGAGATCCGCGTCTCGCCGGAGGGGCGCGAGGGGATCGCGTCCTTCCTCGAGAAGCGCAAGCCCGCCTGGAAACCCTGATGTTCGCGAAGATCCTGATCGCCAACCGCGGCGAAATCGCCTGCCGCGTCGCCGACACGGCGCGGCGCCTGGGGATCCGTGTCGCTGCGGTGTATTCGGAAGCCGACGCCGGCGCGCGCCACGTCAAGCTCGCCGACGAGGCCTTTCTCATCGGCCCGGCGCCGGCGGCGGAGAGCTACCTGCGCGGCGAGCGCGTCATCGAGGCGGCCAAGCGCTGCGGCGCCGAGGCGATTCATCCCGGCTACGGGTTTCTCTCCGAGAACGAGGCGTTCGCGCGCGCCTGCGCCAGGGCGGGACTCGTTTTCATCGGGCCGCCGCCCGAGGCGATCGCCGCCATGGGCGACAAGTCGGCGGCCAAGCGCCTGATGGAGAAGGCGGGCGTGCCGCTCGTGCCCGGCTACCACGGCGAGAAGCAGGAGCCGGCGCTGCTCGCGAAGGAGGCGCAGAAGATCGGCTTCCCGGTGCTGATCAAGGCTTCGGCCGGCGGCGGCGGCAAGGGCATGCGCGTCGTGAAGCAGGCCGGGGGGTTCCAGGAGGCGCTCGAAGGCGCGCAGCGCGAGGCGATGGCCGCGTTCGGCGACGCGCGCGTGCTGATCGAGCGCTATCTCGAGCGCCCGCGCCACATCGAGGTGCAGGTGTTCGGCGACGTGCAGGGCGGCTGCCTCTATCTCTTCGAACGCGACTGCTCGGTGCAGCGGCGCCACCAGAAGGTGCTGGAAGAGGCGCCGGCGCCGGGCATGAGCGCGCGGCGCCGCAAGGAGATGGGCGAGGCCGCGGTGGCGGCCGCGCGCGCTGTAGGCTACGCCGGCGCCGGCACCGTGGAGTTCATCGTGGAGCAGGACGGGAAGTTCTACTTCATGGAGATGAATACGCGCCTGCAGGTCGAGCACCCGGTCACCGAGATGATCACGGGGCTGGACCTGGTCGAATGGCAGTTGCGGGTCGCTGCAGGCGAGCCGTTGCCGCTCGCGCAGGAGGCGCTATCGATTCGCGGCCACGCCGTAGAGGCGCGCCTGTACGCCGAAGACCCGGAGCGCGGCTTCCTGCCGCAGACCGGGTGCCTCGCGCACCTGCGCTTTCCGCAAGCGACGCAGACCGTGCGCATCGACACCGGCGTCGAGGCCGGCGCGACGATCACGCCGCACTACGACCCGATGATCGCCAAGCTGATTGCCTGGGGTGAGGACCGGCCGGCCGCGCTGGCGCGGCTCGGCGCGGCGCTCGCCGCCGTGGAGATCGCCGGCGTGCGGACCAACGTCGAGTTCCTCGAGCGCGTCGTGCGCAGCACCGCTTTTGCCTCCGCCGACCTCGACACCGGCCTCATCGAGCGTAACCGCGCGGAGCTCTTCCCGCCGCCGCAGGCCGCCTCGCACGAGCTGCTCGCGGCGGCGGCCATGGCCGAGCTGCTGGAAGAGGCCTGCGAGGCGCGCGCGCGCGCCGCGGGCTCGGGCGATCCCTACTCGCCCTGGGACAGCGTCGACGGCTGGCGCCTGAACCAGGGCTCGTACCATCCCTTCGTATTCTCGGAACACGGCCGCCGCCACGAGGTCACACTGCAGTTCCGGCCCGGCGCCTTCGGCTTGACGATCGACGGACGCGAGTACGCGCTCGCGGGCGAGCGCACGGCGCCGGGGACCCTGCGCCTGCAGCTCGAGGGCAGAGCGTTCGAGGCGCGCGCGGTACACGTGGCGCAGGACTGGCACGTGGCCGCGGGCGGCGTGCGTGCCGTGCTGAGGCTGGAAGAGGGCCTGCCCGCGGAGAACGACGAGAGGGTGCCGGGCAGCCTCGCCGCGCCGATGCCCGGCAAGGTGATCGCGCTCCTCGTCGAAACCGGGGCGCGCGTCGAGAAAGGCGCGCCGCTCCTCATCCTCGAGGCGATGAAGATGGAGCATACGATCAGCGCGCCGGCCGACGGCGTGGTGAAGGCGATCCACTTCGCCGCGGGGGAGCAGGTGCCCGAAGGCGCCGAACTGCTCACACTGGAGTAGCCGATGGCCGGACTGCCGAAGAAAGTGCGCATCGTGGAAGTGGGGCCGCGCGACGGCCTGCAGAACGAGAAGATGGAAGTGCCGACGCAGGTGAAGCTCGAGCTGATCGGGCGGCTCGCCGACGCGGGCCTGCCGGCAGTGGAGGCGACCGCTTTCGTCTCGCCGAAGTGGATCCCGCAGATGGCCGACCACACCGAGGTGCTGGAAGGTATCCGCAGGAAGCCCGGTGTGTCGTACCCCGTGCTCACGCCCAACCTGAAGGGCTTCGAGGCGGCGCGCGCCGCCGGAGCCACCGAGGTCGCCGTGTTCGGCGCAGCCTCCGAATCCTTCTCCAGGAAGAACATCAATTGCACGATCGCCGAGAGCCTCGAGCGCTTCCGGCCCGTGACCGACGCCGCGCGACAGGCGGGCATCAAGGTGCGCGGCTACATCTCCTGCGTGCTCGGCTGCCCCTACGAGGGCGAAATCGCCCCCGCCAAGGTCGCCGAGGTGGCCCGCGCACTGCACGACATGGGTTGCTACGAGATCTCCCTCGGCGACACCATCGGCGTGGGCACGCCGGGCAAGACCCAGGCGATGATCGAAGCTTGCGCCGGGCAAGTACCCATCGAGCGGCTCGCCGGCCACTACCACGACACCTACGGGCAGGCGCTCGCCAACATCTACGCCTCGCTCGAGTTGGGCGTGGCGACCTTCGATTCGTCGGTGGCGGGGCTTGGCGGCTGTCCCTACGCCAAAGGGGCGTCGGGCAACGTCGCCACCGAGGACGTGGTGTACATGCTGAACGGCCTCGGCATCGACACCGGCATCGATCTCGGCAAGCTCGTCGCCACCGGGCAGTGGATCTGCGGCGTCATCGGCAAGGAGCCGCAGTCGAAGGCCGGCAAGGCGATCGCGGCGAAGCAAGGCGCGTGAAATCCCCCTGCAACAAGGTCTGCGTGATGGACGCGGAAAACCGCTACTGCCGCGGCTGCCAGAGAACGCTCGACGAGATCGCGCGCTGGAGCGAGATGAGCGACGCCGAGCGCGAGGCGGTGCTCGCGGCGCTTCCCGAGCGGCGCTCAGATGTCGCGAAAGTCTCCGTGCCGCCCCCTGCCTGAGGCGAAGCGCGCCGCGCCCGCGGCGCCGTCGGCGACGAACGCCGGGTAGCCGTTGTACCACTCCTTGCGCATCGCCTCGCGCTGAGTGAGACCTTGCTGCGCGTAGGCCGAGCGCCGGTCGGCGCGCACGCAGGCCTGCGGAAAGCGCGCGATCTCGTGCGCCATGGCTTCGGCGAACTCGCGCGACCTGCCCTCGGGCACGACGTGCTCGCAGGCGCCGATGCGAAGCGCCTCCTCCGCCGGCACCTTGCGCCCGGTGAGGATGATCTCCAGGGCGCGCCCCATGCCGACGATGCGCGGCAGGCGCACCGTGCCGCCGTCGACGAGCGGCACGCCCCAGCGCCGGCAGTAGACCCCGAAGTAGGCCGACTCTTCCATCACGCGCACGTCGCACCACAGCGCGAGCTCGAAGCCGCCTGCCACCGCGGGCCCCGCCACCGCGGCGATCACCGGCTTGTCGAGCTCGAGGCGCGTGGGTCCCAGGGGCCCGCGCGGGATGGGCGTGCGGTCATCGAGCGGGTAATCGATCGCGTGCAGCGCCTCGGGGCGGTCGATGATGGAAGCGCAGTACTTGAGGTCCCAGCCGGCGCAGAACGCACCGCCCTCGCCCCACAGCACCGCCACCGCCGCCTCGCGGTCGCGGTCGAAGGCGTTGAACGCCTCGACCAGCGCGTCGGCGCTCTCGGGGTCCATCGCGTTACGCGCCTCAGGGCGCGAGTGGATCACCGTCCAGACCTTGCCCTGCTTCTCGATGCGAACCGTCATTCGCGTCTCCTTGCACCGCAAATCGCTAGGATAGCAACCCATGCGTGCGCTCACCCTGCATTTCGACTTTGTCTCGCCCTACTTGACCAAGCAGACGGCGCTGGATGAAAAGGGCCAGATGGTCAACGGCCGCACCGAGAAGCCGAACAAGCACGACATCCTCACCGGCTCGCGGCCCGACGGCACGGCGTTCCCGCCCAGCCCCCTGTTCCCGGACATGACCTGCGGCAACTGGACCAGGAGCGCAGCCGACGGTTCGGCGATGACCGGTCACCACGACCGCTCAGGCCCGATCGATCATGCGTGGGCGGTTTCGTGGAACTCCGCGCATCCGTCGCGCGGGGGCTGCAGCCAGCAGGCGCTGCGCAGCACGGGCGGCGACGGCCTGCTCTACTGCTTTGCGGTGAAATAGCTCAGGAATACTTGCGGGTGAGGAACGGCCGCGATCTCACCTGCCCCTCGCGTCATTCCCGGCGTCACATCGGACCGTAACCACGCCCCTCGCCGCAGCGCGTGCAGGCTGACGCGCAACCGGACCCATCCGCGCGGCAGAAACCGCGGTACTATCGTTTGGGCAGCACCCCAATAGACGGAGGAAACCATGAGGAGCACGACCCGCGTCACACTTCGCTGTCTGCTCGCGACAGTACTCGCCGCACCGCTCGCAGGGCTCCCGCAGTCCGATTCCCTGCGCGCCCCGCTCCCGGCACCGGTGAAGGTCAAGCAGGGAATGCTTAACGTCCCGGCGCTCTCGCCGCTGTGGCTGCTGCCCGAGGAGGCGGCGAAGTACAACATCCAAATCGAGATAGTGATGTTCCAGCGCTTCGCCGATGAGCGCACCGCACTCGCCTCCGGCGACATACAGCTCGCGGCGTTCGGGCCGCAGGACATCTCGCTCGCGGTCGGACAGGGCGCGAAGAGCCTGGTCGGGGTCGCCGGGGTCGGCTCGGGCAACGACTGCCTGCTGGTGCGCAAAGGCGACGACGTCAAGGACTGGAAGACCGTCGCCGACAAGCGAATCGGCGTCGGTGCCGGCTCGATCTCGTGGCTGAAGTTCGCCGCCTCGGTTCAGGAGAACGGGCTCAAGTACGGCAGTCTCAAGATCGTTAATATCGTCGGCGGCGGCGCAAACTACCTGAAGGCGGTGCGCGGTAATGAGATAGACATGGCGGTCGTCTGGCAGCCGTTCTGCGCACAAGCAATCGTCGATGGCTGGGGTGCTTACCCGACGATCGACCACAACCGCTCGAAGACCGTCGGCGGGCTCATCTCCGTCCTCGCGGTGAACCGCGACTTCATGGAGAAGAACCGCGAGGCGGTGCAGCGTCTGGTAAGCGCGTACCTGGACGTGCTCGAGATCGCGCGCGGCGATACCACGCGCTGGGCCAGGATTTACGCGGAGAAAGCGGGACTGTCGGAAGCGGTTGCGAAGGAGTCGATCCGCATCACGAAACTCGATCCAACGCTGCCGCTCGAATCGATCAAGCGCATATCGAAGTTCCTGTCCGACAACGGCGTGATCACCCGCGATGTTTCGGGCGAGATCGCGCAGCACTACACCTACGATTTCCTGTCGAAGGCGACAGGCAAGTCGGCGGAACAGTTGGGGCTCAGGAAGTAAGTATCGACCTCCGGAGCTCCAGTGCGCAACGTGCTGCGGGCGCCGTGGTTTCTGTTGCTGCCCTTGGCGCTGGTCGCGCTGTGGCATATCGCCGTCGCCGAGCACTGGGTGGTCGAGGGCATTATCCCGGCCCCGGCGCAGGTGCTCGACTCCTGGTACACCTGGATCTTCGGCAGCGCCCAGGCAACGCTTTCGCCGTACTCGGGTACGTGGCTCGATAACGTCACCTACTCGACGCGGCGGGTGCTGCAGGGCTTCGGTCTCGCCGCGCTGGCGGCAATCCCGCTCGGCCTGATGATCGGCTGGAGCCAGCTGGTCGCGCGTCTCGTAGATCCATCGATCCAGCTCTTCCGGCCGGTGCCGATCACGGCGTGGCTGCCTTTCGCGATCGCCGTTTTCGGCATCTACGACGCGAGCGCGCTGTTCTTGATCGGCCTCGGCGCTTTCTATCCGGTCGTGATCAACACGACCCACGGCGTGCGCGACACGAACCTCCTCTTGCTGCGCGCGGCGCGAATGATGGGCGCACGGCCGGCGACCGTGCTCGCCAAGGTGGTGTTCCCGTCGGCGCTACCCTCGATCTTCACCGGCCTGCGTCTCGGCATCGGGGTGGCGTGGACCGCAGTGATCGTCGCAGAGATGATCGCCGTGAAGTCCGGGCTCGGCTATGTGCTGTGGGACGCATACTACGTCGGTCGCATGGACATCTGCGTCGCCACCATGTTCTCGGTCGGGATCCTCGGCTTCCTGTCGGATCGCGTGATAGTCGCCGCCTCGCGTGTGCTGTTGCGCTGGCGCACACTGGAAGCGCACGAATGAGCGGAGCTTCCGCAATAGTTCTGGAGCGCGTGCGCAAAGAGTTCGTCAAGAGCAAACGGCGCGTGCTCGCCGTCGACGAAGTCGACCTCATCGTCGAGCAGCGCGAGTTCACCGCGATCCTCGGACCTTCCGGTTGCGGCAAGTCGACGCTGCTCAACATGGTGGCCGGATTCGACGAGCCGACGTCCGGCCGCGTGCTCGTGGGCGGTGAGCCGGTCGGCGAGCCTTCGCCGGCGCGCGGCGTGGTGTTTCAGGAACCGGCGCTTTTTCCCTGGCTCAACGTGTTCGAAAACGTGGTGTTCGGCCCGAAGAACCAGGGAGTGCCGGCCACCGAGTACCGCGCCCGCGCCGCCCAGATCATCGAGCAGGTCGGCCTGCGCGGATTCGAGTCGCACTACCCGGCCGAGCTCTCGGGTGGCATGCGCCAGCGCGTAGGGATTGCGCGCGTGCTCATCATGCAGCCCCAGATCATGCTCATGGACGAGCCCTTCGGCAGCCTGGACGCGCAAACGCGCTCGCTGATGCAGGAACTGCTGCTTTCGGTCTGGGAACGGCACCACCAGACCGTACTCTTTATCACCCATGACATCGAGGAAGCGTTGCTTCTCGCCGACCGCGTGTGCGTGATGACTGCGCGGCCGGGCCGCATCAAGAAGACGATACAGGTCGGCATCGCGCGCCCGCGCTCGATCGAGGTCACCACTTCGCCCGAGTTCAATCGGCTGCGCGCCGAAGTGTTTGCGCTTATCCGAGCGGAGAGCCACCGCGCGGCGACCGAGGCCTCGAGGGCCGGTGCTGCTGTTTAATGCAGGCAGGGGCCGGCGCAAACAGCTCGTCGCTCCCTCGAAGGCCGAGGCACTTACGATGACTCGGTTTGCTCGGCGAACACTCGCAAAATCGCTTCAGGGAGCAGGAGCCTGCGCCGCGAACCAGTCGGCGACCTGGCTGCCGGTCATGAAACAGACGTCGGCGCGCGCCTGCAGGAAATCGATCATGCGCTCCATGTCGCCCCAGCGGTGCGGGACGCCCATCAGGTGCGGATGGAGGCCGATTGGAAGGATACGTGTCTGGCGCGCAGTCTCGCGCTCGAAGCACTCGACGGTGCGCACCAGCCGCCTGTACATCTCGTCGGTCGGCTGCTGCTGCACGGCGTAGATCAGGCTGTCGTTCACTTCGAGGTTGTACGGCATGCCGATGATCGGACCGTTCCTGGTCTCGAGCCACACCGGGATGTCCTCGATTACCCAGTCATGACAGTACTCGATGCCGCACGACTTCAGGACGTCCAGCGTTTCCCAGGTCTGGCGCAGCCCCGGCGACAGCCAGCCGCGCGGCCGCTTGCCGGCGAAGCGCTCGATCTTTTCCAGCGACCCCTCGATGATCTCGCGTTCGTTCGCCGACGCGCTCAGCGTCTTCTGGTGCATGCCGTGCCCGACAATCTCCCAGTCGGCCTCGAGCATCGCCTGCGCAGCCTGCGGATAGGCGTCGATTACGCCCGCGTTGAGGCTCGTCGAGACCGGCAGGCTGCGCTCGGTAAACAGCGCGAGCATCCTCGGCAGGCCGCAGCGCATTCCATAGTCGACCCAGCTGAAGTTCGGCACGTCCGGAATCGTCTCCTTTCCGTGCGGCGGCGTTAGGAGGGTGCGAGGCATCGGTTCCTCGATGCGCCAGTGCTCGACGTTCACCACGAGGTTGACGACGATCGGCTTGCCGCCCGGCGGCGCGAGCCTTGGGCGCGAAGTCGAGAACTGGTACCCGACGCGCGGATTAGACATGCAGTCTCCTCCTCTCCCGTTCGGATGACGCGGCGCAAGCAGGTACGTGCGGCATGGCCGGCTCTCGTGGGATGTGGCGAGTGCGGGAGATTAACCCAGGTCGGCAGCTACGCCGAGCGCAAGCGCGTCCTGGCCGTGCGGCGCCACGAGCTGGGCGCCCACGGGAAGCCCGTCCGCCAACGCGCCCGCCGGCACGCTGACGACCGGCAGCCCGGCGATGCTCGCCGGCACGGTAAGGTCGCCCTGGCTCGGCGGCACCTCCCCGCCGAAGGGAAATGCGACCTGCGGCGTCGTCGGCAGCAGCAGCACGTCGGAACGCGCGAGGAAACCCAGAAATGCGACGCGCGCGCGCTCGATCTGCGCCGCCGCGCGCTCTACCCTTTCGACGCCCGCGCGCCGTCCGAACTCCAGCGCATTGCGCAGGGCGGCCGAAATCGCCGCGGCGGAATCGTCCAGCAGCGCCGCGTGAGCTCGCGCGCCCTCGATCTCGGTGCGAAGAAAAGCCGCGCGCCGGGCGCCCGCCCACTCGAAGCCCGCAGCGTCGATCTCCACGATGCGGTACCCGGCGCGGGCGAGCGCGCGGACTGTCTCCTCGACCGCCGAGAGAATCGCAAGGGGCACGACGGGCTCGAGGCCGCGCAGGACGCCGATCGACACGCCGGAAGGCGTCACCCCCTCGATCGAGCCCGACAGGCGAGTTGCGACGCAGATGGCGTCGTTCACGGTCCGTGCCAGTACGCCGACGCGATCGAGCGTCGGCGCGAGCGGGATCACGCCCTCCGTGTCTACAAATCCCGCGCTCGGCACATAGCCGACAATTCCGCAGCAAGCGGCGGGAATGCGCACCGAGCCGAGCGTGTCCGTGCCGAGTGCAGCCGTGCAGAGACGCGCCGCGACCCCGGCCGCCGACCCGCTGCTCGAGCCGCCCGCCGTGCGACCGTGTGCCAGAGGATTGTGGCAGCGACCGAAAGCGGGATTGTCGCCAAGGGCACCGAGCGCCGCCTCGTCCATTAGCGTCTTGCCGAGAACAACAGCACCCTGCGCGCGCAGGCGGGCGATGCAGGCCGCATCGCGCTGCGGTGTTCGCGATGCCAGCGCCGCGATCCCCGCCGCGGCAGTCATTCCGGCGACGTCTATGTTGTCCTTGATCGCGAGCGGAACGCCGTCCAGAAGTCCCCGGCTTGCTGCGCGCCGCTGGCGGTGATCGGATTCGCGCGCGGCGGCGAGCGCGCCCCGAGCATCGACCGACACGAACGCGTTCAGGCGCGGATTAAGGGCAGCAATCCGGCCGAGGCAGGATTCGACGAGCGCCTGCGCGCTCGCTTCGCCGTCTCCCCGGCGCGCCTGAAATTCCCGGATTCCGCGCTCGAGCATCACGGTCGAATCATCGAAACAAGGCGCGGGTCGCCCGCGCGAAAAGCCCCGGCGCGGCGCGCAAAACCAAGCTCAGAATTCCACTTTCTCGCCCGGGTTCATCACGACCAACGCGGCAAAAAAAAGCCTCCCATCGTCGTCTTCTCCCAGTCAGGCGTACTTGCGCCTGTCGTCGATCACCTTGCCGTCGTTCGGCAGGGTCCCCGGCGCCACCAGCTCGACCTCGCCGCGCAGCTTGGTGACGTCGCGGATCGAGGCGACGATCGCTTCGGCGAGCCCCCCGGGCCGCTCCTTGACTTCGCATTTCAGCGTCATGCGATCGTTGCCGGTCTCGCCTTCCACCACGAGGCGCGCCTTGAGGACTTCGGCGTGGCGGTGGAGCACCTCGTGCACCTGCTTGGGCGTGACGAACATGGCGCGCACCTTGGTGGTCTGGTCGGCGCGCCCCATCCAGCCCTTGATGCGCGTGTTGGTGCGACCGCAGGGACTGGCTCCGGCGAGCACCGCGGACAGATCGCCGGTGGCAAAGCGAATGAGCGGGTAGTCCGCGTTGAGCGAGGTGACCACCACCTCGCCCACTTCGCCTGCGGCAACCGGATTCCCGGTGCCGGGCCTTACGATCTCCAGGATCAACGATTCCTCCAGAATCATGCCCTCGGTCAGCGTGCCGTCGGGCAGCGCGCTCTCGTAGGCGAGGAGCCCGAGGTCCGCGGTGGCGTAGAGCTGCTGCACGCGGATGCCGCGCGCGCGCATCGCCTGCCGCAGCGCCGGCGGCAGGTACTCCGCGCCGACGATGGCCTTGTCGAGCGAAGTGACGTCGGTCTTCAGCTCGTCGGCCTTCTCCACGATCAGCTTGAGAAACGACGGCGTCCCGGCGAACGCGCTGAGGCGCAGGTCGCGGATCGCCGCCGCCTGCATCTCGGTCTGCCCGGTGCCGCCGGGCACCACGGTGCAGCCTACGGCGAGCGCGCCGTGCTCGACCATCGAGGCCGCGGGCGTGAAGTGGTAGGAAAACGCGTTCAGCACCTTGTCGCCAGAGCGAAAGCCGGCGGCGTACAGCGAGCGCGCGGTGCGCCACCAGTCCCTGCCCTGCCCTTCGGGGTCGTACACGGGTCCGGGCGAAACGAAGAGCTTCGCCAGCTTCTCCAGCGGCGTGGCGTTCAGGCCGCCGAGCGGCGGCATGGCCTTCTGCAGGTCCGCGAGCTCGGACTTGCGCGTCACCGGCAACTGCGCGAGGGCGGCACGCGTGGTCACGGCCGCAGCGTCGACGTCCTTCAGGATGCGCGCCCAGCCGGGCGCCCTGTGCTTCGCGTGCGCCAGGTGCTCCGGCAGCGCCGCCATCAGCGCCGCCTCGCGCTCGTCCGCGGAGCGCGCTTCGAGCGCGTCGTAGAACGGGCTCAGAGCCAACGCTTCCTGCGGCGGTAGGACTTCACGTCGCGGAAGCTCTTGCGCCCGCCCGAGGAGAAGCCGAGGTAGAACTCCTTCACGTCCTCGTTCTCGGCGAGCGACTTGCCCACGCCGTCCATCACCACGCGGCCGTTCTCCAGGATGTAGCCGTAGTCGGCGTACTTCAGCGCCATATTGGTGTTCTGCTCCGCGAGGAGGAAGCTCACTTTCTCCTGCTGGTTGAGGGTCTTCACGATCTCGAAGATCTCCTTCACGAGCTGCGGCGCGAGCCCCATCGACGGCTCGTCGAGCAGGATCATCTTCGGGCGCGCCATCAGCGCGCGGCCGATGGCGGTCATCTGCTGTTCGCCACCCGAGGTATAGCCCGACTGCGCCTTGCGCCGCTCCTTCAGCCGGGGGAAGTAGCGATACACCTTCTCCAGGTCGTCGTCGAGGTTCGCGCCGCCGCGCGTGTAGGCGCCGGTGAGCAGGTTCTCCTCGACCGTCAGGTGCTGGAAGCAGTGCCGCCCCTCCATCACCTGGCAGATGCCGCGCTTCACCAGCTCCGAAGGATTGAGCTTGTCGATGCGCTGGCCCATGAACTCGATGTGGCCCTTGGTGACGTCGCCGCGCTCGGCGCCAAGGAGGTTCGAGATCGCCTTCAGCGTGGTGGTCTTGCCTGCCCCGTTGGCGCCGAGCAGCGCCACGATCTGGCCTTCCTGCACCTGCAGCGACACGCCGCGCAGCACCAGGATGACGTGGTCGTAGATGACCTCGACGTTGCTGACCGAGAGGTAGGCGTCGGTCTTCGCCTGCGGCACGGGCACTGCGGACATGGCTGCTCCACACGTAAAGAGGGGGAAGGCGTGCCTTCCCCCTCTCGGGCTGCTCTATCGCGTTACGGCGCTCAGCAATCGCGCGGCGTGATGCCTTTCTCCTTCGCGTACTTTGCCGCGGACTCCTCGACCATCGGGCGCACGATCGACTGGTCGGACTCGATCCAATCCGAGACGACGTTCCACTTGCGGCCGTCCCACTGCATGAACTTGACCGCCCCGCCGCCCTCATGGTCCTTGCACGAGACCTTCAGCGGCTGCATCAGGTCGCTCGCACCCAGCTCCTTCAGGCGCTTGGCGTCGAGGTTGAGGTTCTCGATGCCCCAGCGCATCTGCTCGCCGGTGATCGGCTTGCCCTTGCCGAACTTCGCCTGCGCGGTGCGGACCGCTTCCACGGTGACGATGCCCGCGACCACGCCGCGCGTGTGATAGATCGAGCCGATGCGCGACTTGTCGTCGAACTCGCCCTTACCCTTCGCGTACACGTGCTTGAGGATGTCCTTCATCGCGGGGTGCTGCGTCCCCGGGAGGTTGAACGCCGCCGCGTAGTAGCCCTTGGCCGCGTCGCCCGCCGGGATCACATCCTCCTCGGCCCCGGACCACCACACGCCGAGCATTTTTTCGCGCGGGAAGCCCGTGCGCGCCGCGGTCTTAAGCGCCGTCGGATTCATTACCCCCCAGCCGCGCAGGATCACCCAGTCGGGCCGCAGCTGGCGGATCTGCAGCCACTGCGCCTGCTGCTCATTGCCAGGGTGGGGCACGGCGAGGTGCGTCACCTGAAAGCCGTACTTCTGGGCCTGGATGTCGAGCACCGGGATGGTTTCCTTGCCGTAGGCCGAGTCGTGATACAGGTTCACGATCTTCTTGCCCTTCAGCTTGTCCATCCCGCCTTCCTTCTGGCCGATGAACTTGATCTTGGCGGTGTTCTGCGACCAGTAGTTCGTGATCAGCGGGAAGATGTACGGGAACACGCGCCCGTCGGAAGCGTCGGTCCGCCCATAGCCCATCGAGATCACCGGGATCTTGTCGGCAGTCGCCTTCTCGATGAGCGAGTACGTAATGCCGGTCGAGAGCGGATGGATCACGGTGGCGCCCGTCGGCCCCTTGTTCTTCTGGCGCTCGTAGCACTCGACGCCGCGGGCATTGTTGTATTCCGTCTCGCACTTGTCCCACGTCAGCTTGACGCCGTTCACGCCGCCGTCGCGCTCGTTGATCATCGCCATGTAGTCGATCATGCCGCCGCCGAAGCCCGAGCCGCCCGGCGCGTATGGGCCGACCCAATAGAAGTTGGCCGGCACGAACTGCTCCTTGGCCTGTGCCAGCACGCTGCCGGAGAACCCGGCCGCCAGCACGAACGCCAGGGCGAAAGTAGTACGTTTCATCTGGTCTCCTCCTTCATTTTTCAACCCCGAGGAACTGCCGAGGGTCTGATCCATATAGTGGAACAACCAGTATAGCCAATCTATTCCGAGTGTCTAGTGCGGGAACGGCCACAGGCGCAGTTTCTCCTTGGCGATCTGCCACAAGCGTGCCAGCCCGTGGGGCTCCACGATGAGGAAAAAGATGATCAGCCCCCCGAAGATCATGAGCTCGACGTTGGATATGATCGCGTGCGAGATGTCCAGCCCGAAGGTGTGCGACGCGGCGCCGAACAGCACGTTGAGGAAGATGGGCAGCAACGTGATGAACGCCGCCCCCAGGAACGAGCCCAGGATCGACCCTACCCCGCCGATGATGATCATGAACAGGATCCTGAACGACAGGTCGAGCGTGAAGGCCTCGGGCTCCACAGTGCCCAGGTAGGTGTAGGCGTACAGCGCCCCTGCGACCCCGCAATAGAACGAGCTGATGGCGAAGGCGAGCAGCTTGGTCTTCATCATGGGGATGCCGATCACGCTCGCCGCCACGTCCATGTCGCGCACCGCCATGAACGCGCGCCCGGTCTCGCTGCGCATCAGGTTCTTCGCCAGCAACGCGAGCACCGCCACGATACCGAGCGTAAGGAGATACTTCGATTCCGGCGAGTCGAAGGTGTAGCCGAAAATCTCGACCGTCTGCGCCGTGATGACCCCCGTCGCGCTGTCGTTCGTGAACCAGCCGATCCTCTGGATCGCCCACAGCACGAAGAACTGGCAGGCGAGCGTCGCCACCGCGAGGTAGAACCCCTTGATGCGCAGGCTCGGCAGTCCGAACACGATGCCGACCGCCGCCGCGCAGATGCCCGCGAGGATGAAGCTCGGGATGATGCCGAGCCACGGCATGCGCAGCACGAAGTTGTAGGCCATGAAGGCGCCCACGGCCATGAACGCAGCAGTACCGAGCGAGAGCTGCCCGGCGTAGCCGGTGAGGATGTTCAGTCCCAGCGCGGCCAGCGCGAAGATCAGGAACGGCGTGAGAATCGCCGACAGCCAGTACTGGTTGGCGACCAGCGGAATCACGACGAACGCGACGACGAGCAAGAGCGCGACCGCGATGCGGTCCTGGCGGATCGGGAAGATCTGCTGGTCTTCGGCGTAGGTGGACTTGAACTGCCCGGCTTCGCGGTAGAGCATCGCTACACCCTGTCTATGATCTTCTCGCCGAACAGTCCCTGCGGGCGTACCAGCAGGAAAAGCAGCGCGATGACGTAGGCAAACCAGGACTCGATGCCGCCGCCGACCATCGGCCCGATGTAGACCTCGGCCAGCTTCTCCGAGGCGCCGATGATGAGCCCGCCAATAATCGCGCCCGGGATGGACTCGAATCCCCCGAGGATCAGCACCGGCAGGGCCTTCAGCGCGATGAACGTCAGCGAGTACTGCACGCCGTTCCTCGCGCCCCACATCAAGCCGGCGACCAGCGCGACGAATCCGGCCACCGCCCACACGATGGCCCAGATGTGCTTCAGCGGAATCCCCACCGCGAGCGCCGCCTGGTGATCGTCGGCCACCGCGCGCAACGCGCGGCCGATGCGCGTGTACTGGAAGAAGATGGCGAGCGAGGCCACCAGCACCGCCGCGATGCCGGAGGCGAACAGGTCGAACTGGCTGATGAACATGCCGGTGGAGTCCGCCAGCCATTGCATCGGCACGTCCGCGATGCCGAGTTCGAGCCCGTGCGGCTGCGAGCCCCACACGGCCTGCGACAGGCCTTCCAGCACGAAGGTGAGGCCGATGGTCGCCATGAACAGCGTGATCGGCGGCTGGTTGACGAGCGGCCTGAGCACCACCTTCTCGATCGAAATACCCAGCACCACCATCACCGCGAGCGTGGTGACGAGCGCGATCCAGAAATTGACGCCGCGCTCGAGCAGCGACACGAAGGTGAGCGCGGCAAGGAACACCATCGCGCCCTGCGCGAAATTGAACACGCCCGAGGCTTTGTAGATCAGCACGAAGCCGAGCGCGACCAGCGAATACATGATCCCGGCGAGCAGCCCGCCGATCAGGACCTCGAAGAAAAAGGAAGTATTGGTCAGTGCGCGACTCCCAGGTACGCGTCGATCACGTCCTGATTGGCGCGCACCTCGTCCGGGGTGCCGTCCGCGATCTTGCGCCCGTAGTCGAGCACCACGACGCGGTCGGAAATGTCCATCACCACGCCCATGTCATGCTCGATGAGCACGACGGTCGTGCCGTAGTGGTCGTTCACGTCGAGGACGAAGCGGCACATGTCCTGCTTCTCCTCCAGGTTCATGCCCGACATCGGCTCATCGAGCAGCAGCAGCCGCGGCTCCGCGGCGAGCGCGCGCGCGAGTTCCACGCGCTTTTGCAGCCCGTAGGGCAGCTTGCCCACGGGCGTTTTGCGGATGTGCTGGATCTCCATGAAGTCGATGATCTCCTCCACCGCGCGCCGCTGCTCGAGCTCCTCGCGCCGCGCGCGCCCGATCCAGATCGCCTGCTCGACGAAGCTCGCGCGCATCTTCAGGTTCCTGCCGGTCATCACGTTATCGAGCACCGTCATGCCCTTGAACAGCGCAATGTTCTGGAAGGTGCGCGCGATGCCCATGGACGCGGCCTCGTGCGGGTCCATGTCGTGGAATTCCTTCCAGGCGCCGTTGGCGCGCAGGCGGATGGTGCCCTGCTGCGGGTGGTAGACGCCGTTGATGACGTTGAGCATGGAGGACTTGCCGGCGCCGTTCGGGCCGATGATGGCGCGCACCTCGTGCTCGCGCACATCGAAGGACACCTCCTGCAGCGCCTTCACGCCGCCGAAGGCGAGCGACACTTTCTCCACCGAGAGCACCGTCTCGCCGATGCGCTCGAGGCGGCTCATGCGGCGCGCTTCGCCGCCTCGGGGCGGAAGGTCTTGGCATCGTGGATCTTGAGGTCGGCCGAGATCTTCCCGGTGCGCCCGTCTTCGTACTTCACCTGCGCCTCGACGTGCACGGTCTGTTTGCCGGCGTACAGCGCGTCCACCAGCGTGGCGTACTTCTCGGCGACGAAGCCGCGGCGCACCTTGCGCGTGCGCGTCAGCTCCTCGTCGTCCGCGTCCAGGATCTTGTGCAGGATCAGGAAGCGGTGAATCTGCGAGTTGGCCACCTCCGGCTCCTGCGCGAGGTCGGCGTTCACCTGCTCCACGCACTCGCGCACCAGCTCGTAGACCTCGTCGCGCGTCGCGAGGTCGACGTAGCCCGAGTAGGGCATGTGGCGCTTCTCGGCCCAGTTGCCCACCGCTTCGGCGTCGATGTTGATGAAGGCGCAGACGCGATCGCGGCCGTGGCCGAAGGTCACCGCCTCCTGGATGTAGGGAAAGAACTTGAGCTTGTTCTCGAGGTACTTGGGCGCGAACAGCGTCCCGTCGACGAGCTTGCCGACGTCCTTCACGCGGTCGATGATCTTCAGGTGCCCGTCGGGGTCGAAGTAGCCCGCGTCGCCGGTGTGGAACCAGCCCTCGCGATCCTTCGCTTCCAGCGTCGCCTGCGGATTCTTGTAGTACTCCCTGAACAGCCCGGGCGAGCGGATCAGCACCTCGCGTTCTGGCGTGAACTTGAGCTCCACCCCCGGCACCGCCGGCCCGACGGTGTCGGATTTCACCTGGCCGTTGGGCTGGATGCAGACGAAGACGCTCGTCTCGGTCGAGCCGTAGAGCTGCTTCAGGTTGATGCCGATCGAGCGGTAGAACTTGAACAAATCGGGGCCGATCGCCTCACCCGCCGTGTAAGCGACGCGCAGGCGGCTCATGCCGAGGACGTTCCTGAGCGGGCCGTAGACGAGCAAATCGCCCATCCGGTAGACCAGCCGGTCGACAACGCCCACGGGCTTGCCGTCGAGGAGCATCCCGCCCACGCGCCGCGCCACGCCCATGAACTTGCGGTACAGCCAGCGCTTCAGCGCGCCCGCGTCCTCCATGCGGATCGACACCTGCGTGAGCAGGGCCTCCAGCACGCGCGGCGGCGCGAAGTAGTAGGTCGGCCCGATCTCGCGCATGTCGGTCATCACCGTCTCGGCCGACTCCGGGCAGCAGATGCAGTAGCCGGTGATGAATGGCTGAGCGACGGCGAATACGAACTGGCCGACCCACGCAGGCGGAAGGTAGGCAAGAATAACGTCGCGATCGTCGAGTTTCTCGAGGTCGACGCCAGCGCGCCCCGCGTCGATCAGCGCCCGGTAAGTAAGAACAACACCCTTCGGTCTCGCGGTCGTGCCCGAGGTGAACAGCATGACCGCCGTATCTTCACCGCGCCCCTTGTCGATCTCGGTCTCGAGAAACGCCGGGTCGCGCCTGAGCGCCGCGCGCCCGGATTCCAGCAGCGCGTCGTAGCTCGTGAGCTCGGATTGCGTGTAGTGCCGCATGCCGCGCGGCTCGTCGTAGGTGATGTGCTTGAGCGACGGGCACTGCGGCAGGATCTCGAGCAGCTTGTCGACCTGCTCCTGGTCCTCGGCGAGCGCATGCTCGATTTCCGCGTTCTGGATCGGGAACGCCATCTCGGCGGCCGCCGCGTCCTGGTACAGCGGCACCGGAATCGCGCCGAGGCACTGCGCGGC
Organism: Burkholderiales bacterium; assembly: GCA_040902335.1. GTDB lineage: Bacteria > Pseudomonadota > Gammaproteobacteria > Burkholderiales > SG8-39 > JAABQT01. The sequence goes on from JBBDXL010000069.1 coordinate 24,778, forward strand.
GCACATCGCGGCGTAGATGCGCGGGCGGTTGTCGCCCACCAGCGCCATGTGGTCGCCGCGCTTCAGTCCCTGGTCGGCGAGCGCGCAGGCGAGCGCGCGCACCTCGTCGGCGAACTCGTGCCAGGTCCAGGTCTGCCAGATACCCAGATGCTTCTCGCGTATCGCCGGCAGAGCGCCGCGCACCCGCGCGTGGTGCAGCAGGAGCTTGGGAAACGTATCCAACGTCCCGATGTCGATGCTCACCGCGCCTGTTCCTCCTCCAAGGACCGCCCGATTCTTACACAGAACTCCCGCATTTTGCAGTGCAGCGACCCCGCTTGCCCAGGCGCCTAGAATCCCCGACCGTGCGCAGCACCCTCGCCTTCCCGCTGGTCTTGCTACTTTCGATGGCCTGCGCGCCCGCCCTGGCCGCCGGCATCGAGTACGGCGTCGAGATCGAGGCGCCGGCCTTTCTCGCCGACCCGTTGCGCAAGGGCCTCAATCTGGTGCGCTGGCAGGGCGACCCGCAGATGACCCCCGAGCTGCTGCGGCGTCTGGCGGACGAGGCCGAGCGCGATACGCGCGAGGTGGCCGCCGCGGAAGGATACTTCTCGCCGCAAGTGCGCGTCGCGATCGACGAACAGGTGCGGCCCTGGCGGGTGCTGGTGCAGCTGGAGCCCGGCGAGCGCACCACCGTCGCCGCGGTCGAGATCCGGTTCAGCGGACCGGTGACGACGGACGAACAGGCGCGCGGTGCGCTCGAACGCGTGCGCGCCGCATGGGCGCTGGCGCGCGGACAGCCGTTCCGGCAGGAGGACTGGGAGCGCGCCAAACGCGGGGCGGTGCGCGAACTGGCGCGCTGGCGCTACGCCGCGGCGCGCCTCGGCAAAAGCGAAGCGCAGGTCGATCCGGCCACCCGGCAGGCGCGCTTGTCGGTCGAACTGGAAAGCGGGCCGCCTTTTCGCTTCGGGCCGGTGCTGGTGTCGGGCACCCGGCGCTATCCGGCGCAGATCGTCGAGAACATGAATCCGGCGCGCCCCGGCGATGACTACGATCGCGACGTGCTCGTGATCTACCAGCGCCGGCTGGTGGAGACCGGCTACTTCGCCAGCGTGCAGGCGGAAATAGACCCGCAGGCGGCGAGCGCCGCCGCCGCGCCGCTGCGCGTGGGGGTCGTCGAAGGGCAGTCGAAGAATGTCGAGACGGGCGTGAGCTACAACACCGACGTCGGCCCGCGCCTTCAGCTGCGCTATGGCGACCAGGACCTGCGCGACTCGGCGTGGCGCCTGCGCAGCGGCTTGAGCGTGGACCGCAAGAAGCAGGAAGTGCAGCTCGACCTGGACTCGCCGCCGCGGCGCAACGCGCGCTGGAACAACTTCTTCTCGAGCGCCAGCCGGACGGACATCCAGAACGAGATAGCGCGCGCGTTCGCGCTCGGCGTGGCGCACAATTTCGGCACGGACCTGGCGAGCTCGGCGGCCATCCTGTCCTGGCACCTCGAGGACCAGAGCATCGGCGAGAGCGTCACCGACAGCCGCCACGCCGTGTACGCCGGCCTGCGCCTCGGTTTTCGCAGCACGGACGACGTCATCGCCCCGCGGCTGGGGTATTTCGGCAGCCTGGAAGTCGGCGGCGGGCTGCCTTCGGTGTCCACGCAGGCCTTCCTGCGCGCGATCGGCAAGGCCGCGCTCTTCATCCCGCTGGGCCGCAGCGGCGATCTGCTGCTGCGCGCGCAGGCGGGTGCCGTGCGCGCCGACACGCGTCAAGGCATCCCCACCACATTCCTGTTTCGCACCGGCGGCGACCAGACCGTGCGCGGCTACGCGTTCGAGAGCCTGGGCGTGCAAGAGGCGGACGCCATCGTCGGCGGTCGCAGGCTGTTCGTCGCCAGCGTCGAATACACCCACTGGTTCGCCGAAGAGTGGGGCGTCGCGGCGTTCGTCGATGCGGGCGATGCCTGGGACGAGGGTGAGCGTTTCCGCGCGGCGCTCGGCTATGGCCTCGGCTTGCGCTTGCGCACCCCGATCGGGCCGGCGCGCGTGGACGTCGCCTACGGCGAGGACATCCGGGAGTTTCGGCTGCACCTGTCCGTCGGGTACGTTTTCTGATGAAACGCGCCTGGCTCGCGCTCGCCACCCTGACGGTGCTGGCTGTTGCGGCAGCGTTCGCCGGCCTGGCATGGCTGGTGGGCACCGAGGCCGGACTGCAATGGGCGGTGGCGCGCGCGGTGTCCGCGAGCGACGGCAGGCTCGCGATCGCGGAAGCAAGCGGTACCCTCCGCGCCGAGGTTCGCATCGGGCGAGTTGCGTACGCCGACGGCGCGATCCGCGTGCAAGCGCAGGGCGTGCGCGGTCAAGGCAATGTGCTGGCGCTGCTTCGCGGCGCCCTGGGTATCGAGCCACTGCACATCGCGTCGCTGCTGGTGGTGGTGGACGAGCGCAAGGCTGCCACGCCGGATGCGTCTCCCGACCTGACGTTGCCGTTCGCCATCCGCCTCGCGCAGGTGGCGATCGGGCGATTCGAGCTGCAGACCGCGGATGAGCGGCACTTGCTGAGCGACCTGAATTTCTCGACCATCGCGCTCGGCCCGCGCACCCTGTCCGCGCTCGGTTCGTTCACCCGCCCCGACGAGCGTTTCCCCGCCCGCGTCGAAGTGCAGGTGAAGGGCTCGTTCGCACGCCTCGAGGCCGCGCTTGATGCAACGATCGCGGGAATCCCCGCGCATGCCACGTTGATCGTGGCGCCCCTCGATACGCCCGCCCTGCGCTCGCTCGAGGCGCGGGCAGGACCGGTCGATTTCGAGCAGATCGATCCGGCGCTGCCGAGGACCTCGCTCTCCGCGGTGTTGCAGCTCGAGGCCGCTCGCGGCGCGTACGCGGGCACGATGTCGTTCGCCAACGCATCCCCCGCGGCGCTCGATGCGGGCGGATTGCCGATCGTCGCGATGAACACCCGCTTCACCAGTGCCGATTTCGCGAGCGGCTCGCTGCAACAACTGCGAGTCGAGCTGCCGGGCGGCGGCACGCTCGCCGGCACTGGCGAAATCGACGCGCGGCACCTGCGCGCCGCGGTCGAGGTGCACGGACTGGACCCCAGCATGATCTACAGCACCCTTCGACGGTTGGACCTGCAGGGCAGGCTGGACATCGCCCTCGCCCGGGGCGAGCAGTCGGTGCGCGGCACGCTGTCGCAGGCGGGCATGCGCCTCGAGGGGAGCGCCGTACGCCACGGCGCGGCGATCGACGTGCAAGCGCGGCTCGCGCTCGAGCGCGTCAATCCGGCCGCGTTCGGACCGTATCCGGAAGGATCGATCCACGGCGGCATCGAAGCCGAAGGCAAGCTTGGCCAGGTCACGGCGCTCGATGCGCGCTGGACGCTCGAGAACAGCACGCTGCTCGGGCAGGCGTTCGCAAGCCGGGGTCGCGCCCGTTTTTCAGGCGCTCGCGTCACGCGCGCGCAGGCCGAGTTGAAATTCGGCCCGAGCCGGGCCTCGGTGCGCGGCGATTTCGGGCGCGCCGGAGACCGCCTCGCCTGGACGCTGGCGATTGCGGAGTTGCGGGACGTCCTGCCCGATCTCGCCGGCCAGCTGCAGGCGAGCGGCACCCTCCAAGGCGCGTGGCAAGATCCCGAGGTCAAGGCCTCCGCACAGGTGCAGGCACTGCGGCTGCCGGGCGACGATACGCCTCGCACTGCAAAGGCCACGCTTGCGGGCAAGCTCGCGCAGCACGAGGCGCAGCTCTCCGTCGACGCGCCGGATACGCACATCGAGGCGCGTCTCGCGGGCGGCTGGCACGCGGAACGAGGCTGGCGCGGCGAGGTCCGTTCGCTGACCAATGCCGGGCTGTACCCGCTGCGCCTCGCCGCGCCGGCGACGCTCGCGATCTCGCGCGGGCGGGTGGTGATCGGACCGCTCGAAGCGCAACTCGAGCCCGGGCGGCTGATGCTGCGCGAACTGGCCTGGGAAGGCGGGCAGCTAAGGACGAGCGGCGAGTTCGGCGACCTGCCCGCCCGCTGGCTGGCGGTGGCCGCCGGGATCGGGGAGCACGTGCGCTCGACGATGCTGGTCGACGGCGCCTGGGCGCTCACCGCCGAACCGCGGCTCATCGGCACCGTGCAGCTGCGGCGCGCAAGCGGCGATGTTGCCGTGCTGCTCGACGGCGATCCCATCGCACTCGCCCTCACCGAAGCTGCGCTCGCTGCCCGTTTCGAGGACGGCGCAATGGCGCTGACCGTGAATGCGGATTCCCGCTATGGCACGCTAATACTCGAAGGCGACATCGGGCCCGCGCCGGGCCCCGGCGGCATTGGATTCGGGCCGCAGTCCGCGCTCTCGCTACGCGCGCGATTCGAAGGTGCAGCGCTCAGTGCGCTGGCGCAGCCGCTCGAGACGCAGGCGAGGTTCGACGGCAAGTTCTCGGCCGACCTGCGCGCGTCGGGAACGCTGGGCGAGCCGCGCCTGGACGGGACCCTGCGGGCCACGGGCGTCAGCCTGGAGATGCCGCGCTACGGCGTGCACCTGAAGAACGGGCGGCTGAGCGTCGAGCTCGACGGCGAGCGGCTGCGCGTCGCCGAGTTCTCCATCCAAGGCGGGGCGGGCGAGTTCACCGCGAACGGCAGTCTGCCTTTGAGCTTCAAGGGCGGCGGCGGCAAGCTCGCCTGGTCGGCCCGGGAATTCGGCGTTCTGCAACGCCCCGATCTTCGCCTCGCGGTATCCGGCGAGGGTGCCGCCGGTTTCGACGCCGGGCGCATATCGCTGACGGGCGGCGTGCGCGCCGATCGCGGGCACCTGCGCATCGAACGCGACCGGCTGCCGACGCTGGGGGAAGACGTGGTCATCGTCGGCGTGCCGCGCAAGCCCCCCGGCGCGCAAGCGCGCCTGCCGATCTCGCTCGATGTCGAGCTCGACCTGGGGCAGAACCTTTCCATCGACGCCGAGGGATTGGAAGGCAGGCTGACCGGCCAGTTGCGGTTCGTCGGCAGCGAGGACGGCGAACTGCGCGCGTACGGCCGGTTGCAGCTCGTCAACGCCACCTTCCTGGCGTTTGGCCGGCGCCTCGAGATCAGCCCGGGCGTGCTGGTGTTCGACGGCCCGCTCGACAATCCGGGGCTGCAGGTCACCGCCTGGCGCCGCAAACAGGCGGTCGAGGCCGGCGTGCAGGTGAGCGGCACCGTGCGGGTGCCGCGCGTGCAGCTGGTGTCGCAACCGGCGGTGCCGGAGTCAGAACGGCTGTCCTGGCTGGTGCTCGGCCGCGCGCCGGCCGATGCGAACCGGACGGACGTCGGCATGCTGCAGGCGGCCGCCGGCGCGCTGCTCGCGCGCGGCGACGCCGTACCGATCGATCGGCGCATGGCGCGCGCCGTGGGCCTGGACGAAGTCACGCTGCGCGGCGGCGGGGAGCTGGAGGGCAACGTGGTGGCCTTCGGCAAGCGTCTTTCGGACCGGCTGTACGTGAGCTACGAGCAGGGGGTAGGCGCCGTGGCCACCAACCTGCTGAAGCTCGACTACGCACTCGGCAAGCGCTGGTCGCTGCGCGCCGAGAGCGGCACGACGAGCGGCGGCGGCCTGTTCTACCGCTTTTCCTGGGATTAGCTGCACCAACCCGTAGGGTGGGCCATAGGCCCACCCTACGAATCACATGAGCTTGCGCAGCACGTGGCGGCGGTTACGCGTGTACGGGCGCACCTGCGAGGGCCAGCGCCCGGCCTCGACCGCCTTCGCCCAGGCGTCGCTGGTAAGCACCTCGGCGCTTTCCAATTCGTAGTAGGCGCTGTAGCGCGGCTCGCTTTCGGCGACGATGGACTTCTTCTCGCCGCCGATGAACAGGGTGAGCGGCACGCTCACCGCGCGGCGCACCGACAGCACGCCCGGAACCTTGAGCAGCATCGGCGTGTGCTCGGTGTCGTAGACCTCGTTGAACAGGGCCTCTTTTTCCGGCTCGACGTCCATGCTGGCGATGAACAGATACTTCGCTTTGCCCGGCATTTCGATCCTCCCTGAAGTGCGACGGCCCGCGGGGGCCTGCAGCGCGCAAGTCTAACTGCTCGAAGCGATGGTGATAGACTGGCTGCGCTGTGGGGAAGAGAGCGGCACCCGCACCAACGCCGCCGCCGAAGGCGTAAGCGCCCGCAATCGCTCAGGCAAAAGAACTCCGCAGCGGCAACTACTCTGGAGAGCGGCGAGCAGGCCTCGCCCACCGAAGGGGCAAGCGGCGCGCGCGCCGTAAACTCTCAGGTACCAAGGACAGGGGGGGCAGGGCCGGATGACCGGCTTGCCCTTTTTTGCTTTCCGGAGACGCCCGCGTTGCAAAGAACCCCGCTCCACGCCGCGCACTTGGAGGCCAACGCCAGGCTGGTCGATTTTGCCGGCTGGGAAATGCCGCTGCACTACGGCTCGCAGCTCGAGGAGCACCATGCGGTGCGGCGCGACGCCGGCATGTTCGACACCTCGCACATGCTCGCGATCGATCTCGAGGGCGCCGGCGCGCGCGAATTCCTGCGTGGTGCGCTCGCCAACGACGTCGCCCGCCTGCGCCAGCCCGGCAGGGCGCTCTACTCGTGCATGCTGAACGAGGCGGGCGGCGTGCTCGACGACCTGATCGTCTATTTCCTGCGCGAGAACCTGTTCCGCATGATCGTCAACGCCGGCACTGCAGACAAGGACCTCGCCTGGCTCGAGGGCCTGCGCGCGAAGCGCGCGCCGCAGTTCGCGCTGCGCCCGCGCCGCGATCTCGCCATGATCGCGGTGCAAGGGCCTCAGGCAAGCGGGAAAACGTTCCAGGCCCTTCCCGCATCGCGGGCTGCAGCCGAGCCACTCGGCGCTTTTTTCGCCACGCAGGCGGGCGACGCTTTCGTCGCGCGCACCGGCTACACGGGCGAGGACGGCTTCGAGCTGCTGGTCCCGGCGCCGCAAGCCATGGCAACCTGGAAAAGGCTGGCTGACGCAGGCGTGCGCCCGTGCGGCCTCGGCGCGCGCGACACGCTGCGCCTGGAAGCGGGCATGAACCTCTATGGCCATGACATGGACGAATCGGTGACGCCGCTCGAATCGGGCCTCGCCTGGACCGTGGTGCTCGAGGGTGATCGCGATTTCGTCGGCAAAGCGGCGCTGCTCGCGAAAACGCCCGTGCGCAAGCTCACCGGCCTGGTGCTGCGCGGCCGCGGCGGCGTATTGCGCAGCCACCAGAAGGTCCGTACCGCGCTCGGCGAAGGCGAGATCACGAGCGGCGGTTTCGCGCCGACGCTCGCGACATCGATCGCCCTCGCGCGCCTGCCGGCCGCGACCGCGCCCGGCTCGACCGTGCAGGTCGAAGTACGCGATCGCAAGCTCGACGCGCTGGTGGTGCGGCCGCCGTTCGTGCGCCACGGCAAGTCCCTCCTCCCGAAGTTCTGACGCGGAGCGTCCCATGAAACACCCCGACAATCTGAAATACACCGCATCGCACGAGTGGATCCGCACCGAGCCGGACGGCACGCTTACCGTGGGCATCACCGATCACGCGCAGGATGCGCTCGGCGACCTGGTGTTCATCGAGCTGCCCGAACTCGGACGTAAGCTTGTGGCTGAAGAGGCCTGCGCCGTGGTCGAGTCGGTGAAGGCCGCCTCCGACGTCTACGCGCCGGTCGCGGGCGAAGTGGTGGCGGTGAACGGCGCCGTGGTCGATACCCCGGGCGATCTGAACAAGGATCCTTATGCGTCGTGGCTGTTCCGCATCAAGCCTGCGGCGGATTCCGAGCCCGCCGGGCTCCTCGACGCGACGGCCTACGAGAAAGGCCTTTCATGACGAGGTTGGCGATGGCAGAAATGAGCTTCGAGTCGCTGCTGCACCGCGACGCCTTCCACGCGCGCCACATCGGGCCCGATGCGTCCGGCGAGCGCGACATGCTCGCGGCTCTCGGCATCGCCACGCGCGCCGAGCTGGTGGCGCAGGCGATGCCCGCCGCCATCCGCCAGCGCGAGCCGCTCGAATTGCCTGGGCCGCTCGACGAAGCCGAAGCGCTCGCCGAGCTGCGCGCCATCGCGGCGCAGAACCAGGTCTGGCGCACCTACATCGGCACCGGCTATTCAGCCTGCCACACGCCGCAGGTGATCCAGAGGAACGTGCTCGAGAATCCCGGCTGGTACACCGCGTACACGCCCTATCAGGCCGAGATTTCGCAGGGCCGGCTGGAAGTGCTGCTCGCCTTCCAGCAGATGGTGATCGACCTCACCGGGCTGCCGGTGGCCAACGCGTCGCTGCTCGACGAGGCGACCGCCGCGGGCGAAGCGATGACGCTGATCCGGCGCGCCTCCAAGTCGAGGGCGACGCCCTTCTTCGTGGACGCGGCCTGCCACCCTCAGGTAATCGCGGTGATCCGCACGCGCGCCAAGTGGCTCGGCATCCCGATCGTGGTCGGCGATGCGGCGAGCGCGCTCGAGCCCGCGGCGGTGTTCGGCGCGCACCTGCAGTATCCCGACACCTACGGCGCGGTGCGCGACTGGTCAGCGCTCATCGCGCGCGTGCATGCGGCGCGCGGCCTGGTGTCGCTGGGCACCGATCCCCTTGCGCTGCTGTTGCTCAAATCGCCCGGTGCGCTCGGCGCGGACGTCGCAGTCGGCTCGGCGCAGCGCTTCGGGGTGCCGCTCGGCTACGGCGGTCCGCATGCCGGGTTCATGGCGGCGCGCGAGTCGCTGCTGCGCCAGATGCCGGGCCGCATCATCGGCGTGAGCAAGGACGCGGCGGGCCGCACCGCCTACCGCATGGCGCTGCAGACGCGCGAGCAGCACATCCGGCGCGAAAAGGCGACGAGCAATATCTGCACCTCGCAGGTGCTGCTCGCCAACATCGCCGCGCTCTATGCCGCCTGGCACGGCGCCGAAGGCTTGCGGCGCATCGCCCTGCGCTGCCACGCGCTCGCGCGGCTGCTCGCGCAGACGATGGCGCCGGAATCAAAGGCATTCTTCGATACGCTGAGCTTCGCGGTGGGCGCCGCGCAACGCGACATCCGCGCGCGCGCCATCGAGAAGCAGGTCAACCTGCGCTGGATCGGCGAGCAGCGCGTGGGCGTGAGCGTGGACGAGACCACGACGCTCAAAGACGTCGCCGACCTCGCCTGGGTACTCACCGGCAAGGACTGCGGCATCGCCGGCCGCGCGCGCGCGCTCGGCGCCAAGCCCGAGGCGATCCCGCCGGC
>JBBDXL010000070.1:0-1279 GCA_040902335.1 Burkholderiales bacterium
GCCCCGCGGTGCAGCTCTACGCGCTGCGCTCGGAGCGCAACTGGGGCATCGGCGACTTCGGCGACCTGGCGAAGCTGGTCGAGCTCGCCGCCGAGCGCGGCGCGGGCATCATCGGCCTCAATCCGCTGCACGCGCTGTTTGCGCACAATCCGGCGCACGCGAGCCCGTACAGCCCCTCCTCGCGGCTGCAGCTCAACGTGCTGTACGTCGACGTCGAGGCGATCGAGGAATTCCGCGCGTGCGAGGCGGCGCAGCGCCGCGTGCGCTCGGCCGAGTTCCAGGCGCGCCTGGCGCAGCTGCGCGCGGCGCCGCTCGTGGACTACCCCGGCGTGGCGGCGGCCAAGTTCGAGATCCTGGAGCTGCTCTACGCGCGCTTTCGCGAGCACGGCCCCCGGGCCCAGTTCCGCGAATTCCAGGAAAAGAGCGGGCGCGCGCTGCGCCTGCACGCCACCTACGAGGCGCTGCAGGCGCACTTCCACGCGCGCTCGACCGCCACCTGGGGCTGGCCGGTGTGGCCGCAGGCCTATCGCGATCACGATTCCGCCGAGGTCGCGCGGTTCGCGCAGGAGCAGCTCGAGCGCATCGAGTACTACGAGTACCTGCAGTGGCAGGCCGAGCGCCAGCTGGCGCAGGTGAGCGAGCGCTGCCGCGCGCGCGGCCTCGCCGTGGGCCTGTATGTCGACCTCGCCGTGTCGGTCGATCGCGCGGGCTCCGACACCTGGGCGCACCAGGAGTGCTACGCGCTCGGCGCGAGCGTCGGCGCGCCGCCCGACGAGTTCAACCCCAACGGCCAGAACTGGGGGCTGCCGCCGCTCCGACCCGATCGCCTGCGCGCACAGGGCTATCGCCTGTTCATCGACATGCTGCGCGAGAACATGCGCGACGCGGGCGCGCTGCGCATCGACCACGTGATGGGGCTGATGCGCCTGTACTGGATCCCACCCGGCAAGGGCGCGGCCGACGGTACCTACGTCAGCTACGCGCTCGACGAGATGATGGCGATCGTCGCCCTCGAGAGCGAGCGCCAGCGCTGCATGGTGGTCGGCGAGGACCTCGGCACGGTGGCCGACGAGATGCGCGCCGCGCTCGCGCGCTACGAGGTGCTTTCCTACCGGCTGCTGTACTTCGAGCGCGGCGCGCAGAGCGCCTTCAAGCCGAGCGCGGAGTATCCGCGCGATGCCCTGGTGGCGGTGAGCACGCACGACCTCGCCACGCTCGCCGGCTGGTGGAGCGGGCGCGACCTGCGCCTGCGGCTCGAGCTCGGCCTGTTCCCGGACGA
>JBBDXL010000070.1:1379-5172 GCA_040902335.1 Burkholderiales bacterium
GCCGCCGAGGCGCGCGTGCCGCGCGCCACTTACCGGCTGCAGTTCAACAAGGACTTCACTTTCGACGACGCGGTGAAGGTCCTGCCCTACCTCGCGCGTCTGGGCGTGAGTCACGTCTACTGCTCGCCGATCCTGCGCGCGCGCCCGGGCAGCATGCACGGCTACGACATCGTCGCGCACGACGAGATCAACCCCGAGCTCGGCGGCGCCGAGCGCTTCGAGCGCTTCGCCGCGGCGCTGCGCGGGCACGGCATGGGGCAGCTCCTCGACATGGTGCCCAACCACATGGGCGTGCTCGGCGCCGACAACGCCTGGTGGATGGACGTGCTCGAGAACGGCCCGGCTTCCGCCTACGCGCAGTACTTCGACATCGACTGGCACCCGGTCAACGCCGACCTCGAAGGCAAGGTGCTGGTGCCGGCGCTCGGCGAGCACTACGGCAACGTGCTGGCGGGCGGCGAGCTGGCGCTCGCCTTCGAGCCCGAGGCCGGCGCCTTCGCGCTGCGCTATCACGAGCACCGCTTCCCGCTCGATCCGCGCAGCTATCCGGCGATCCTGAAGCGCGCCGAGACATTGCTCGCCGATGCCGAGGCGCGTGCCGCGCTCTCCAGCCTCGCCGCCGCCTTCGGCCACCTGCCCGTGCGCGCGGCGGGCGCGGCAGAGGCGATCGCCGAGCGCGCGCGCGACAAGGAGATCCTCAAGGGTCGGCTCGCGCGCCTCGCCGGCCGGCAGCCCGCGGTGGCCACCGCAGTTGACGCCGCGCTCGCCGAGCTGAACGCCGCCGGTCCGCGCGACGCGCTGCACGAGCTGCTCGAGGCGCAGGCTTATCGGCTCGCCTACTGGCGCGTGGCCTCCGACGAGATCAACTACCGGCGCTTTTTCGACATCAACGACCTCGCCGCGCTGCGCATGGAGAACGAGCAGGTGTTCGAGGCGACGCACGCCTTCGCGCTCGAGCTCGCCGCCGCCGGGATCGTCGATGGCCTGAGGATAGATCATCCCGACGGGCTCTACGACCCCGCGCAGTACTTCAGGCGGCTGCAGGAAGGCTATGCGCGCCGCGCGGGCATTCCCCTGCCCGAGCGCGGCGCGGACGGCCGGCCGGCGCGGCCGCTGTACGTGGTGGCGGAAAAGATCGTCGCCCCGCACGAGGACGTGCCCGAGGGCTGGCACGTGCACGGCACCACCGGCTACCGCTTCGCCATGGTGGCGAACGGCGTGCTCGTGGACACCGCGGCCGAGGGGCGCATCGACCGCATCTGGCGCGCCTTCAGCGGCGAGGACGAGTCCTTCGAGGAGCTCGCCTATGCGGGCAAGCGCGCCATCATGCGCGGCGCGCTCGCCTCCGAGCTCACCGTGCTCGCCACGGAGCTGCTGCGCATCGCGCGCGCCGACCGGCGCACGCGCGACTACACCTTCAACACGCTGCGCCAGGCGCTCGCCGAGGTCGCCGCGTGCCTGCCGGTGTACCGCACTTACATCGTCGAGGCCCCTTCCCCGCAGGACCTGCGCTACGTCAACTGGGCGGTGGCGCACGCGCGGCGCCGCAGCCGCGCCGCCGACGTCTCGATCTTCGACTTCGTGCGCGCCTCGCTCCTCGGCCAGGCGCTCGAGGGCGCGCCGCCGGAGCTGCAGGCGCTCGTGCGCCGCTTCGCCATGCGCTTCCAGCAGTTCAGCTCGCCGGTGGCGGCGAAGGGCGTCGAGGACACCGCGTTCTATCGCTACGGGCGGCTCGCGTCGCTGAACGAGGTGGGGGGCGATCCGGCGCAGTTCGGCATGACGGTGCGCGCCTTCCACGGCGCGAGCGCCGACCGCGCCGCGCGCTGGCCGCACACCATCCTCGCCACCTCGACGCACGACAACAAGCGCGCCGAGGACGTGCGCTGCCGCATCGATGTGCTCTCCGAGATCCCGGCCGCCTGGCGCCTCGCGCTGCGGCGCTGGGGCGCGCTGAACCGCGGGCAGCGCACGAAGCTCGAGTCCGGTCCGGCACCGTCTCCCGCCGACGAATACCTGCTCTACCAGACGCTGCTCGGCACGCTGCCGCCGGGGACGCTCGACGAGGCGGGACTCGCCAGTTGGCGCGAGCGAATCGAGCGCTACATGGTAAAGGCGGCGCGCGAGGCGAAGGCGCACACCAGCTGGATCAGCCCGAACGAGGAGTACGAGAACGCGCTCGCCGCCTTCGTGCGGGGGCTCCTCGGGCGGCTCGCGCCCAACCCCTTCCTCGAGGACCTGCGTACCCAAGTCGAGCCGATCGCCTGGTTCGGCGCGCTGAACAGCCTGACCCTGGCGCTCGTCAAATTCGCCTCGCCGGGCGTGCCCGACCTGTACCAGGGCAACGAGGTCATGGACCTGAGCCTGGTCGACCCGGACAATCGCCGCCCGGTCGACTACGCGCGCCGCGCGGCGCTGCTCGAGGAGCTCGCGGCGCTCGCCGACCCGCGGCCGCTCGCCGAGACGCTGCACGACGGACGCGCCAAGCTCTGGGTCACCTGGCGGCTGCTCGAGCTGCGGCGCAAGCTCCCGGCGCTGTTCCGCGACGGCGGCTATCTGCCGCTCGCGCCGAGCGGCGCGCGCGCCGAGCACGTGCTCGCCTTCGCGCGCCCGCACGCGAGCGGCACCCTGGTGGTCATTGCAGGCCGGCTCTACGCTAAGATGCTCGGCGCCGCAGGCAAGCTGCCGCTCGGCGAGACCTGGGGGGACACGGCCGTCGCGCTGCCGCCGGGCGTGGCGGCGCTGGAAAACGTGCTGACCGGCGAGCGCTTCGAATCGGAAAGCACCATCTTGCCGCTGGCGCAAGCCTGCGCGCGCTTTCCGGTCGGCGCGTTCCTCGCTACATAGCGAGCACGCGCGCGAGCTCGATCAGCCGGGTGTCCGCAGGACGCGTGCGCCCGGCCACTTCCGCCAGAGGCGTACGCACGATTTCGCCGCGCACCTCGCCGATCAGCATGCCGGTGACGCCGTCGGCCAGGCAATCGACCGCCGCCGCGCCCAGGCGCGAGCCGAGCACGCGGTCGGCCGACGTGGGCACGCCGCCGCGCACCACGTGCCCGAGGCGCGTGATGCGCAGCCCGAAGCCCGTGACCTGCTGCTTGCCCTCGAAGTACGCCACCATGGCGTGCACGCCCTGCTTGGCGCCTTCGGCCACCACCACCATCGCGTGGGTCTTGCCGCGCTCATAGGCCGCGCTCAGGCGGTCAGCGACCTCGACCGGCGGCACCTCGCGCTCGGGGATGGCGATCACTTCCGCGCCGCCGCCGATGCCGGCCATCAGCGCGATGTAGCCGCAGTCGCGCCCCATGGTCTCGACGATGAACACGCGGCGGTGCGACGACGCCGTGGTGCGCAGCCGGTCGATCGATTCGAGCGTCACGTTGATCGCCGTGTCCGCGCCGATCGAGACATCGGTGCCATGCAGGTCGTTGTCGATGGTCGAGGCGACGCCGACCACCGCGAAGCCCTCCGCCGCGAGCACCGCGGAGCCCGTCTGCGAGCCGTTGCCGCCGATCACCACTAGCGCGTCGATGCCGCGCGCGGCGAACTGCGCGCGCACCTTGTCGCGCGCGGCCTTCTCGCGGAACTCCGGCGAGCGCGCGCTGCCGAGCACCGTCCCGCCGCGCTGGATGATGCCGCCGACGTCCCGCGCGGCGAGCGGCTCGAGCGCGTCCTCGAGCAGGCCGGCAAAGCCGTTGCGCGCGCCGTAGACTTCCCAGCCCCGGGCCAGCGCCGCGCGCGTGACGGCGCGGATGGCGGCGTTCATGCCGGGGGCGTCGCCGCCGCTGGTGAGGAC
>JBBDXL010000071.1:0-5171 GCA_040902335.1 Burkholderiales bacterium
CTGCTGTACTCGGGCCGCTCGATCGATGCGCCCACCGCGCTCGCCTGGGGCCTCGGCAACGAGGTGGCCGAGGACCCCGCGGCCGCGGCGGTCGAGTATTTCGAGAAGCACCTCTCCGGCAAGAGCGCGGCCTCGCTCGCGCACGCGGTGCGCGCGGCGCGCGAGCCTTTCGCGGCGCTGGCGCGCGCGCGGCTCGACGACGTCGAGGCCCTTTACCTGGACAAGCTGATGGCGACGCGCGACGCCAAGGAAGGCCTCGCCGCCTTCATCGAGAAGCGCGCGCCGAAATGGGAGCACCGATGAGCACAAGGGAAATCGTGGCGCGCTGCGAGCACCTGTTCGAGGACCTGCGCTTCGGCGCCGTCAAGGACTGGAAGGCGGCCGCGCCGGGCAGGAAGGCGATCGGCTACATGCCGATCTACGTGCCGCGCGAGATCGTCCACGCCGCGGGCATGCTGCCGGTGGGGATCTTCGGCGGCGGCGACCAGCTCGAGGTGATCCAGGGCGACGCCTACTATCAGAGCTACATCTGCCGCATCCCGCGCTCTACGCTCGAGCTGGGGCTCACCGGGCGGCTCGACGTCCTCGACGGGATGCTGTTTCCCTCGATCTGCGACGTGATCCGCAACCTCTCGGGCATGTGGCAGATCATGTTCAAGGACAAGTACGTCAAGTACTTCGACCTGCCGCAGAACTACGACGACGCCACCGGCGGCGAGTTCTACGTGCACGAGATGCAGCAGCTGCGCGAAGACCTCGGCAGGCTCGCCGGCCGGGAGGTCACCGACGAGGCCTTGCGCGCCTCGATCGCCGTGTACAACGACAATCGCAAGGCAGTCCGCGAGCTCTACGCGTACCGCGCCGAAAAGCCCTGGCAGGCGCCGACTTCCGAGTTGTACCTCGTGCTGCGCGCGGGCTGCGTGCTGCCGCCCGAGGAGCACACGGAAGTGGTGCGCGCGTACCTGACGGCGGCCCGCTCGGAGGTGCGGCCGCAGCGCGACAACGCGCGCGTGGTGCTCACCGGCTCGTTCTGCGAGCAGCCGCCGCTCAGCCTGATCAAATCGATCGAGATGTCCGGCTGCTACGTGGTGGACGACGACTTCCAGCTGATCCAGAGCTGGCTGCTCTGCGACGTGCCGCTTGAGGGCGACCCGCTGGAAGAGCTCTCGAAGGCCTTCCTGCACCGCTCGACCTCGACGTCGTCCAAGTACGACGAGAGGAAGGAAGACAAGGGCAAGTTCCTGCTCAAGCAGATCCAGGACCGCGGCGCCGAGGGCGTGGTGTTCGCCGCGGCGTCGTTCTGCGATCCGGCGCTGCTCGAGCGCCCGATGCTGCAGGGGATCCTCGCGCAGCACAAGATTCCCTATACCGCGTTCAAGTACGCCGAGAACACCGGCCAGATGGCCCCGATCCGCGAGCAGGCGGGCACCTTCGCCGACTCGATCAAACTGTGGAGCGCCGCATGAGCACACCGATCCAGATCGTGCCCGGAACCGGCACGGCGAAAAAGCCGCCGCCGGCCCAGAAAGAGGACTCGATGCTGCTGCAAAAGGAGCTCATCAACGGCAACTACCATGAGCTCGCGACCGCGCGCGAGATGAATCGCAAGGTGTCCGCGACCTTCGTGCCCGGGAATCTCAACGAGCTGCTGATGTGCTTCGACTTCGCGCGCAGCCTCCCCGAGACCAACGCGCTGCAAAACGGCATGCGCAAGAAATCCGGCAAGATGATCATGGACGCCGAACGCGACGGGCACTCGGAAGACGTATGTACGTACGTCAAGGCCGACCTCGGCATGATGCTGCAGGGACAGGTGGGGCCTACAGGCGAGCCATTGCCCACGCCCGATGTGCTGCTCTTGTCCTACACCGGCTGCTTCACCTTCATGAAGTGGTTCGAGCTCATCCGGCAGAAGTACGACTGCGAGACGGTGATGCTGCACGTGCCCTACCAGGGCGACGGCAAGATCTCCGCGAACATGCGCGACTACGTCGTCAAGCAGCTCAAGGAAAAGGTCATCCCGACGCTCGAGAAGGTCTCGGGCGTGAAATTCGACATCGACCGCCTGCGCCAGTACATGAAGGAGTCGGCCAAGGCGGAAGAGAACCTGGTCTGGACGCTGCAGTCGGCCAAGCACAGGCCCTCGCCGATCGACGGCTACTTCGGCGCGGTGTACTACATCGGCCCGATCTTCACCGCGTTCCGCGGCACGCCCGAGGCGACCCAGTTCTACGGCGTGCTGCGCACCGAGATCGAACAGCGCATCCGCGAGGGCAGGGGCCCGGTGACGCCCGAAGGCGAGCACCCGGGCGAGAAGTACCGCCTGGTGGTCGAGGGGCCGCCCAACTGGACCAGCTTCCGCGAGTTCTGGAAGATGTTCTACGACGAGGGCGCGGTGGTGGTCGCCTCGACCTACGCCAAGGTCGGCGGCGTGTACGACTTCGGCTTCCGCCACGACCCGGACCATCCGCTCGAGTCGCTCGCCGAGTACTGCCTGGGCTGCTACACCAACCTGAACTTCCCGCAGCGCATCGACATGATCTGCAAGTACCTGGACGAGTACCAGGCGGACGGCCTGCTGATCAACTCGATCAAGAGCTGCAACAGCTTCTCCGCGGGGCAGCTCCTCATCCTGCGGGAAGTGGAGAAGCGCACCGGCAAGCCCGCGGCGTTCATCGAGTCGGACCTCGTCGACCCGCGTTACTTCTCGGCGGCGAACATCAAGAACCGGCTGGAGAGCTACTTCCAGATGGTGAAGCAAAAGCGCGTGGTGGCGCACTAGCCATGAAGACCTTCATCGGCATCGACCTGGGCTCGACCACCACCAAGGCGGTGGTGATCGACGACGAGCGGCGCGTGCTCGGGCGCGGCATCACCAACTCGCGCTCCAACTACGACACCGCGGCCGCGATTGCCAAGCAGGAAGCGCTGGTCGCGTCGCGGTTTCACCTGTTCCGCGAAGCGCTCGGCGCGAGCGGCGCGCTGAACGGCGCTCTGGAAGCCTTTCTCGGGCAGCTGGAACGCGACTTTCGCCTCGAGCAGTTCCTCGAGCAGCTGCTGGACCTCGAGCAGGTATGCGAGCGCAACGCGGCGGCCGCGCCGGAAGTCGTCGGTGCGCTGCGCACCCTCTTCGGGCTGCTGAACGCGGAGGCGCCGCAGCTGTTCGCGCCGGACGCGAAGCGAAAGAGCGACTTCTTCCGCGACATCGCCGGCAGCCGCTATCTTTCTCTGGGCGAGCAGGTGGCGAAGGACACGGGCATCCGCTACGACCAGCTGCTGAACGCCTTCGACCGCTCGATCATCGAGGTCGAGAACCGGGTGTACGGCGAATCGACGTCGCGGCACCTGCTTGCCGCGCTCGATCGCACCTTCCAGGTCCTGCCGCACACGCAGAAGCTTTCCGCGAAGATCCGCGCGCCGATCCGGGGCGTTCTCGACACCGTCCTGGAAGAAGCCTACGTCGTCGGCACCGGCTACGGCCGCGCGCGGCTGCCGTTCTCCAAGGAGCACGTGCGCTCCGAGATCCTGTGCCACGGCCTGGGCGCGCACGTCATGTACCCGGGCACCGCCACGGTGCTCGACATCGGCGGCCAGGACACCAAGGCGATCCAGGTCGACCCGCACGGCATCGTCGAATCGTTCCAGATGAACGACCGCTGCGCCGCGGGCTGCGGGCGCTACCTCGGCTACATCGCCGACGAGATGAACATGGGGCTGCACGAGCTCGGGCCTTTGGCGATGAAGTCGACCAAGACGGTGCGCATCAACTCGACCTGCACGGTGTTCGCCGGGGCGGAGCTGCGCGACCGGCTGTCCTTGGGCGAAAAGCGCGAGGACATCATGGCGGGGCTGCACCGCGCCATCATCCTGCGCGCGATGTCGATCCTGGCGCGCTCCGGGGGCGTGCGCAACGAATTCACCTTCACCGGCGGCGTCGCCAAGAACGAGGCCGCGGTCAAGTCGCTCACCGAGCTGGTGGTGGAGAACTACGGCAAGCTGACGTTGAACATCAATCCCGACTCGATCTATACCGGCGCCTTGGGCGGCGCGACCTTCGCCTGGCGCGCGGTGATGGAGGAGGGCAAGTCGATCGAGAAGCGGGAGGCGGCATGACGATCCATACCATCGGCATCGACATCGGCTCCGGCGTGGTGAAGACGGTGCTGTTCCGCGACGGCGAGTGGGTCGGGCGGCGCTGCGAGCGCATCCGGCGGCGCGATCCGATGGAGCTCGCGCGGCAGACCTACGACGAGGTGCTCGCCGAGGCGGGGCTCGCTGCCGAGGATGTCGCCTACACGGCAACCACCGGCGAGGGCGAGAACGTCAAGTTCGCCACCGGGCATTTCTACACCATGACCACGCACGCGCGCGGCGGCGTGTACCTCAACCCCGAGGCGCGCGCGGTGGTCGACATCGGCGCGCTGAACGGACGCGCCATCTACGTAGACGAGCGGGGGAAGGTCCTGTCGTACAAGATGACCAGCCAGTGCGCCTCCGGGTCGGGGCAGTTCCTGGAGAACATCGCGCGCTATCTGGGGGTGGCGGTGGAGGAGATCGGGCGGCTGTCGCAGACTTCCGAGAACCCGGAGAAGGTGAGCTCGATCTGCGCGGTGCTGGCGGAGACGGATGTCATCAACATGGTTTCCCGGGGGATTGCTACCCAGGACATCCTGAAAGGAATCCACCTGTCGATGGCTTCGCGGCTGGTCAAGCTATTGAAGGTGACCGGCATCAAGAGCGGCACCGTGCTGCTCACCGGGGGGTTGGCGCTGGATGCCGGGCTCCTGGCTGCGCTGCGCGAGGAGCTGGTGAACGAGAAAATTACTGGCATCACCGCGGTGAGCCACCCGGATTCGATCTACGCCGGCGCCATCGGCGCTGCCTTGTGGGGCGCTTTCCGGCACGACAAGCTGAAGGAATTGCAGGCGCGCGTGGCGGCCTGAAGGGAGATCTCATGGCTTTGATGATCAACGACACTTGCACCGCCTGCGATGCGTGCCTGCCGGAATGCCCGAACGAGGCGATCACCGCGGGCAACCCGATCTACGTCATCGATGCGCTGAAGTGCAGCGAGTGCGTGGGGGCGAAGGACGAGCCGCAGTGCCGGCTGGTGTGTCCGGTGAGCGATTGCATCGTGGACCATCCGGATTTCAGGGAGAGCCCGGAGGAGC
>JBBDXL010000072.1:0-5155 GCA_040902335.1 Burkholderiales bacterium
CGCGTTCGCGCGCATCGTCGAGGACTACAACCGCGACCCGCAAGGCGCGCGCAGCCTGCTCGCGCAGGTGCTGCGCACGGGGCAGCGCGAGGTGTCCAACGACGTGCGCGCCGACGAGCGCGTCGCCTACCGCGCGGACCTGACTGCGCACGGCAGCTATGCGCTGGCGCTGCTGCCGGTGCGCGTGGAGGACGCGGTGGCGGCGGTGGCGATCCTGCGCGCGCGCGAGCCCGGCTACTTCGATCACGCGGAGCTGGAGCTGCTGCGGGAGCTGATCGCCAACCTCGAGTTCGCCCTCGAGCTGCAGGGCAAGCGCGAGAAGGTCGACTACCTCGCGCTGTACGACGCGCTCACCGGACTGCCGAACCGCAAGCTGCTGCGCGAGCGGCTGGCGCAGGCGATCGACGCGCGCCGCGGCACCGGCGGCAAAGTGGGCCTGGTGCTGCTGGACATCGAGCGCTTCAAGGCGATCAACGACACGCTGGGCCCGCACGGCGGCGACCGGGTGCTGAAGACGGTGGCGCAGCGCGTGGCCGAGTTCGCGGGCGAGCGCGCCCACGCGGCGCGCGTCGCCGGCGACCAGTTCGCCATCCTGATGCCCGGGATGGAGCACGCGCGCGATGTCGGCCGCATCGTGGAGGCCATGGGCCCCCAGCTGCTCGACACGGCGCTCGAGATCGACGGGCGCGAGCTGCGCGTCGCGCTGAAGGCGGGCGCCGCGCTCTACCCGGACGACGGCGAGGACGCCGACGCGCTGATCCGCAACGCGGAAGCCGCGCTGCGCATGGCCAAGGACACCGGGGACCGGTTCCTGTTCTACACGCCGCACCTCAACGCCCGGGTGGCCGAGCGGCTCGACCTCGAGGCGAAGCTGCGCCGCGCCGTGGAGCGCGGCGAGTTCGAGCTGCACTACCAGCCCAAGGTCGACCTGGGGGACGGCCGCATCACCGGGGTGGAAGCGCTGCTGCGCTGGCGCGACGCGGAGCATGGCGCCGTGTCGCCGGCGCAGTTCGTGCCGGTGCTCGAGGAAACCGGGCTCATCGGCCAGGTCGGGCTGTGGGTGATGCGCGAGGCCGTCAAGGCGCACCGCGCGCTGGCGCAAGGCGGGCGCCCGGCGCCGCGCATCGCGGTGAACGTATCGGCGATCCAGCTGCGCGGCCAGGGCTTCGTCGAGGACGTGCGCGGCGTGCTCGAGGGCGCGGGCGAGGCCGCGGGGCTCGACCTGGAGATCACCGAGAGCCTGCTGATGGAAAACATCGACGAGAGCCTGCAAAAGCTGCGCGTGGTGCGCGACCTGGGCGTGCATATCGCGCTCGACGATTTCGGCACCGGCTATTCCTCGCTCGCCTACCTGAGCCGCCTGCCGATCGATACCGTGAAGATCGACCGCGGTTTCGTGCATAACATGGTGGACAAGGCCGAGGACACGAGCATCGTCTCGGCGATCCTGTCCCTCGCGCACGCGCTCAACCTGAAGGCGGTCGCCGAGGGCGTGGAAACCGAGGAGCAGGCGGAGCTGCTGCGGCTCCTGCTGTGCGACGAGATGCAGGGGTACCTCTTCAGTCCGGCGGTGCCGATGGACAAGCTGGAGACGCTGCTGCGCGCCCGGGGTTGATCCAGCGCAAAACGGGGCAGGGGGTACCTCTATAATGCGCGCATTGCGCGCGCCATGACCCTCTTCGCCCTCGGCCTCAGCCACAGCACCGCGCCGCTGCCGGTGCGCGAGCGCGTGGTGTTCCACGTCGAGAAGCTGTTCGACGCGCTCGGCGAGCTGACGCGCGGCCGGCACGTGGCCGAAGCCGCGATCCTCTCGACCTGCAACCGCACCGAGCTCTACCTCTCCGCCGGCGAGCCGCAGACCGCCGCCGAGTGGCTGGCGCAGTACCACCGCCTGCAGCCCGAGGAGCTGCGGCCCTACCTCTATACCCTGCCGCAGGACCAGGCCGTGCGCCACACCTTCCGCGTCGCCGCGGGCCTGGATTCGATGGTGCTCGGCGAGCCGCAGATCCTCGGCCAGATGAAGCAGGCGGTGCGCGCCGCGGAGGCCGCGGGCACCCTCGGCACCGTCCTGCACAAGCTGTTCCAGCGCACCTTCGCCGTGGCGAAGGAGGTGCGCAGCACCACGCGCGTCGGGGCCAACAGCGTGTCGATGGCCGCGGCAGCGGTGAAGCTCGCGGCGCGCATCTTCCCCAGCCTCAAGGACCAGAAGGTGCTGTTCATCGGCGCCGGCGAGATGATCGAGCTGTGCGCCACGCACTTCGCCGCGCAGGCGCCGGCGCGCATCGCGGTCGCCAACCGCACCCTGGAGCGCGCGCAGGCGCTCGCGCACCGCTTCGCCGGGCACGCGCTCGAGCTGCGCAGCCTCGCCGCGCACCTGCAGGACTACGACATCGTCGTTTCCTGCACCGCGTCGTCGCTGCCGATCCTCGGCAAGGGCCTGGTGGAGCGGGCGCTGCGCGCGCGCAAGCACCGCCCCATGTTCATGGTGGATCTCGCCGTGCCGCGCGACATCGAGGCCGAGGTGGCGGAGCTCGACGACGTGTTCCTCTACACCCTGGACGACCTGCACGCCATCGTGCAGGGCAACCTGGACGCGCGCCGCTCGGCGCTCGAGCAGGCCGAGGCCATCATCGAGACGCAGGTCGGGCAGTTCATGCACTGGATGGCCGCGCGCGCCTCGGTGCCGCTCATCCGGCAACTGCGCGACCAGGGCGAGGCCGCGCGCCGGTACGAGCTCGAGCGCGCGCTGCGGCGCCTGCAGCGCGGCGACGACCCGAAGGCGGTGCTCGAAGCGCTGTCGCAGGGCCTCACCAACAAGCTGCTGCACGCGCCGACGCAGGCGCTGAACGAGTCCGCCGGCGACGAGCGCCAGGCGCTCGCGGCGCTCATCGAGCGCCTGTACCGCTCGCAGTGAAGCCGACGCTGCGCGCCAGGCTCGAGCGCACGCGGGTGCGCCTCGAGGAGCTGAATGGCCTCCTCGCCGCCGAGGATGCGACGCGCGACATGGCGCAGTTCAAGAGCCTGTCGCGCGAATACGCGGAAGCTTCCGGGCTGGCCGCGCTCTACGCGCGCTACCGCCAGGCCGAAGCCGACGCGCAGGCCGCCCAGGACATGGCGGGCGAGGCCGCCATGAAGGGCTTCGCCGACGAGGAGCTGAGAAGCGCGCGCGCCGAGATGGAGCGCCTGGAGGCCGAGCTGCAGAAGAGCCTCCTGCCGCGCGACCCGAACGACGAGCGCAGCATCTTCCTCGAGGTGCGCGCCGGCACCGGCGGCGACGAGTCGGCGCTCTTCGCCGGCGACCTGCTGCGCATGTACACGCGCTACGCCGAGCGCCAGGGCTGGCCGGTGGAGATCATCTCCGAGAGCCCGTCGGAGCTCGGCGGCTACAAGGAGGCGATCGCGCGCATCGGCGCGCAGGGCGCCTACTCGCGGCTGAAGTTCGAGTCCGGGGCGCACCGCGTGCAGCGCGTGCCGGCGACCGAGGCGCAAGGGCGCATCCATACCTCGGCCTGCACCGTGGCGGTGCTGCCGGAGGCCGCGGCGCTCGACGACGTGGTGCTCAACCCGGCCGAGCTGCGCATCGACACGTTCCGCGCCTCGGGCGCGGGCGGGCAGCACGTGAACAAAACCGAGTCGGCGATCCGCGTCACGCACCTGCCCACCGGCATCGTGGTCGAATGCCAGGATTCGCGCTCGCAGCACAAGAACCGCGAAAAGGCGCTCTCGGTGCTCGCCGCGCGCATCAAGGACAAGCAGGAGCGCGAGCAGCACGCGAAGACCGCCTCTGCGAGGAAGTCCCTCATCGGCTCGGGCGACCGCTCCGAGCGCATCCGTACCTACAACTTCCCGCAGGGCCGGGTCACCGACCATCGCATCAACCTGACCCTCTACAAGATCGACCGCATCATGGAGGGCGAATTGGACGAGCTGCTCGACGCGCTCGCCGCCGAGCACCAGGCCGAGCAGCTGGCGCAGCTCGCCGAAGAAGCCGCTTGAAAGTCGGCGAGGCGATGCGCGCGCTGGAGCCGCGCGAAGCGCGGCTGCTGCTGGCGGCGGCGACCGGGTTCTCCGAGGCGAGCGTGCTCGCGCACCCGGAGCGCGAACTGCCCGCTCCGGTCGCGGCGACCTTCGGCGAGTACGCCGCGCGCCGCGCGCGCGGCGAGCCCATCGCCTACATCCTCGGCACGAAGGAGTTCTACGGCCTGCCGCTGCAGGTCAACCCCGCCGTGCTCATCCCACGGCCGGAAACGGAGTTGCTGGTGGAGCTGGCGCTCACGCGCAAGCCCGCGTCGCTGCTCGAGCTCGGCACCGGCTCGGGGGCGGTCGCGCTGGCGATCAAGCGCCACCTGCCCGCGGCGCGAGTCGTGGCGGTGGAGCGCAGCGCGGCCGCACTGGCCGTGGCGCAGAGAAATGCGCTGAAGCTGGGCCTGGAGGTCGAGTTCCGCCATGGCCTGTGGTTCGAGCCGGTGGCGGGCGAGCGTTTCGACGCCGTGGTGTCGAATCCCCCTTACGTCGCCGTGGGTGATGCGCACCTCGACGCGGGCGACCTGCGCTTCGAGCCGCGCGCAGCGCTGGCGGCGGGGCCGGACGGGCTCGACGCGATCCGCGAGATCGTGCGCGGCGCGCCGGCGCACCTGAATCCCGGCGGACGGCTCCTGCTCGAGCACGGCCTGGGTCAGGACGCCGCGGTAAGGGCGCTGCTGCGGCAAGCGGGACTTGAAGAAGTCCGCACCTGGCCCGATCTGGCAGGCATTGCCCGGGTCTCGGGCGGAGGATTAAAATCGTGACTATGGATACTCAACAGCGCATCAAGGAAACAGTCACCTCCAATCCGGTGGTGCTGTACATGAAGGGCACGCCGCAGATGCCGCAGTGCGGCTTCTCGGCGATGGCGGTGCAGGCGCTGCAGGCCTGCGGCGTGTCGAGCTTCGCCACCGTCAACGTGCTCGCCGACCCCGAGGTCCGGGAAGGCATCAAGCAGTACGCCAAC
Source organism: Burkholderiales bacterium (assembly GCA_040902335.1). GTDB lineage: Bacteria > Pseudomonadota > Gammaproteobacteria > Burkholderiales > SG8-39 > JAABQT01. Next base: position 4,991 of record JBBDXL010000072.1, read on the forward strand.
TGGCCGACCATCCCGCAGCTCTACGTCAACGGCGAGTTCGTGGGCGGCTCGGACATCATGCGCGAGATGTACCAGTCGGGCGAGCTGCAGAAGCTGCTGGAAGGGCTTCGCCAGCAGGCCTAGATCGCGGTCTGCGGTCTTAGGTCTGCTTACAAAGCCGCGCGG
>JBBDXL010000073.1:0-5115 GCA_040902335.1 Burkholderiales bacterium
AAATCACGAGATCGCATAAAGGCCGAAAGGCAACGGATTTCGGACTCAGTACACTAGCGCACAGAACGCGGCAGCGTGCCGCTCAAGACTTGCCGTGCAGCGCCTGCGCCTGCTTCAGGCAGGCATCTTTGCTTTCGCCCGCCGGTGGTGGATAAAGCGGCGTTGCGGCCGCGGGCGGCGGATCTACTTCTGCTGCTTCTGCCAGTCGGCAAGCTGCTGTTCCGCGACGTCCTTCGACACGCCGTAGGTTTCCTGGATCTTGCCGGCGAGGCTGTCGCGCTTGCCCGCGATCACGTCGATCTGGTCGTCGGTGAGCTTGCCCCACTGCTGCTTGACGTTGCCCTTGAACTGCTTCCAGTTGCCTTCAATGCGATCCCAGTTCATTTCGATGTCCTTGTGTTGGATTGACCGGCGGCACCGGCCACGAGCTGCGCGGCACGGCGTGCGGCGACTATCCTTGTTTCCCCCGATTGAATCTGCGCGCTGGCGCGCATGCCAGCGCGCCCGGCGCAGCTACCGGCCGATCAGCTCGCCGACCGGCTTGAGCGACTCGACGCGGTCGCAGATCACCTTTGCGATCGCCACCAGGGGCGCGCACAGCAGCAGTCCCGCGATCCCCCACAGCCAGGCGAAGAACAGCAGCGCGATGAACAGCACCGAGGCATTGACGCGCGCGAACCGGCTTTGCAGCGCGGTCATGAACACCAGTCCGATCGCAGTCGCGATCAGCATCGCCAAGGCCGCCACCGACGCCAGCAGCGCCGACTGCGCGCCGGCCTAATCGCTCAGCCACGTTGGCGGGGGCGGCGCCGGCGCGGGGACCGCGAGCTGCGCTGCCGCGGCGATCTTCATTTGCCGGACTGGCGCTCGCCGGCGATGAAGACGACGCGCTGGCCGCGGCGCCACTGGGTCGGCGCCGCCTCGGTGTACCTGTGAGTGGAGCCGTCGCGCAGGCGCACGGTGATCTCGTAAGTTTCGGGCGCATCGCGCCGCGCCGCGACCCGCCGCACCGACTCGACGAAGCCGCACCCGGTGCATTTCGCTTTCGCGCGCGCCGCGGCCGGGCCAGCGGCAGCGACTGCAGGCGGCACCGCGGCAACCGCCTGCTCGGGCGGCCAGCCCACGACGCTCACCACCACCAGCGATGCGGCGGCGAGAAAGAGGGCGGCGACGGTGGCGATCAGGAATGGCACGTGCAGGGCATCCGGGCGGTCGTGTCCGCAATTGTGTCCAGCGGCCGCGCCGCCGTCCGTGCGCAGGCGCACCTGGCGTGCGCTTGAATGCGTTGACGCACTGACCCGCGCCCTGCGCTGCGCTAGCGTAGCGCTGCGGTAGTGCTGATCAGGAACAGCCCATGAAGAACTTCAAGCCGGCCACAGCATTCGCGGCGATCTCCGCGGGCGTAGTTTTTTCTGCAGTGTCGCTGGCGGCCGGCAGCGCCGCTTCGCGCGCCGCCGACACCGCGGCCGAGGCGGACTACAGGAACGCTATTGCAGCCTGCGAAAGGTTGAACGGCGGCGAAACGCTCGAGCCGGACGCCGCGGGCGGCGTCGTGCCGACGTACCGCAAATTGCTTGCGGGCGAGTTCCTGCCGGAGAACCTGGCGCGCAACACGGTCCGCTAGACGGCAAGCAGCGTCCCGCCTGCGTCCACGCGGCTCGTGTCCGTGGCGGCATCGCCGGCCGCGAACAGGCGCTCGGCTTCACGCCAGTTGACGACCGACCACCAGCCTTCCAGGTAGGCGAGCCGGCGGTTCTGGTGCTGCAGGTAATAGGCATGCTCCCAGAGATCGTTGACCAGGATCGGGGTCATGTCCAGCATCAGCGGATTGTCGTGACCGGCGGTCGTCAGCACGACGAGCCTGCCGGCGTCGCCGCGGGTCTTCGCCAGCCAGACCCAGCCCGAGCCGAACAGCTTCGCGCCCGCGGCGTCGAACTCGGCCCTGAACTTGCCCACGCCGCCGAAATCGCGCCGCAGCGCCTCGGCCAGCGGCCCCGCCGGCGCGCCGCCGCTCGAGGCCGACATCGCGCGCCAGAACATGCTGTGGTTCACGTGCCCGCCGGCGTTGTTGCGCACCGTCTCGCGCGCCGCCGCCGGCACCTGCGTCAGGTTGCGCAGCAGCCAGGTCGCCGGCCGCTCGCGCAGTTCGGGCAGCGCTTCGAGCGCGGCATTCAGATTTGCCACGTAGCCGGCGTGGTGCTTGCCATGGTGCAGCGCCATGGTCTGCGCGTCGATGTGCGGCTCGAGCGCCGTGATGTCGTAGGGCAATGCGGGCAGCAGGTGCTTCATGATTGCGCTCCGTGGCGGATCAAGTCGATCCGCACGGCATCGTCATGCCAGCGGCGGCGCCGGGTCTGTGCGCTGACGAACCAAGTAGTCGCACACCAGCAGGCAACGACCCGGCCGAATTCTCCGGCCGGGTTTCCTGCCGCTAGCGCTGCCGCGCCGCCGTGTAGAGCGGTATCACGGTCGGCAGCAGCGACTGGATCGTCCGCACGCGGCTGGCATCGGTCGGATGGCTGCTGAGGAACTCGGGCGGCTGCGAGCCGCTCTTGGCCTGGATCATCTTCTGCCACAGGGTCACCCCGGCGCGCGGGTCATAGCCGCCGCGCGCCGTGAGCTCCAGGCCCATGCGGTCGGCTTCGTTCTCGTCGGTGCGGCTGAAGCGCGTGGCGACGAGGGCCTGGTAGCCCACGGCCGCGACGTCGGCCGAGCCCTGGCCGAGGCCGAACAGCGCGGCGCCGATGCCGATCGCGGTCTGCGCGGCGAGGGCCTGCGACACCTGCTCGCGCGAATGCTCGCGCAGCGCGTGCGACATCTCGTGCCCGAGAACCACCGCGAGCTCGGCGTCGCTCAGCTTGAGCTGCGTGGCGAGGCCCGTGTACACCATGATCTTGCCGCCGGGCATGACGAAGGCGTTGATCTGGTCGCTGCTGATGACGTTCACTTCCCACTTCCAGCCCGGCGCGTCGGCACGGAAGATCCGCGTCTGCGGCGTGAGGCGGGCGGTGATCGCGTTCACCCGCTGCAGCAGGGCCTGATCCTGATTGAGCGCGCCCTTTGCCGCGGCGTCCGCCTTCAGCTTGGCGTAGCCCTGCGCCGCCATCTGGTCGAGCTCCTGCGAGGAGACGAGCAGCAACTGCTTGCGCTCGGCGCCGACCGCGCCGCCCACGGTCGTGCTCTGGCAGCCGCCAAGCATCACCGAAGCGGCGATGCCCAGCGTCATGGCGGCGATGAAGCGCGCTGCGAGCATGTCGTGCCCGCGTTACTTCTTGTCTACTTGAGTCGCAGGTCGTTCTTGACGGAGGTGACGCCACCGACGCTCTTGGCCAGGGCGCCGGCCTGGGAGATATTGGCGCTGGTGTCCACGAACCCGCTCAAGAGCACCTGGCCCTTGAAGGTCTCGACGCTGATGTCGTTGGACTTGAGCGTGGCGTCGTTGAAGATCGCGGCCTTCACCTTGGTGGTGATGGCGGTATCGTCGATGTACTGCCCCGTGCTCGAGCTCGTGGGCGTTGAGGCGCATCCCGCGGCCACGGTAAAGGCGATGGCGGCAAGCGCGATGCTGATTCGGCTGATGGGTTTCATGCGAATGTTCTCCAGTTGATTGCGTAGGATTGGTTGTACTGGTTGCGAATGCACGCAGCCTAGGCATCGGCGCGCGCCTAGTCTGTGCGTTAGCGCTCCAAGGTCACGTTATGTACCGGCCGTGCACAGAACCATCGGCCGTGGCGTGGATAATCGGCGCCCTACCCACAAAGGAGAGCACGGCCAATGGAAACCACGAAAAGCCCCGTAAACGCGGGGGCAGGAATCTGCAGGGCGGCACGGAGAAGCTCGGCAAGGAAATCGGCGGCATCGTCAACGAGGCGACCGACCTGCTCAAGGACTACGGCGCGCACAAGCTCGACAGTGCCCGGGCGACGCTCTCGCAAGCGCAGTCGGCCGTCGGCGACAGCGCGAAGCGCTACGCGCGCCTCACCGACGGCTACGTGCGCGACTATCCCTGGACCGCGCTCGGCGTCGCCGCGGCGGCCGGCCTGCTGATCGGCGCACTGCTGGCGCGGCGCTGAGCGGCACCGCATGACGACTGCCGCCGGCACGCGAGGCGGCGCGCCCGGGCCGTTCGCGTCCCTGAAGGCCCTGAGCCGCACGGCGCTCGACATTGTGCACACGCGCCTGGCGCTGCTGGTCACCGAGATCGCCGAAGAGCAGGGCCGCCTTGCCGAATTGCTGGTCTATGCCGCGCTGACGCTGCTTGCCGCGGTCGTGGCGGTCGTCATGCTGGCGGTCCTGGTGATGGCGACGCTCTGGGATACGCCTTACCGGCTGGTCGCGGCCGGCGCCGTCGCCGCGGTGTTCGCGGCGCTCGGCGTTGCGAGCGCGATCGCGCTCGTGCGCAAGACGCGGGCGCAGCCGCGGCTGTTCAACGCCAGCCTCGAGGAGCTGGGCACCGACCTGGAACGACTGCAGTGATTTCCACGGCGGGTGCGCTGCGGCGCCACCGTTACGCGCTGGCGGCGAAGATCGCCGCGCAGCGCTTGCGGCATTCGACGCTCGACTTGGTGAGTCCGGATCAGTTCGAGAAGCTAAACCAAGCTTAGGCCAGTGTCCAGGAAACCGGGGCGATGCCATGAGGACACGCCAACTTGCCGTCAGATGGGAAGCTTGGTCTTGAACACGTGCTCGTAGCCCATTTGGAAATCGGCCTCGTTCAGGAACGAGTAGTAGCAGAGGTCCTTCGCCCATGCGCGCTGCGATTCCACAACCTTTTTGAAGAATGGATCCTCATCCGATAGCCGCTTGGTGAGCTTGTCCCAAGCCGCGAGCTGCGCCCTGAAGACCGACTTCGGCGTGCGTACGACGTTGACTTTGTGCTTGTGGATGAGCGCTTGTAGGTCCTTCGGGTAGTTAGCCATCGCGGTCCAATAGTTGGACGAGTTCGCCGCCTCGACGCCGTACTGCCAGATCGCCTGCAGATCCTTGGGCATCGAATCCCATTTTTTCTTGTTGATGATGATCTCTTCGAACTCCATCGCCTGGTGGAAACTGCCCATCTGGTAGGTCTTGAGCACGTCTTGGGCGCCGAAGCGCATGTCGGAGGTCGGGTTGTTG
>JBBDXL010000074.1:0-5686 GCA_040902335.1 Burkholderiales bacterium
AGCTGCGGCCGGTAGACGAACGCGAACGGGATGATGAACGTGGTCGCCGCGAGCTTCATCGACTCCTTGGCCGTTTCCCAGTTGCCCGCGCCGGCGATCTTGGCGCCCGCGAGCGCCGCCACCGCCACCGGCGGCGTGAGGGCCGAATACACGGCGAAGTAAAAGACGAAATAGTGCGCGAGGAACGGCTTCAATCCGAGCTGCTGCAGAAACGGCACCAGCGCGAGCGCCACGACCAGGTACGCCACCGGCGTCGGCAGCCCCATTCCCAGGATGAGCGACAGCACCGCCGCGCCGATCAGCAGCAGGAGCGCGCTGTCGGGAAGGACATCGATCAGCCAGGTTCCGAGCCGCCCGGAAAGACCGGTGGTCAAGAACGCCTGGCCGAGCGGGCCGATCGCGATCAGGAGCAGCGCCAGCACCGCCATCATCTCCAGGCCCTCCTCGAGGGCCAGCATGAGCTGCTTCGCCTTGGGCCGGTACTTGCCCTGGAATGTGCACAGCACGAGAGCTACGACGCAGCCCGTGGCACCCGCCAGCGACGGCGAGTAGTAGTCGATGAGCAGCCAGCAGACGACGACGAAGGACACCAGGAAGGCGGGCAGCGTACGCAGAATCGCCTGGATGTCGACCTGCTCGGCGAGCCTGGGAAGTCGGTTACGCCTGGCATAGACAATCACGCCGATTGCGATGCCGGTCATGTAAAGGAAGCCGGGAATGACCGCGGCCTTGACCACGTCGATGTACTTCATCGACAGGAAGCTCGCGATGATGAACGCAGCGAGCCCAAGCACCGGCGGCATGATCTGCCCCGATGTGGAGGCCGCCGCCTCGATCGCCCCGGCCATCGCGGGCTTGTAGCCGTACTTCTTCATCATCGGGATGGTGAATCGCCCGGTGAGCACCACGTTCGAGACCGCCACCCCCATCACCATCGACACCAGCCCGCTGCCGATCACGGCGGGTCCCGCCGCGCCGCCCGCGATGCGGTTTCCCATCGCCTTGCCGAGCTCGAGGATCGACGCGAGCATGCCGATGCCGAACAGCACCGAGGCATACAGGACCAGGTAGTAGATGTCGTCGACCGCGGTCTGGGCGAACCAGAAGAACCCCTGAGTGGTGCCGAGTCCGATGTAGTTCATTACGAACTTCGGGTCGTACGGGGGGTGCATTAGGAGCGGGTTCGCGATCAGGTGACCGTAGAAGAAATAGACGATCGACCCGGCGATCATGAGCGTCAGCACCGGGCCCCAGTGAAGCCAGGTGAGCAGCAGCACGCCCGCGGTGAAGGCCATGCCGACCGCCATGTCGAAGTCCTGGAAAAACGGCGATTCCACCTCCAGGCGCTGGGCGTGCCACAGGATGTACAGGCCGCCCGCGGTGGCGAGCACCCAGCCGAGGGTCGCCGTTCCCAGTCTTGGCCAGAACCACCGGAATCCCGGTTCAGCCCGCCGATGTTCGATCGCCATGCGGATCGCCACGACACCCGAGATGAACATCACGGCAAAGGTGAAGGCGGCATAGTGCTGCGAGGAGCTGCGCACGAAGCCAAAGAGAGCAAGCGTCACGTACACCGTGAGCGCCGCGCCCGCGAGCCCGGCGATCCAGCGCAGCGCGCGGCTCCAGGCCTTCAAGGAGATCCTTCCCCCAGGCTGCGCGAGAGCCGGCCGGCCGCCTGGCGCAGATCGGGCAGGAAGCGCTTCGCGCCCGCGAGCGTGAGCCGTGCCTCGGCAGCCGAGATGGCGAGGCCGGCGCAGATGCGTCCGTCTTTCGGTCCCTTGACCGGGATCGCGATGCACACGACGCCGGACATGAACTCCTGGTTGTCCGTGGAATAGCCCTGCTCGCGGATGCGCTGTAGCTCCGCCTTCAGGCGCCGCGAGTCCGTGATGGTGGTCGCGGTATAGCGCGTCAGCGGGCCGTTCGCGAGCTGCGCCTCGAGCGCGTCCTCGGGAAGCTGGGAGAGCAGCAGCTTGCCGATCGCCGTGCAATGCAGCGGCACGCGGCTGCCGGGCTCGAAGCGCAATCCCAGCGGCCACTGCGACTCGACGCGGTCGACGTACACCACATGGCCGCCGGCCATCACGCCGAGGTTGCACGACTCGCCGGTCTTCTTCGCCAGCGAGGCGAGCACGGCATGCCGGCTGCCCGAGCTCGCCGCCGCCTGCAGCGCGTCCAGGCTCAGGCCGACGAGGCGCGCGCCCTCGACGATGCGGCGCCGGCCGGGTTCGCGACCGAGAAAGCCGAGCCTCTCGAGCATGCCGACGATGCGATGCGCGGTCGGCTGCGGCAGGTCGAGTGCGGCGGCGATTTCCGCGATCGACAGCGGCCGCTTGCGCGCCGCCACGACCTCCAGCATGCGCAGCGCCTTGGGCACCGCGCCCGCCGCGTCCTGACCCGGGCCGGCGCGGCTCATGCGGCGAAGAAGATCTCGGTGCCCGCGAAGCGGATGCGCGCGCGCTCGATGTCGCGCCGCTCGGCGAGCCAGCGCACCAGCTCGTAGAGCGGCGTGGTGCGCGCACGGCACTCGGGAACCGGGTCACGCAGCCCGGCGAGGAGGCGCCCGTCGTCGTAGAACGCGGCCAGCAGCACGTCCTCGTCGCTCGCCCCCCGGCCGAGCTTCGCGTGCAGGCGCGGTATCCAGGGCTCGATGTGCTCCCCGGGCCGCTCGGTCACCATTTCCTTCTGCTTGAGATTGGCCCGCTCGAGGAACTCGTCGCTCGGCGGCGCCGCCAGCCTGCCGTAGTAGCCCGAGGCGTACTTGCGGATCTCGTCCGGGATGGTCTTGTAGCGCTCGCCCTGCACCACGTTGAGCACCGCCTGCGTGATGATGTACTGCGCGAAGGGGCTGACGACGATCGGATAGCCGAGATCGCGCCGCACGCGCGCCGCCTCCTCCATGATCTCCGGCAAGCGGTGCTCGAGCTGCATGACCTGCAGCTGGTAGCGCAGGTTGGAGATCATCCCCCCGGGAATCTGATGCTCGTAGAGCGCCGCGTCGTAGCGCGCCACCTCGCCGCGCGGCTTGTCCTCGCGCACGCACAGCCATTCGAAGTAGCGCGAGGCCTCGGTCATCGCCTGTTCGTCGAGGCGGCACTTCAGGCCGAGCGCGAGCGCGCGGCGGCGGATGTCCTGCGTGGTGGGCAGCGACGCGCCGTTGCCCAGCGGCTCGAGCGCGGTGTACGCGTACTCGAACTCGGACTGCATCGCGACCGAGTACACCTCGGGCGCGAGGCCCGACTGGCAGTGCGAATGCAGCTGCAGCGGCACGCCCGCCGCGGCCGCCACCACCGCGGGAAACAACGTGCGGCCGCGCTCGGGCGTGAGCAATCCGGTCGGATCCTTGACGCAGATGAAATCCACCCCGAGCGCCACGAGCTCGCGCGTGCGCTCCACGTAGTACGCATCGGTGTGCACCGGGCTCAGGGAATAGGTCATCCAGCCGTTCGTCTGCATGCCGGCCGCTCTCGCCGAGCGCACCGAGGACTCGATGTTGCGGTTGTCGTTGAGCGCGTCGTAGGCGGTGAGGATCCTGACGCCCAGGCCCGCCAGCACCCGCGAGTTGAGCTCGACGATGTCGTCGGGAAACAGCTCGAAGGTGTACAGGCTCTGGCCGCGCGTCAGCGCGTCCACCGGCGTCGCGAGGCGCTCGCACAGCATCTGCACGCGGCGCCAGGGGTTCTCGTGCAGGTAGCGCACGCAGACATCGAACACCGCCCCGCCCAGCACGTTGATGGCGTCGTAGCCGATGCGGTCGAGCGTGCCGAGAATCGGCGCCATCATCGCCGTGGTCATGCGGGTCGACCACAGGCATTGGTGGGCATCGCGCAGCGTGAGATCGACGAAGCGCAGGGTGCGGGCGCGGGCTTTGCGGGCGCTCATGCGCCGGGATCGATGGCGATGAGCGGCTGCCCGTACTCGACGGGTTCGGCGTCGTCGACGAGCACGTGGGTCACGACGCCGTCGACGCCGGCGTTGATCGAGTTCATGAGCTTCATCACCTCGATGATGCAGACCATGGTGTCCGGGGCGACCCGGCTGCCCGGCTCGACGAACGGCGGCGCTCCGGGGGCCGGCGAGCGGTAGAACGTCCCCACCATCGGCGCGCGCACCAGCACGGCCCCCGGCGGCAGCGCCGGCGCCTCGCGCCGCGCGTGCGGGACGCGCAGCGCCGCGCCCGCCGGCTCGAGCGTCACTTCACCGCCGACCGGCTCGGCGGGATGCGGCGCCGTCGCGGGCTGCGCGGCGGGTCCCGGGGCGCCGTTGGCGCGCCGGATTTCAACCTCGATGTCGCCCGAGCGCAGCCGGAACTCGCTGAAGCGCGAGCCCGACTGGATGAGCTGCACGATCTGCAGCAGATCGTCGTAGGTGGGGGCACCCGGGGGCGGCTGGCGACGCTTTTTCATTTTCCGGAAGGCGGGATTCCGTTTGGCGGATATGTTTGCACAGCCGGCAGGGCCTTTGCAATAATGGCGGCGACGCCATGACCCAGCCCGTCATCATCACGGTCGCCATCACCGGCGCGGTGCCGAAGAAGGCCGACAACCCCGCCGTCCCGGTCGCGCCCGCGGAGCAGATCGAATCGACGCAGCAGGCGTTCGAGGTGGGCGCTTCGCTCGTGCACATCCACGTGCGCAACGCCGACGAGTCGCCGGGGTCGGACCCCGAGCTCTACGCTCGCGTGCAGGAAGGCGTGCGCAAGCACTGCCCCGGCATGATCATCCAGTTCTCGACCGGCGGCCGCGGCCGCGAGCAGGCGAAGCGCGGCGGCATGCTCTACCTCAGGCCCGACATGGCCTCGCTCGCCACCGGCTCGGTGAACTTCCCGGCGCAGATCTACGAGAACCCGCCCGAGTTCGTCGAAGGCCTGGCGCAGACCATGCTGGAGAACGACATCAAGCCCGAGGTCGAGGTGTTCGACCTGGCGATGCTCTACAACGCCGCCGGCCTGGTGAAGAAAGGCCTGCTCAAGGACCCGCCGCACGTGCAGTTCGTGATGGGCATTCCGAATGCCATGCCGGCGCGGCGCAGCATCTTCGACTTCCTCAGGAGCGAGCTCGCGGCAATCCTGCCGCGCGCCACCTGGGTCGCCGCCGGCGTCGGCCGCCACCAGTGGGAAGTGAACCAGTGGTGCCTCGAGACCGGCGGCCACTGCCGCACCGGGCTCGAGGACAACCTGCGCATCGAGCCCAACCGCCTCGCCGCGAGCAACGCCGAGCTGGTCAAGAAGGTGGTCGACGCTTGCGAGAAGTTCGGCAGAAAGGTCGCGACCCCCGCCGAGGCGCGCAAGATCCTCGGCCTGCGCCCAGCGGCCTAGCGGCTTACTTTGCGCCCGGAATTATGGTGAAGCGGCTGCGATCAGGTAGCCTGAATACCAAGAAGTCACGGTCGAGCGTCCAGATCTCACGCACGCGCGTCTTTGATGCCGCGTAAACCAGACTAGCATCGGCAAAGTCGCACGGCAGGTCGCCGTACTCGGCCATAGTCTGGCGCATGAAGTCGATACCAGCGTCTATCGACACGATCTCGACTCCTGCCGCAGCGATCCAATCGAGAACGCGGCCCTGCAGTCGATCCGGCATGAATGAGCACGCTTCGGCCACCACTGGCCAGGTGGTCAGCAAGCGTCCGTCGTAGGCTTTAAGAAGGTCGGTGAGCTGCGCGTGGAACCGGTCGCGCCGATTGA
>JBBDXL010000074.1:5786-19692 GCA_040902335.1 Burkholderiales bacterium
TCGTAGGCTTTAAGAAGGTCGGTGAGCTGCGCGTGGAACCGGTCGCGCCGATTGATGATTAGCGCGGACAGCCCGGCGGGCGTATTTGCGGTGGTTCAGCGCTAGATCGGGCGGCCCTTCGATGCAGCCGAGCAGCCCGACTTTGACGGCCGCCTCGTAGGGCGTCAGGCGTTCGGAGGCGCGCCTTGCGGTAACCGATTTCATGGGAATCATTGTAACAGGCGACTTTGAAGGGGTCAGGCATCCGCGCCCTGCGCTACGCGGTGTCGGGGAGCGGGTGATAAGGCGCCCGTGTCCTCGAGAATCAAGTCAGACGCCTTTTCCGCGATCATCACCGCCGGCGCGTGAGTGTTCCCGGAAGTAAGCGTCGGCATGATCGAGCAGTCGACCACCCTTAGGCCGCCGATGCCGCGCACGCGCAAGCGCTCGTCGACCACCGCCATGGCATCGCTGCCCATCTTGCAGGTCCCCGAGGGGTGGAAGATCGTCGCGCCGTAGGTGCGCGCGAACTCGAGCAGGTCGTCGTCCGTCTTGGCGTCGGGGCCGGGCCGATACTCTTCTGCGACGTAGGGCTTCAAGGAATTGGTTGCGGCAAGGCGACGCGCCAGCCGGATGCCCGCAACCGCACAGCGCCGATCGAGCTCGGCGGCGAGGTAGTTCGGCTGCATCGCCGGCGCCTGGAACGGGTCCGTCGAGCGGATGCGCACCGTGCCGCGCGACTCGGGGCGCAGCTGGCACACCGACAGGGTGAAGCCCGGCCAGGGATGCGGCCGCGCGCCGGCGAGCTCGGCCGAGAGCGTGGCGAAGTGGAACTGCACGTCGGGGGTCTTCGACCCGGGCAGCACGCGCGTGAACAGGCCGCCCTGGTTGATGCCGATGGCCAACGGGCCCTTGCGCAGGAAAATCCACCTGGCGCCGATGCACATTTTTCGCCAAAAGCTCGCCAGATCGTCGTTGGTGGTGATGGGCTTGGTGCACTTGTACATCACGCGCAGCTGCAGGTGGTCCTGCAGGTTTTCGCCCACGCCGGGCAGATCGGCGACCACGGGAATGCCGAAGGAGCGCAGGAGCTCTCCGGGACCGATTCCCGACAGCTGCAGCAGCTGCGGGCTCTGGATCGCGCCCGCGCTCAGGATCACTTCGGCAGCGCGAGCTTCGAATTCCTTCGGGCCTTTCCGGTATCGCACACCGACCGCGCGGCTTCCCTCGAACAGGATCTGCGTCACGTGCGCGCCGGTCTCGACGCGCAGGTTCGCTCGCCGCTCGGCGGGCCGCAGATACGCCGTGGCGCTGCTCGAGCGCCAGCCCTTGCGGGTGAAGAGCCGGTAATACCCGACGCCCTCCTGGTTCAGCCCGTTGAAATCCGCCGTGCGCGCAACGCCCAGCTCGTTCGCCGCGCCGATGATGGCTTCCATGAGCTCGTGCGGCTCGCCGATCTCCGAAACCGACATCCGGCTGCGCCTGAAGTAGGGCTCTACGTCCTTCCACCCCCAGCCCGCGTTGCCTTGCGCCGCCCAGGCGTCGTAATCCTGCGGCTGGCCATGGACCACGATGAGCCCGTTGATCGAAGACGATCCGCCCAGGCCGCGCCCGCGCGGCCAGTAGATGCGCCGGCCGTTCATGTGCGGCTCGGGCTCGGTATGGAAGCCCCAGTTGTACACCGGGTGGAACATGGTCTTGCCGTAGCCGATCGGCAGATGGATCCAGATCGAGCGATCGCGCGGGCCGGCTTCGAGCAGCAGCACCCGGCGGCGCGGATCGGCCGACAGGCGGTTGGCGAGCACGCAGCCCGCCGAGCCCGCGCCGACGACGACGAAATCGGCTTCGATCAAGCCGGCGCCCGCCCCGTGCTCTCGCGCACGATCAGCTCGACGCGCAGCTCCTCTACAGAGGCCACGTGCTCGCCCGCCAGGCGCGCCAGCATGCGCTCGGCGGCGAGCCGGCCGATGTCCGCGGCCGGCACGTGGACCGTGGTGAGCGCCGGCGTGGCCACTGCCGCCATCTCGATGTCGTCGAAGCCCGCGACCGACATGTCGCGCGGCACGGCGATGCCGCGCCGCGCGCATTCGTGCAGCGCGCCGATGGCGAGCAGGTCGTTGCCGCAGACCACCGCCGTGAAGCCCGGCGCGCGCTCGAGCAGGTCGCGCAGCGCGCGCCGCCCGTGCCCTACGGAGAACTCGGTCTCGACGACGCGCTCGGCGGGCAGCTCGAGGCCGTGCGAGGCGAGCGCCTCGCGCGTGCCGGCGAGGCGGTCGCGCGCGCGGTCGTTGCGCGCGGTGCGCCCGGCGACCGCCGCGAACCGCCGGTGCCCGAGGTCGAGCAGGTGCTGAGTGAGGCGCACCGACGCGAGCCGGTGCGCAACACCGACGCAGTGCTGATAGCCTGCAGGATCGACCGACCAGGCGAGCTCGTAGGGGACGCCCGACTGCGCGAGCATGCGGTAGAGCTCGGGGTCGTGGTCCATGCCCACCAGCACCAGCCCGTCGACGCCGCGCTCGAGCAGCGCGCGCGCCGCCGCGAGCTCGGCGCCCGGGTCGTATTCGTGCGTGGCGAGCAGCAGCGTGTAGTTGCGCGAGGCGAGCTCGTGCGCGAGGGCCTGCGTCGCCGCGGCGAAGATCGGGTTGTCTACCGGCGGAAACACCGCGCCGATGGTGCGCGAGCGCCGCGTGGCGAGCGCGCGCGCCGCGCCATGCGGCAGGTAGCCGAGCATCGCAGCGGCTTCGCGCACCCTGGCGCGCGTGCGCTCGTGCACGAGCTGCGGGTCGGCAAGCGCGCGCGAGGCGGTGGAAAGCGACACCCCCGCGGCACGCGCCACGTCCGCGAGCCTGGCGTTGACCTTGGCCTTCATGCGCATGCACTCTAGATGAAAGCGCTTGTTGCGCGCATGCTGCGCTGCAACTTGACCGTAGCGAGGCGCCCCGCTTAGCCTCGCTGCAAGCGCTTTCATTCGTCCACCGAGGAGGAACCCGACATGATCAGGTCGCTGCTGAAGCTTATCGCCTTGCTTTCCGTGGCGCTCGCCTTGAGCCCGCTCGCCGCCTGGGCGCAGGGCAAGCCGGTGAAGATCCGCATCCAGTCCGTGATCCCGACTTCGGCGGACGAAGTGACGATGCTCAAGGAGTTCGCGAAGGACGTCGAGGACCTCACCAACAAGAGCGTCACTTTCGAGGTGCTGCCCGCCGGCGCGATCGTCGCGGTCAACGATACGCTCGACGCGGTCGACAAGGGGCTGATCGAGGCGGGCTTCGCCTGGACGCACTACTGGTCGGGCAAGCATCCGGCCGCGACGCTGTTCGGCTCGCCCGCCGCCGGCGCCGGCCTGGGGATGGACAACTTCGCCTGGGTCTCGTGGTTCCTCTACGGCGGCGGCAAGGAACTCTACGACCAGCTGTGGAAGGAGATGCGGGTCAACATCAAGGGCTTCATCCTGCAGCCGGTGGGACCGGAGGCGCTCGGCTGGTTCAAGGAGCCGATCAACTCGATGGCCGATTTCAGGACGCGGCGCTTCCGCACCCCGCCCGGCATTCCGGGCCAGATCTACAAGGACATCGGCGTCGCCGCGGTGGCCATGGGCGGCGGCGACATCCTGCCGGCGCTGGAAAAAGGCCTGCTCGACGGCGCGGAGTGGTGCTGCCCGAAGCCCGACATGACCTACGGTTTCCATCGGGTCATGAAGCACTATTACCTGCAGGGGCTGCACCAGGTGGTGGTGAACGCCGATATCTACTTCAACGGCGACGTCTGGCGCAAGCTCACGCCGGGCCAGCAAAAGGCGATCGAGGTGTCGGCGAACGCCTCGCTCATGAAGACGGTGGCCTACCGCATCCACGAGAACGGCAAGGCGCTGCAGGAGCTGGTGGAAAAGCACGGCGTGCAGCTGCACGACACGCCGGCCGAGTACTTCACGCTGTATGGCGCCGCGGCGCTGAAGAACTTCGAGAAGAACGCCGCCGAGAACGCGTTCTTCAAGAAGGTGTGGGAGAGCCAGAAGGCGTTCGCCGCGACGGCCATCCCGTTCTGGGCCGATGCGCAGAAGTCGAACGCCGGGCTGGGCGCCGCCTACGCGGCGGAGCTCGCCAGGAAGCGCAAGAAGTAATAGCGCCCGCGAGGGGAAGCGAAGCGGGCCGCAGGGCCCGCTTCCTTTTTCTGATGTCCGACGAGACGAGGATCGCCGACGAGATGATTGCGGGCCGCCGCGCCGACGCGGCCGGCCTGCCGGCGGACATGCCGGGCTGGATGGCGCGCACCATCGTCGCGATCGACCTGTTCAGCCTCTGGGTGGGACGCTTCGCGTCCTGGCTCACCGTTCCACTGATGGCGGCGATGATCTACGAGATCACCGCGCGCTACCTGTTCACCGCGCCGACGGTCTGGGTCTACGACCTGAGCCGCATGACCTACGGCGCGATGTTCGTGATCGGCGCCGGCTACGCGCTGTCCAAGGGCGTGCACATCCGCTCGGACTTCCTGTACCGGAACTGGAAGGTGAAGACGCAGGCGCGCGTGGACGCGGCGCTCTACCTCGTCTTCTACTTCCCCAGCATGCTGATCTTTCTGTGGGTGGCGGCGCAGTGGGCGTGGGGCTCGCTGTCCCAGGGCGAGCGCGGCATGGACACGGCCTGGATGCCGCTGCTCGGCCCGATCAAGAGCTGCCTGCCCGTGGCGGTGCTGTTCCTCGTGGTGCAGGGCGTCTCGGAGCTCCTCAAGGCGCTCTACGCCGCCCGCAAGGGCGCGTGGCCGCAGCAATGACGCCGGAGACCATCGGCCTGCTGATGATCGTCGCGATGCTCGCCGGCATCTTCATCGGCTTTCCGATCTCGTTCACGCTCGTGTTCCTCGGCCTGGTGTTCGGATACTGGGGCTTCGGCCAGCTCGTGTTCTACCTGCTCACGCTGCAGTTCTACTCCACCATGATGGAGCAGACGCTCGCCGCGGTGCCGCTGTTCGTCTTCATGGGCATCATGATGGAGCAGTCGAACCTGATGGAGGAGCTGTTCGAGGCGGTGCAGAAGATCCTCGCGCGCGTGCGCGGCTCGCTCTATCTCGCGGTGATGTTCGTGGCGACGATCTTCGCCGCCGCGACCGGCATCGTCGGCGCCTCGGTCACCATCCTGGGCATCATGGCCGGCAAGCAGATGATCCGCTCCGGCTACGACGTGAAGCTGTCCTCGGGGCTGATCGCGGCCGGCGGCACGCTCGGCATCCTGATCCCGCCCTCGATCATGCTGGTGGTGATGGGGCCGGTGCTCGAGGTCCCGGTGACGACGCTGTTTGCCGCGGCGCTGCTGCCGGGCGTCCTGCTCGCGCTGCTCTTTACCGGGTACGCGATGCTCCGCTGCCAGATCAATCCCAAGCTCGCCCCGGCGCTCGCCCTCGAGCGCAGAGCCGGCAGCATGGGCGAGCTCTGGATCCAGTTCTTCAGGGGCCTGGTGCCGCCGGCGGCGCTGGTGTTCGCCGCGCTGGGCAGCATCGTGTTCGGACTCGCCACCCCGACCGAGGGCTCGGCCTGCGGCGCGGCCGGATCCCTGCTGCTCGCGGCGCTTTACCGGCGGCTCACCTGGACCCGGTTCTCGGAAACGCTGGTGAGAACCCTCGAGATCTCGGTGCTGATCCTGTTCCTGGTCGCGGCATCGAACTTTTTCGGCGCCGTGTTCGCGCGCCTGGGCACGCCCACCATGCTCACCGAGGCGCTGCTCGGGCTCGAGCTCAACCGCTACGTGGTGCTGGCGATCGTCATGGGGCTCATCTTCGTGCTCGGCTGGCCGCTCGAGTGGGTGCCCATCGTGCTGATCGTGGTGCCCTTCCTGCTGCCGCTGGTGCAAAAGCTCGGCTTCGACCTGGCCTGGTTCGGCATCCTGGTGGCCGTCTGCCTGCAGACGGCGTGGCTGTCGCCGCCGGTCGCCATGTCGGCCTACTTCCTCAAGGGCGTGGTGCCAGAATGGCAGCTCGGCGACATCTATCGCGGCATGATGCAGTTCATGGGGCTGCAGCTGCTCGGCCTCGTGCTGATCGGCGCGTTCCCGCAGATCGCGCTCTGGCTGCCGACGTTGATCTACGGGAAATAGCATGGCGATCGACTACCTCAAGCGGGCGGCGAAGACCCCCGAAACCGAGACCGCCGCGGCGCGCAAGGTGGTCGAGGAGATGCTGGCGGAGATCCGTGCCCGCGGCGAGCAGGCGGTGCGCGAGTACGCGCAGAAGCTCGACCGCTGGCGCGGCCCTGTTGAAGTGAATTCCGAAGAGCTTGAGCGGCGCACCCGCTCCATCCCTCCCGGAGTCAAGCAAGACATCGAGTTCGCGACCGCGCAGGTGCGGCGTTTCGCCCTGGCACAGCGCGACTCGATGCACGAATTCTCGCTCGAAGTCTCTCCCGGCCTCACGGCGGGGCAGCGGCTGATTCCGGTGAATGTCGCCGGCTGCTACGTGCCCACCGGCCGCTACGCCCATATCGCCTCGGCCTACATGAGCATCGCCACCGCCAAGGCCGCCGGCGTGCCCACGGTGATCGCCTGCTCGACGCCCTACCAGGGAGAAGGGATCCATCCGCAGGTGCTCTACGCCATGAAGGTGGCGGGCGCGGACACGATCCTCACCCTGGGCGGCGTGCAGGCCATCGCCTCCCTCGCCTACGGGCTGTTCACCGGCAAGCCGGCCGACATCGTGGTCGGTCCGGGGAACAAGTTCGTCGCCGAGGCGAAGCGCGCTCTGTTCGGCGCCGTGGGCATCGATGTCCTCGCCGGGCCGACCGAGATCGCGATCATCGCCGACGACGGCGCCGACCCGGCGCTCGTCGCCTCGGACCTCGTCGGCCAGGCCGAGCACGGCAGCGACAGCCCTGCATGGCTGATTTGTTTTTCCACGAAGTTCGGTGAAGAGGTGGCAGAACGCGTTCCTCCCTTGATCGAGAAACTTCCTGAACCGGCACGGACAGCCGCGGGCGCGGCCTGGCGCGATTACGGCGAGATCGTGGTGTGCTCGACACGCGAGGAGGCGGTCAAGGTGTCCGACCGTTACGCCGCGGAGCACCTGGAAGTGCACGCGCGCGAGCTCGACTGGTGGCTCGCCCATCTCAGCTGCTACGGCTCGCTGTTTCTCGGCGAGGAAACGACCGTCGCCTTCGGCGACAAGGCCTCGGGGCCGAATCACATCCTGCCCACCCGGGGCGCAGCGCGTTATTCCGGCGGGCTCTCGGTGCACAAGTTCATCAAGACCGTCACTTGGCAGCGCATGACGCGCGAGGCGAACCGCGACGTGGCGCCGGTCACGGCGCGCATCTCGCGGCTCGAAGGCATGGAGGCGCACGCGCGCACCGCCGACGAGCGCCTGGCGAAATACTTCCCGACCGAGAGGTTCGACCGATGAGCGACGAAATCCACCGCGGCCTGAAGGGCGTCTATTTCGACCGCTCGCGCGTGTGCTACATCGACGGGCGCGCGGGCGAGCTGCGCTACCGCGGCTATTCGATCCATGATCTCGCGCAGCACTCCACGTTCGAGGAGACCTGCCACCTGCTGCTGCGCGGCGAGCTGCCGTCTCGCGAGCAGCTCGATGGTTTCACCGCGGAATCGAAAGCAGCGCGGGCGCTGCCTGACGAAATTCTCGAGTTGATTCGCATCGTCAAAGCCGCCCATCCGATGGACGTGCTGCGCACGGCGGTATCGGCGCTGGCGGCCTTCGACGCCGAGGTCGCGGACAACTCGCCCGAGGCGATCGTGCGCAAGGGCATCCGCCTCAGCTCGCAGGTGCCGATGATCGTCGCCGCGCACCAGCACATCCGCAACGGCCGCGCGCCGGTGGCACCCGATCCGCGGCTGGGCCATGCGGCGAACTTCCTGCACATGCTGCAAGGCTCGCCGCCGAGCGCCGACGCGGCGCGCCTCATGGACGTCGACATGATCCTGCACGCCGAGCACGGCTCGAACGCCTCGGCGTTCACCGCGCGCGTGGTCGCCGGCACCGAGGCCAACCTGCACGCCGCGATCACGGCCGCCATCGCCGCCTTGTCCGGCCCGGCGCACGGCGGCGCCGCGGAGAACGTGATGAGCATGGCGCAGGAGATCGGCGAGGCGTCGAAAGCCGCCGAGTACGTGAAGCGCAAGCGCGCGAACCGCGAGCCGGTGATGGGCTTCGGCCACCGCGTCTACCGCGCCGAGGATCCGCGCGCGCGCCACATGCGCGCCGGGGTGGAGCAGCTCTCGCGCGAGATGGGGCAGCCCAAGTGGTACCAGATCCTGGAAGCGCTGGTCGAGGCGATGAAGCCCTACGCGCGCCACGGCGTCAACGTCAACGTCGACTTCTACGCCGGCGTGGTCTACTACCTGAACGGCATCCCGGCCGACCTCTTCGTGCCCATCTTCTGCGCCGGGCGCGTGCCCGGCTGGACGGTGCAGGTGATGGAGCAGATGGAGAACAACATCCTCATCCGCCCCCTCACCCTCTACAACGGCCCCGAGCCGCGCGCGTACGTGCCGCTGGACGAGCGCTAGAGGCAGCCCAGTATCGCGGCCGTCGCCACGATGTCGTCCACGCTCGCGCCGCGCGAGAGGTCGCTGATCGGCTTGGCGAAGCCCTGCAGCACCGGGCCTACGGCGCGCGCGCCGGCGAGGTACTGGGTGAGCTTGTAGGCGATGTTGCCGGCGTCGAGATCCGGAAACACGAGGACATTGGCGCGCCCGGCGACCGGGCCGGCGTGCTTGAGCTTTTTTCTCGCCACCGCCTCGACCAGCGCCGCGTCGGCCTGCAGCTCCCCGTCGATCGCCAGCTTTGGATCGCGCTCGCGCGCGATCGCCAGTGCGCGCACGACCTTCTCGGTGCGCGGGTGGCGCGCGCTGCCCTTGGTCGAAAAGGAAAGCAGGGCGACGCGAGGTTCATCCTCCAGCAGCGCACGGTAGCTGGCCGCGGAAGCGAGCGCGATGTCGGCGAGCTGCTCGGCCGTGGGCTCGGCGTTGACCGCGCAGTCCGCGTACAGCAGCACCTTCCCCTCGAGAAGCATGAGGAAAAAGCTCGACGGCGTGAAAATTCCGGGCGCCAGGCCGATCGTCATCAGGCCGGCCTCGATCACGCGCGCGCTGGGATGGGCGACCCCGGCGAGCATCGCGTCGGCATCGCCCGCCCTGACCATCATGCCGGCATGGAACAGCGGCCTGGCGACCGCGCGCCGGGCGAGCCTCGGGTTCCCGGGATAGAGGCTGGCGTAATACTCCAGCCTGGGATCGTGCTCCGGCGAGGGCAGCAGCGGCTCGGCGAGCCCTTCGTCCCGCAGCCGCCGCGCGGCCGCTACGATGCGCTCGTCGCCCGTCTCCGGCAGCACGATGCGCCGCCGCTTGCGGCGCGCGCGCTCGAACAGCGCCTCAAGCGTGTCCATGGGAACCCACTCTCGCCACAATATACTGCAGGGGACGCCGCTGCGCGTCTGGCGAAAGGGAGGAACGCATGAACACATCTGCCAAAGGCTTGCGCGTCGTCGTGACCGCCGGCGCCGCGGGCATCGGGCTCGCCATCGCACGGACATTCCGCGACCACGGCGCAAAAGTGCACGTCTGTGATGTCGACGAGAAGGCACTGGCAAAGCTGGACCAGGACATCCATCGGACAAAGGCGGACGTGGCGAACGTGGCGGACGTCGACCGGCTGTTCGACGATGCCGAGCGCACGCTCGGCGGGCTCGACGTCCTTGTCAACAACGCCGGCATCGCCGGCCCCACCGCCAAGGTCGAGGACATCAGCATCGGGGACTGGGACCGCTGCATCGCCATCGACCTGAACGGCATGTTCTACTGCACGAGGAAGGGCATGCCGCGCATCAAGGCGGCGGGCGGCGGCTCGATCATCAACCTCTCCTCGATCGCCGGCCGGCTCGGCTTCGCGCTGCGCACGCCCTACGCCGCCGCCAAGTGGGCGGTGGTCGGCTTCACCGAGAGCCTCGCGGCCGAAGCCGGGCCGGACGGCGTGCGCGTCAACTGCATCCAGCCCGGCGTGGTCGAAGGCGAGCGCGTGGAGCGCGTCATCGAAGCCAAGGCGAAGGGCCTCGGCATCTCCAACGACGAGATGCGCAAGCGGCTGCTCGCCAGCGTCAGCCTGCAGACGATGGTCAGCGCCCAGGACGTGGCCAACACGGCGCTGTTCCTCGCCACCGACGCGGGCAAGCACATCTCCGGGCAGGCCATCTCGGTCTGCGGCGGCGTTCGTTACCTGGTCTAGGAGACAACGATGGCAGCAGCCCAAGGCAAGGTCATCATCACCTGCGCGGTGACGGGGTCGATCCACACCCCGAGCATGTCGCCGCACCTGCCGGTGACCCCGGCGCAGATCGCCAAGGCCGCGATCGGGGCGGCGCAGGCGGGCGCCGCGATCGTGCACCTGCACGCGCGCAATCCGAAGGACGGCAGCCCCTCCCAGGACCCGGCGCTGTTCCACGAGTTCCTGCCGCAGATCGCCGTAGCGAGCGACGTGGTGATCAATCTCACCACCGGCGGCGCGGCGACGATGACGGTCGAGGAGCGCCTGCAGCCCGCGCTGCAGCTCAAGCCCGAGGTCGCCTCCCTCAACATGGGCTCGATGAACTTCGGCCTGTACGAGATGCTCGGGCGCTACAAGGAGTTCAAGCACGACTGGGAGAAGCCCTACCTCGCCGGGTCGGACGAGCGCATCTTCAAGAACACCTTCAGGGACATCGCCTACATCCTGCAGTCGTGCAGCGAGAACGGCACGCGCTTCGAGATCGAGTGCTACGACATCGGGCACCTCTATACCGCGGCGCACTTCCTGGAGCGCGGGCTGATCAAGCCGCCGCTGTTCATCCAGTCGGTGTTCGGCATCCGCGGCGGCATCGGCGCGCACGCGGAGGACGTGATGCACATGAAGCGCACCGCCGACCGCCTGTTCGGCGACGCGTACCTGTGGTCGGTGCTCGGCGCGGGGCGCAACCAGATGGCCGTCGCCGCGATGTCAGCCGTCATGGGCGGCAACGTGCGCGTGGGCCTGGAGGACAGCCTGTGGCTCGGACGCGGGACGCTGGCGAAGACCAACGCCGAGCAGGTGGCGAAGGCGCGGCGCATCCTCGAGGAAGTCGGCCTCGCGGTGGCGACGCCGAACGAGGCGCGCGAGATGCTGAAGCTGAAGGGCGCGCGGAACGTCGACTTCTAGGATGCGACCCCCGCCGCTCGCCTGCGACTGCCACATCCACGTCTTCGGGCCGTTCGCGCGCTATCCGCTCGATGCGGCGCGCAAGTACACGCCTGAAGCGGCTCCGCTCGAGGACTATCTGGGCGTGGCGAAGGCGCTCGGTACCGGGCGCGTGGTGCTGGTGCAGCCGAGCGTGTACGGGGTGGACAATTCCTGCCAGCGCGACGCGATCGCGACGCTGGGCGAGCGCGCGCGCGGCGTGGCGGTGATCGACGATTCGGTGAGCGATGCGCAGCTCGGGGAGCTGAACGGCGCCGGCTTCGTGGGCGCGCGGCTGAATTTCATGCGCGCGGGGGAGCTCGAGTCGCTCGAGCGCATCGCCGCTCGCGTCAAGGAATTCGGCTGGCACGTCCAGCTGCACCTGCCCGGATCCATGATCCCGGAGATCGCGGAGCGGCTGCTCAAGCTTCCAGCCGATTTCGTCGTCGACCACTTCGGCCGCGTGGATGCGTGGCAGGGCGTGGTGCAGCCGGCTTTTCAGACGCTGCTCAGGCTCGTCGATTCGGGCCGCTGCTGGGTCAAGCTCTCCGCGCCCTATCGCATGGACGGCGCGCCCTATCGCAAGGTGGCGCCGTTCGCGCGCGAGCTGGTGAAGCGCAATCCGCAGAGGATGGTCTGGGGCACGGACTGGCCGCACCCGGACGTGGCGGTGGTGCCGGAGGATCCGGGCCTGCTCGCGACGATGTTCGACTGGGTGCCGGACGCGGCGGCGCGCCACCGGATCCTGGTGGACAATCCGGCGAAGCTGTATCGATTCTGATGAAGTGGCACACCCATTGGCCGGCCGGGGTACTCGCGTTGGTGGGGGTGGTGTTCTTCGCCGCCGACCGGCTGACGCGCACGCCGACCGTGGTGCATTCGGTTCCCGGGCAGGTGATCGAGATTCCAGTGGCGCGCGACGGCCACTACTATCTGGATGGCTCGGTTAACGGCGTACCGCTCCGGTTCATGATCGACACCGGCGCGACCTACGTGTCGGTGAGCAGCAGGTTTGCGGCTTCGGCACGCCTGCCCGAGGGAGTGAAGGGCTACTTCAGCACGGCGAACGGCACGGTCGAGGGACGCATCGTCAAGCATCAGGTCGTGGAGGCCGAGGGCTTCAAGGTGTCGGGCTTGAGCGTGGCGGTGACGCCGCTCGGGAGCAGGCAGGGCCTGCTCGGGCAGAATTTCCTCAAGCGCTTCGAGATTTCGCAGTCGGAGGGCGTGATGCGCCTGAGCATTGCCCGATGAGCTTCGATGCCCCCGTGGAGCTCTCGAACACGTCGTAGAACACCGCGCTCGGCTCGCGGCGGCCGACGCCCACGCCCACGATGCGGTTCATCCAGTCGTACTTTCCGGACGCGGTCTCATCAGCTCACCGATATACGTCGACTTGAGTTCCGGCATAGGTCTCCCCTCGGCTTTCATTGCGTTCTCGTCGCCAGCACGCCGTCGCCGTTCAATTCCGCGGTGAACCCGGCGCGCCGCAGGCGTTTCGCCACTTCGTTGGGCACGTCGCGCCCGCTGGTCAGCTTGTTCGGCGTGCCGGTGTAGTGGAACAGCCTGCCCCGGCGTTTCAGCACCCGGGCCAGCTGGTCGTAGAAAGCCTGCGAGTAGAGCTCGCCCGCGATGCCGAAGCGCGGCGGATCGTGCAGGACGGCGTCGACCGAGGCATCCGGCAGCGTGACGATCTGCTCTACGATGTCTGCGTGGGCCAGCGTCAATGCACCGCCGCTCGCGGGCGACCAGGGATTGAGGCCGCGCAGCCAGATCACGTCGGCCGACTTTTCGTAGGATTTCACCTGCTGCGCCCCGCCCGCCAGGCACCAGGCGGCGATATAGCCCAGGCCGCCGCAGGTATCCAGGATCCGCTTGCCGCGCGGCTGGATGAGATTGACCTTGCGCTCGGCGTCCGCGTACGGGGAAACATGCTCCGTGGGGTGCATCTTGATGCCGTCGATCTCGAACGTCGGCGGGCCCCATTGGGTAGGCACCAGCTTGGTCAGCGACGTCGTGAATCGCGCCGCCGGCTGGAAGGCCTCTTCGGCCCAGTAATAGAGGGTCCTGTCCTTGCAGGTCTCCAGGAAGGGATACCGCCGGCCTTGCCAGGTCCAGCCTTCGGGGCTGACCTGGACTGTCTCGATACTGCGTTCGAGATCAAGCGAGCACTCGATGGTCGGACTGTTCGCCCGCAGCGCGCCTTGCAGTGCGTCATGAACTTTCCTGGTTAGGAGCGGGCCGCGCATTTCTCGTTCTGTATCATGGAAACGCATGGGCACCGGGCAGGACCGTTAATTTAGGTTGCCAGCCGAACCTAAAATAACGGCTGCTCCTATTTTAGGTTCCCCTGCCCGTGCTCAAGATCGCTGGCTGGATGGCAGCGCGAATATCATGAGGGGGAGGCGTCAATGCCACTGACTGCGAGGGAAGTTGAGCAGTTCCACCGCGACGGCTATGTCTGCCCGGTGCCCGTCATGAGTGCCGCCGAGGCTTCAGGGCTGCGGCAGCAGCTCGAGGCGTTCGAGGCCACGCAGGGCGGCAAGCTCGAAGCCGGGCAGCGCAGCCGCGCGTTCCTGCTGTTCAAGTGGCTGGACGACCTGATCCGCGATCCGCGCGTGCTCGATCCCATCGAGCAGCTCATCGGGCCGGACATCCTGTGCTGGAGCACCCTCTTCTGGATCAAGGACGCCGGCTCGAAGAGCTTCGTGTCCTGGCACCAGGACAACACTTACTGGGGACTGTC
>JBBDXL010000074.1:19792-32890 GCA_040902335.1 Burkholderiales bacterium
CCGGCTCGAAGAGCTTCGTGTCCTGGCACCAGGACAACACTTACTGGGGACTGTCCTCGCGGAACGTCGTCACCGCGTGGTTCGCGATTTCCGAGGCCGGCGTCGATGCCGGATGCATGAAAGTGATGCCGGGGTCACACATGGGCGACACCTTTCCCCACGAAGACACGTACGACTCGGACAACATGCTGACGCGCGGACAGGCGATTCCGGGGCTGGATGAGTCGCGCGCCGTGTTCATGCCGCTGAAGGCCGGGGAGATGTCTTTACACAACTACTGCCTGGCGCATGGGTCTGGGCCGAACGTGTCTGCGGACCGGCGCATCGGCGTGTCGATGCACTTCATGCCGCCGGCGACGAAACAGGTGGTGGGGAGCTGGGATTGCGCTGCGCTGGTGCGGGGTGAGGATCGGTTCGGTCACTTCGAGCGGGCGCCTGTGCCGGTGCGGGACTTCGATCCCGAGGCGGTGGCGTTCCATGCGAAGGCGGCGAAGGCGATGCGGGATGTGCTGTATGCGGGGGCGGAGAAGAAGTTGGGGAGGCTCTGACCCTCAGGATGCAGAAGTGAGCGACTCGCTCAAGGCGTTGAAGTCCGAGCTCGAGCGCCTTGGCGCAGCCAATGATGGTGCGACGGCAGAGCGCTCGCGGCGGATGTTGAACATCACCCGCGATACCGGTGAGTTCCTGTCGGTCCTCGTGCGCGCCACGGTCGCGCGCCGGGTGCTCGAGGTCGGGACCTCCAACGGCTATTCCACCCTCTGGCTTGCCGAGGCAGCAAGGGCCATCGGCGGTTCGGTCACCACGGTCGAGCTCTCCGAGTACAAGCTTGGCCTCGCCTCGGCGAACTTTGCCCGCTCTGGGCTCGGGGCGTACATCACGCTGGTTCATGACGACGTAGCTCGCGTCTTCCAGCGTTCCGAAGAAAGCGCCTTCGACTTCATCTTCCTCGATGCTGAGCGCCCGGAGTACCCGGGTTGGTGGCCGCAGTTGCGCCGCGTGCTTCGCCCTGGAGGTCTGTTGGTCGTCGACAACGCCACTTCTCACGCCGAACAGCTTGCTCCTTTTGTCGCCCTCGTGAACGCCGATTCCGTGTTTACGACGAGCCTTGTTACGCTGGGCAACGGCGAGTTTCTTGCCGTGAAGGCGACCTCGTGAACCTGCCCCGGCCGGAACTGAAGATCGAGATCGAGGCGGTGGCGGCGAAGGTCGATTGACGCCCGGAGCGGGCGCACTCGGCGCTAAACAGCGCGCCTGACGCGGCACCCCCGCCCCGCAACCGCCTCAGCTGGTCCCGGAAATCACGATCTCCACGCGTCGATTGCGCTGGCGGCCTTCGGCGGTGTCATTGCTCGCCACCGGGCTCGCCTTGCCCATGCCTCTGGTGGTGATGCGGGCACCCTCGACGCCACGCGACAACAGCGCGGCGCGAACGGCGTCCGCCCGGCGTTGCGACAGGGCCAGATTCAAGGCATCGCTGCCTACCGAGTCGGTGTAACCCTCAACCTCCAGCGAGCGCTCGGGATGCTCGCGCATGAACGCGGCCAGGCGATCGATGGTCCTGAAGGCGCCGGCTTTCAGCTCCGCGCGGCCGGTGTCGAACAGCACATCGCCCAGCGTGAGCACCAGGCCCCGGTCGGTTTGCTTCGCCTGCAGTTCGGCCAGCTGCTTCTGCAGTTTGGCGGCATCGGCCTGCGCGGCCTGTGCGGCAGCCAGTTGCGCTTCTGCTGCCCTGCGGGATTGTTCGGCTTCGGCGGAGGCCGTCTGGGCCTGCATGCGCGCACGTTCGGATTCCGCGCGGTCTTTCTCCGCCTGCATGCGGGCACGCTCCGATTCCGCACGGTCCCTCTCCGCCTGCGAGCGGGCCTGGTCAGCCTCGCGCGTGCGGGCCGCCATCAGGATGCGATCGCGCTCGCGGGCCGATGCAGCCACAGCCTGCTCCGCCCTCGCGATTTCGCCAGCCTGCAACGCCGTGGCGGAACGCTGGCGCGCCAGGTAGGCATAGTGATCGACGGTGGCGCTGTCTTCTCCGGCCTTGAAGGCGGTTTCGGCCCGCGACAGTGCTTGCTGGGCGCTGCGCAGCTCCAGGGGCGCGCTGCGTGCGGCGTCGGCGTCGGCGGCGGCCTGGGAATACAGCGCACGCGCTTCGTCCAGCTTCGGATTGGTAGCCGGGACCGAGGCACAGGCCACCAGGAAGACGGCTGCAACGGGCGCCAGCGCCAGGCGCATCAGGCGGATTCGGGGTGAGGTCATGTTGAAGTCCTTCGAGTCAGGGGTGGCTTATTGGGCCGGGCGGCCGATTTCCTGCTTCAGCGCGGCGTTGCCGCGCTCCAGTTCGACAGCGGCCATGCGGGCCCGGGCGGCCCGCGCCTTGCGCTCGGCGAGCGCACCGTCCGCAGCGGCCTGCTCCGCCAGGCGAAGCGCCTGCTCGAACTGCTCGGCGCGCACGGCGGCATCCGCCTGCACCATCTTGCCGCGGGCGGCCAGCAGTTCCACCGGTGCAAGCTGGCCGGCGCCCGCTGCCTCGGCCTGTGTAATGGCCGCGCGTGCCGTGGTCAGTTCGGCCACGGGCGCAGACCCCATGTAAGTGGCGCAGGCGCCCAGAAACAGGGCTCCCAAAACAGCGACGACGGCAGCACGTGCGAAGTTCATGGCGTGAAACCTCCAGAGCAAAGAACCTTTCTGCCCTGTCCAGCCGCTGCCGTCCGTGCGCTGGGTTACTTACGACCGGCCGCGGCTGCAGGCCGCGCCGGGTACGCCCCATGTTCGCTGGCGTACGGAGCGGCCCGGGGGAAAGCGGGATGCTCACAAGCGGCGCGATCTGCCACTGACCGACACCCGGCGATCCTTGGGGCATGGACATCGGCGCGAACGACGAATCGACGAAGAAGGGCGAGCGCCCCGAGTCCCTGATCCGGGTGCTGGGACACAGCGAGCACGTCAAGGCGCTGGTGGCGGAATGCGCCGAGGACCTGGTGTCGGTGAACGGTGCCATGACGCTCGCGCTCGCGGCGCATGACGCGCAGCCCGGCCTCGCGGACGCCCTCGGCAAGAGTGCGGCCCTGGCGGCAAAGGTCCAGGCGGTGTCCGTTGAGCTGGGGGTCGTGAACCGGGCGCTGGAGGACGAGATCAGGGACCGGAGCATGGTCGACCTTCAATTCGCCGCGGCAGAGGAACAGGAGTTGTCGGCCCGCCATGCCGCCTTGCATGACGTCCTGACCGGATTGCCGAACCGCGCGCTGTTCAACGATCGGCTCGACCATGGACTCGCCCAGGCCAGGCGCCATGGCTGGACCCTGGCGGTGATGTTCGTGGACCTGGATGACTTCAAGATCATCAACGATACGCACGGACACGACGCGGGCGACGGCGTCCTGCGGGCGATCGCTCAGCGCCTGAAGGAGAACACCCGCGGCGACGACACGGTCAGCCGCCATGGCGGCGACGAGTTCCTGTACCTGCTGACGGGAATCCGCGACGAAGCGAACATCGCGAAGATCGCGGAGAAGATCGTCCAGGTGGTCCAGGTGCCATGCGACATCAGCCTGCGCGACAGCACCATCAGCGCACGCGTCAAGGCAAGCATCGGCATCTCCACTTTCCCGAAGCACGGCACCACCGCGGAGGAATTGATCAACAGCGCGGACGAGGCGATGTACAGGGCCAAGCAGGCCGGCTCCGGGGTCGCCTTTGCCCGATGACTTCGCCAACTTTCGTGCCCATATGCCGGCTAGCGCACAATCGTCCGGGCGGCAACAGAGTAGGGTAGCAGCATGCTGCATGAATTCCTGACCGCGAACCACCAGGAGTTGATCAACCGCTGCAAGGACAAGGCGGGGGCAAGGTTCGAGCCCTCCCTGTCCCCCGCGACCATCGATCACGGCGTGCCGCTGTTCCTGCAGCAGCTCACGGGCATCCTTCGCGAGGAGCAACTGACGGACGAGCGGCCGGGGAATGACCAAAGGTTGGGGAAACTCCTCACCGATCGCAATGAGATGGGCCGCTCTGCGGCCTTGCAAGGCACTGAATTGATGCGCCTCGGATACACCCTCGACCAGGTCGTCCACGGTTACGGCGACGTGTGCCAGGCCATTACCACCCTGGCCGTCGAACAGACGACGCCCATTTCCGCCGACGAGTTTCGCACGCTCAACCGTTGCCTGGACAACGCCATCGCCGACGCCGTCACCGCTTTCGGGAGCGCCGGCCAGGTCTCGATCGAAGCGCAAGCGGAGACCCTGTCCGAACGCCTGAGTAAATTTTCCGAGGAGCAGCAACGCCTGGTCGATATCGCCGTCCACGCCTATGCCGCGATCAAGACCGGCAACGTGGGCATGGCCGGCGCGACCGGCGCGTTGCTGCTGCATACCCTGGAAGAACTGCGCGCCCTGCCCGCACGAAAACTGCCCGGGATTCGCCTGCGCGACCCGGCGACCGGGCTAGCGCCCAAGCAGAAGTCCTAGCGGAACCGCGGCGCGTCTAGCGTGCCCGGCCGCCCTTCACGAACTCCATCGAAGTCCTGAACAGCTCGAGATCCTTCTCGTACTCCGCCGCGTCGGCGCGCTCGATCTGGATCCATTCCTTCGACACCGCCGTGCCGCCCGGCTGGAACGGGTGGACGTTGTCCCTGGAGAACTGCAATTCGGTCACGGTGGCGGCCGGCAGGCGCAGCCCGACGCCCTTGCCACTGATGCAGGCGAACATCCGGTCGCTGACGAAGTAGGCGTCGAGCTGGTTGATCTTCTTCGAGACGACGCCCGGCAGCTTGAGGAGCACGGCGTCAATCTGTTCCTTGCGGCTGGGCTCCGGTGATTCGCCAGCCATCTAGGCCACCCACTCCGACACCGGCGCCCTCGCGTCCTGCAACGGCTGGCACACCACATCCACCAACGTAGGCCCGCAGTAGGCAATCGCCTCCTTCAACGCCGTGCCAAGTTTCGCCGGATCTTCTGCGGTCCAGCTCTTCACCCCGAACGCCTCCGCCACCTTCGCATGGTCCGTGACGCCGAAGTCCACCGAGAAGTAACGCCCGCCGTAGCCGGTCTTCTGCCCGGCCTTGATCCAGCCGTACACCGCGTTCCGGATCACGATGAGAGTGATGGGCAGCTTGTAGCGCACCAGCGTCTCCAGTTCCCCCGCGCACATGCCGAAGGAACCGTCGCCCATCACCGCGACGGTCTTCACCGACGGCCGCCCGAAATGCGCACCCACCGCCGCGGAAAGTGAATATCCCAGCGCGCCGTGCGCGCGATTGGAAAACAGCGTCCTTTGCGCCTTCCTCACCGGGTAATAGGCGGATAGGTAAGGACAAGGCGTCCCCGGATCGGCGACGACGATCGCATCGCCATCCAGCGCCTTCGACAACTCCGCCACCACCCGCTCCGGCTTGATCGGCGTGTCGTTCGACGAAGCGAGCGCATTGAATCCAGCAAACTTCTCCGCCTTCGCCTTCGTCACCGCGGCAGCCTCCAGCGGACGCCGCAAATCATCCAAAGCAAAATTCAACGCCGCCAACGCGAGCTTTGCATCGCTCACCAGCGGCACGTCCACCCGGTAATTCGCCCCGAGGGTCCCCGCATCGACGTCGATGTGCACGACTTTCACCTTCCCCGGCACCGGATGGCGCCAGCGCTCGGTGGTCACCGACCCCGCGCGGCAGCCGACGAACACCACCAGGTCCGCCCGGTCGACGATCGAGCGCGTCTCCGGCGTGCCACCGTTCGAGCCGACCACCCCCACCGCCAAAGCATGCTCTTCGGAGATCGAGCCCTGGCCGCTGATGGTGGTCGCCACCGGCGCCGACAGGCGCAGCGCGAGCTCGAGCAGCTCGTCCTGCGCCCCCGAGATCACCGGGCCGCCGCCGCAGATGAACACCGGACGCTTCGCGCCGCGCAGCAGCTTAGCCGCCAGCTCCACATAGAACGGATCCGGCGCGACGCGCCGCGAGGGATACGACCCCAGCGACGGATCGCCCCAGACGTCGCTTCTCTCCACCGGCCCGTTCTGCACGTCGAACGGGAGCGCGATGTGCGCCGCGCCCGGCCGGCCCGTGGTCATGGCGTTGAACGCGGCGCGAAAGACGCGCGGGATGTCGGCCGAGCGGTCGAGCACCGCGTTCCACTTGGTCAAAGGCTTCATCAGCGCGCCCTGGTCGAGCTCGGTGAGCGTGAAGCGCCCGCGCGAAGACACCGAGATGTCGGTGTTGATGGCAAGCACCGGGATCGAGGACTCGTTCGCCTCCACCAGCCCCGGCAGGATGTAAGTCGCGCCGCCACCCGAGGGCCCCTCGCACACGCCGACCTTGCCCGTCACGCGCGCATAGCCGTCCGCCATGTAGGCCGCATGGCGCTCGTCGCGCGTGAGCACGTGCCGCATACCGTGCGGCAAGCGAGCGAGCGCGTCGTAAAGGGGCAGGCTGGTGTCGCCGCACAGGCCGAAGATCACTTCCACGCCGTGCGCCTTGAGCATCTCCACCACCGCTTCGGCACCCGAAAGGTCCATGCAGTTATATTAGCGCGATGCCGATCGCCGACCGCCAGCGCCCGCCTCCGGGCAAGCTATTTCTCGATCATGTTTCGCACTTTGTACCGGACCTGGAGAGGGCCGGCGCGCTGCTGGAACAACTCGGCTTCGCCGTCACGCCGCTCTCGGCGCAGGTGACGCAAGACGGGCCGGCGGGCACGTCGAACCGCTGCGTCATGCTCGCCGAGGGCTACCTCGAGTTCCTCACGCCCACCGCGAACACGCCGAACGCGGCGCGCTTGCGAAAGTCGATGCGCCGCTATCGCGGCGTGCATCTCGTTTGTTTCGGCACGCCGACGGCGGACGAAGAGCACGCGCGGCTCGCGGCGCACGGATTCGCGCCGCAGCCGATCGTGCATCTCGAGCGCAAGGTCGAAGACGGCATGAAGGTGCGCTTTTCCGTGGTGCGCGCCGCGCCCGGCAAGATGCCCGAGGGGCGCGTGCAGTACGTGCAGCACCTCGCGCCCGAGGCGATCTGGCGGCCGCGGCATCTGCGGCACAGGAACGGCGTGCTCGGCCTGGCCGCCGCCTACGTGGTCGCCTCGAATCCCGTGCGCACGGCCGCGCGCTGGGCGCGCTTCATGGGCGGCCTGCCGCGGCGCGAGGGCAAATTCGTTGCGCTCGAGACCGACCGCGGCAAGGTGCTGATCGGCACGCGTGCGCGCATGAAAGCGCTCCTCGGCGCGGCGCCACGCTCGCCGGGCATCGCCGGCTACGCGCTCGCCTGCCGCGACCCGCAGGCCTTCGCGCGGCGCTGCAGGAAAGCCGGCATGAAAGTGAACCGCAACCTCGCCGTCGCGCTGCCGCGCGCGCTCGGCGGCGCATGGCGGCTCGTGCGCCACGCAACCGTATAATTTGCCGTGCAACAGCGCATCCACTTCTGCAGGAGCCGCGACGGAGTCCAACTCGCCTACGCCACCTCGGGCGAAGGCCCGCCGTTCGTCAAGGTGGCCAATTTCCTCACGCACCTGGAGTACGACTGGCGCAGCCCGGTCGTGCGGCCGTTTCTGCTCGAGCTGAATCGCGGCCGCACGCTGCTGCGCTACGACCCGCGCGGTTGCGGGCTCTCCGACCGCAAGAAGCCGAGCTGGTGGCCGTGCGCATGCCCGTGTCTCAGCCAGTCGCGGAAGCCTCCGCCTGAGCGCCCATCCACGAACCCCGCGGCGACTGCTTCCGAAGCGTATGCTGTCCGCATGCCCTTGAAGCGCGTACAACCCTGCAATTTCCGACGAATGGAGACCGGCCATGACTGACGCCCCCGCCCGCAGCCTCGTTGTGATGATGACGCACGGCGCCGACCATGAACTTTCCTCGGTCGCCTTCACCATCGCCTGCGGCGGCCTGACCGCCGGCCTCAAGGTCTCCACCTTCCTGACCAGCGCCTCGGTGGACCTGGTGCGCAAGCGCGCCATCGACTTGACGACGGTCGCGCCGCTCAGCCCGCTGCGCGACCTGGTGCAGGACTTCATGAAGCGCGGGGGCACCGTGTGGGCCTGCACGCCCTGCGTCAAGGCGCGCGGCTACGAGCAGCAGGACCTGCTCGACGGGGTGATCATCGCCGGCGCAAGCGTCATGCACGAGGAGATCAAGAAGGGCGCGGCGACCCTGAGCTTCTGACCTGCAATCCACAGGAGGACACATGACATCGGAAACCCCAGTCGATCCGGCGGCTCTGCGCGAGGAAGTGAAGAGCAAATACCGGGAAGTGGCCACGAATCCGCACGGCAAGTTTCACTTTCACACCGGCAGGCGCCTTGCGCAGCGGCTCGAATACGACACGAGCGTGGTGGACGCCATGCCGGACAGCGCGGTCGAGTCTTTCGCCGGCGTCGCGAACCCGTTCTCGCTGCGCCCGCTGGAGCGCGGCGAGCGCGTCGTGGACGCCGGTTCGGGCGCGGGCTTCGACTGCTTCATCGCCGCCCACCAGGTCGGTCCCGGCGGGCGCGTGGTCGGCATCGACATGCTCTCCGACATGCTCGCGAAGTCGCGCGCTGCCGCCGGGCAGATGGGCCTGGGCAACGTGGAATTTCGCGAGGGCCTCATCGAGGACATGCCCGTCGAGGACGGCTGGGCGGACGTCGTCATGAGCAACGGCGTGATCAACCTCTGCGCGGACAAGCGGCGCGCGTTCCAGGAAATCTGGCGCGTGCTGCGCCCGGGCGGATGGCTGCAGTTCGCGGATATCGCGAACGGCAAGCCCGTCCCCGAGTCGGCGCTTCGCAATATCGATCTGTGGACCGCCTGAATCGCCGGTGGCCTTCCGTGCGAAGGCTGGCGGGCGATGCTGCAGGAGATCGGGTTCGTCGAGATCCGCATAGGTAAAGCGCTGGACACCTTCGGCGAGGCGGGTGGCGAAAAGAAGGCGCGACAGTTCGAGGTCTTTGGCTATCCGTTCCTGGCGCGGAAGGCGGGGTGAACCGGACGCAGAACAGGAATGGATCTGCGGCGGCAGGATTCATGGAAACTCACATGCCAATGGAGGAAATATGAAACTGCGTCAATCGGCGATAGCCGACCTTGGGCCTTTGCACAGTCGTACCGTCGATAACTGCGTTCGGTAGCGGCCAGGACAAGCTCGGCGCGATCCGCTTTCCCATCGGCTGTCAGCCGGCCGTGCAGGAGACATTCAACCGCGCGGTCGCCTTGCAGATCAGCTATTTCTGGGCGCCCGCGCGCAAGGCGTTCCATGAAGTCCTTGCGCAGGACCCTGCATGCGCCATGGCGCACTGGGGCATCGCAGTGGTGAATCTGGACAACCTCCTGGCAGCGCCGCCGAGCGCGAAGAATCTTGCGGAAGGGGCGGCCGCGATCGGCAAAGCGAGGGCGATCGGCGGCCGCAGCCCGCGTGAGAAGGATTACATCTCTGCGGTCGAGGCGTTCTACCGCGACCACGACAGCATTTCACACCGCGACCGGTTGGTGCGCTACGAAAGCGCATTGGAGGGGCTGCACCAGCGCTTTCCCGACGACCGCAATGCCGCGGCGTACTACGCGCTCGCCCTGCTCGCCACGCATTCGCCGAACGACCAGACCTACGCCAAGCCGCTGAAAGCCGCCAAGATCCTGGAGGCGGTGTTCACCGTGGAGCCGGATCATCCAGGCGCCGCGCACTTCCTCATTCATGCCTACGATTACCCCCCGATCGCCAAGCACGGCCTGGCGGCGGCGCGCAAGTACGCTGGCATCGCCCCGGCCGCGCCCCATGCGCTGCACATGCCGTCGCATATCTTCACCCGCCTCGGCCACTGGCAGGAATCCATCGACACCAATCTGCGATCGGCCAAGTCCTGCGACACGCCGCGATGCGAGCTGCACGCGCTCGACTACGCGATGTACGCCTACCTGCAGCTCGGGCGCGACGCCGATGCCGGGCGGTTGGCCGAACGGGTCCTCGCGTGGCCGGAAGCGGAGCAGGCGTTCGTCGGTGCCTATGCGCTTGCCTCGATGCCGGCCCGCTTCGCCCTGGAGCGCGGCAAGTGGGCAGACGCGGCGCAGCTCAAGCTCGCCGCGCAAAAAGAGGGCGCCTGGGCGAAAGCACCGCAGGCGGAAAGCGTGCTCGTCTTTGCCCGCGGGCTCGGCGCGGCGCGCTCGGGGAACATGGCGCAGGCAAAGCAGGAACTCGAGCGTCTGCGGGCCATCCATCAGGCGCTGCTCGCAGCAAAGAGCGGCTACTGGGCGGAGCAGGCGGAGATCCAGGGCCGCGCCGTGCAGGCATGGATCGCCCGCGCCGAGGGCCGCAGCGAAGAGGCTGTACAACTGCTGCGCACCGCCGCCGACATGGAAGACGCAACCGAAAAGCATCCGGTCACGCCGGGGCCTATCGCGCCCGCCCGCGAACTGCTGGGCGAGCTCCTCGTCGAACTGGGACAGCAGTCCGCGGCATTGCGCGAGTTCGAGAAAGGCATGGAGCGGGAGCCGGGCCGGCTGCGTAGCCTGTACGGCGCAGCGCTCGCGGCGGAAAAATCCGGCGACCGAGCGCGCGCCAAGGCCCACTTCCAGAGGATCGCCGAGATGACCCGGCACTCTACCGAGCGCGACGAGCTGCGCGGAGTCGTCGCCTGGCTGGCGCGGAACTGACGCTGCGATCGCCATGGATGCCTGATCCCCGGCGGCACCCGCGGCCACTACAATGCGGACTTTTCTCCGTCGATTGCAGGGGCATCCATGGCCGCCGACCTTTGCGCCCTTAGCGCGACTGAACTCCTGAGCGCGTATCGAGCGCGTACGCTCTCGCCCGTCGAGGCGACGCGCGCCGCGCTCGCGCGCATCGAAAAGCTCAATCCGGTGCTCAACTGCTTCAACCTGATCGACGCGAAATCGGCGATGGAAAGCGCGCGCGCCAGCGAGGCGCGCTGGGCCAAGGGCGCGCCGATGGGGCCGCTCGACGGCGTGCCGACCTCGATCAAGGACATCATCCTCACGAAAGGCTGGCCTACGCGGCGCGGCTCGAAGACCACCGACCCGGCCGGCCCCTGGAACGACGACGCGCCCGCGGTGGCGCGCCTGCGCGAAGCGGGCGCGGTGCTCGTAGGCAAGACGACGACGCCCGAATTCGGCTGGAAGGGCGTCACCGACAGCCCGCTCACCGGCATCACGAGGAATCCCTGGAACCCGAAGAAAACGCCCGGCGGGTCCTCGGGCGGCAGCGCCGCAGCGGTCGCTTCGGGCATGGGCCCGCTCACCATCGGCACGGATGGCGGCGGCTCGATCCGCATTCCCTGCGGCTTCACCGGGTTGTTCGGACTGAAGCCCTCTTTCGGCCGCGTTCCCGCCTGGCCGCTGTCGCCCTTCGGCACGGTGGCGCACCTCGGGCCGATGACGCGCTCGGTGACGGACGCGGCGTTGATGCTTAACGTGCTGGCGCAGCCCGATGCGCGTGACTGGACCTCCCTGCCCTACGACAAGCGCGACTACCTCGCCGGGCTGGAGGACGGCGTGAAGGGCCTACGCGTCGCCTACTCGCCGGACCTCGGCTACGCAAAGGTCGACAAGGAGATCGCGGCGCTGGTGAAAGAAGCGGTCAAGGTGTTCGAGGACCTCGGCGCTCACGTGGACGAGGTGGATCCCGGGTTCGACGACCAGCTCGAGGTCTTCACGCTGCACTGGTTCCCGGGCGCGGCCTACGTGGTGCGCGGGATCCCGGCGGCGAAGCGAAAGCTGATGGACAAGGGGCTGCTGGAAGTCGCGCGCCAGAGCGAGAAAATCACCATGAAGCAGTACCAGGACGCGGTCGCGAAGCGCGGCGCGCTCGGCCTGCTGATGAGCCAGTTCCACGAAAAGTACGACCTGCTGCTTACGCCGACGCTGCCGCTGCCCGCGTTCGAAGCCGGCAAGGAGTTTCCGGGCCCCGCGGGAAAGCGCCGCTGGACCGACTGGACGCCGTTCTCCTATCCCTTCAACCTCACCCAGCAGCCGGCGGCGTCGATTCCCTGCGGGCTGACGAAAGCGGGGTTACCGGCGGGGCTGCACATCGTCGGGCCGAAGTACGGCGACGCGCAGGTGCTGCGCGCCGCACGCGCCTACGAGGAGGTGCGGCCGCTCGCGCTGCCGGACTTGTCTCGGCTGTAGGGTGGGCCATGGGCCCACCCTGCCCTGGAAGGGGCGCTCACGCAAGTGAAGGAGGCCCGCCACGCGATCGCCGGGCCGATTCGCATTGCCGGTCCCAAGTCCTCGTTCGCGCCCGTGCTGACGCCGGTGCTCCGCACGCAGCCCAAGCGGGTGCGGGCCTTCATCGACTTGGCCGTGGCCCGATTGCATGAGGCCCCGGCCTTCGTGCTCGGTCGCAAGGAGCTGGAAGCCGCGGCGCAGTCCTGGCGGCGGGCGCAGCGACGCTGATCAACGAGGCCCACGAGGGCCGGCCTCGACCTATCGCGACCTCACCACGAGGCTCTGCGTGCCGCGCCCGATGAGCCCCTCCTCGTCGTAGATGCGCGATTCCGCGAGCCCGCTCGAATCCGGCCCGAGCAGCGTGCGCGCTTCCAGGCACACCCACTCGCCCTTCGCTTGGCGCAGCAGGTTGATCGTGAGGTCGGTGTTGACGAACAGGAACTTGCGGAAGTCGAGGATCGCGCTGATGCCGTTGCCCGAGTCGGCGGCGACCGCGACGCGCTCCGCCGGGAGCGGCACCTCGCCCGCCACGATCGGATGGCGCAGCCGAAACCAGATCGCGCACGGCCCGCGGAACATCTGTCCTTCCGCGACTCTCGTCTCCACCAGGTCGGAATAGCCCGGGTCCTTCGAAGCGAACGGGAACTGCCCGGGCGGCGACTCGGCCGGCGTCTTCGGTGCCTTCGGCAGCGGGTGCCCCGGCAATCCCTCGGGCAGCGCGAGCGGCGACTCGCGCTGCACGAGCGCCGTGCAGCGCGCGACGTCCTTGCCCATCGCCGAGAGCACGGCGGAAAAATGCGCGGCATTGCGACCCGCATAGTCGGTGCCGACGGCGATCGAGAGCTCGTCGATCGGGATCGGCCGCAGCAGGTTCACCGTCAGCCGCGCGAGGTGCGCCAGGCCCATCGGCGCCGCGGCGCGCAGCACCTGGCGCGCGACGAGCGCGGTCGGCGGCCCGGCGTGCTGGTGCTC
>JBBDXL010000075.1:0-32722 GCA_040902335.1 Burkholderiales bacterium
AAAAAAACGGGGCGCTTGCGCGCCCCGTGAACTAGGGGTTGAGACCTAGGAGGAGACTTCGTTACCGCTGCAAAAGATGAATCAGTTGTTGTAGGCCGCCTCGCCGTGCTCGGCGACGTCGAGGCCCTCGGTTTCTGCCTCGTCCGTCACGCGCAAACCGACGATCAGGCCGACGATCTTGAGCAGGACATAACTCAGCACGCCCGTGTAGACCAGCGTGAAGCCGACGCTGATCGCCTGCACGGTGAGCTGGGCGCCGATGCTCGCGTTCTCGCCGCCGAAGCCCGTGCCGCCGAAGCTCGGCGAGGCGAGGATGCCGATGCCCAGCGCGCCGATGATGCCGGCCACGCCGTGCACGCCAAACACATCGAGCGAGTCGTCGTAGCCCAGCGCGCGCTTCAGCGACGAAACCGCCCAGAACGAACCGATGCCCGCAACGATGCCGAGCACGATGGCCCCCATCGGGCCCGCATTGCCGCAGGCCGGCGTGATCGCCACCAGTCCGGCGATCGCCCCCGAGGCCGCGCCGAGCAGGCTCGGCTTACCCTTGATGAGCCATTCGGCGAACATCCAGCCGAGAACCGCGGCGGCGGTGGCGAGCTGCGTGTTCATCATCGCCAACGCGGCGCTGCCATTGGCCGCCACAGCGCTGCCGGCGTTGAACCCGAACCAGCCCGCCCACAGCAGGGCCGCGCCGGTCAGCGTGAAGGTCAGGTTATGCGGCGGCATCGCCACCTTGCCGTAGCCCTTGCGCTTGCCGAGCACGATCGCCGCCACGAGGCCCGCGATGCCGGCATTGATGTGCACCACCGTGCCGCCCGCGAAGTCGATCGCGCCCATGCCGGCGATCCAGCCGCCGCCCCAGACCATGTGCGCCATCGGCGCGTAGCAGACGAATAGCCAAAGGCCCAGGAACCACAGCACCGCCGAGAACTTCATGCGCTCGGCGAACGCGCCGACCACCAGCGCGGGCGTGATGGCCGCGAACGTGAGCTGGAACACCGCGAACAGCAGCTCGGGAATCGTGCCCTGCAGCGAGTCGGGCGTGATGCCCGAGAGGAACGCCTTGGAGAATCCGCCGACGACGCTGTTGCCCTCGCTGAAGGCGAGGCTGTAGCCGAACAGCGCCCACAGCACGGAGATCAGCGACAGGGTGACGAACACTTGCATCAGCACCGAGAGCGCGTTCTTGGCGCGCACCATGCCGCCGTAGAACAGCGCCAGGCCGGGAATCACCATGATGATCACCAGCACGGTGGAGGTGAGCATCCAGGCGGTGTCGCCGCTGTCCAGCTTCGGCTTGTCCTGTGCCAGCGCCGCGCCCGCGAAAGCGAGCATCAGGGCCGGCGTAATCCACGCAAGCAACTTCTTCATGTGCGTCTCCCTAGAGCGCCTCCGCATCGGTCTCGCCGGTGCGGATGCGGATGACTTTTTCGAGTTCGAACACGAAGATCTTGCCGTCGCCGATCTTGCCGGTGTTCGCCGCCTTCTCGATCGCCTCGATGGCGCGCTCGAGCAGGTCGGTCTTCACCGCGACGTCGATCTTCACTTTCGGCAGGAAATCGACCACGTACTCCGCGCCGCGGTACAGCTCGGTGTGGCCCTTCTGGCGACCGAAGCCCTTCACCTCGGTCACCGTGATGCCCTGCACGCCAATGCCCGAGAGCGCTTCGCGCACCTCGTCGAGCTTGAACGGCTTGATGATGGCTGAAATCAATTTCATTAATGTCTCCTTTGCCGTGCTCAGAACGACTTGCCGACGGACAGGACCACCGTGCCTTCGCCCAGGTCCTTCACCTTGCCGGCCGCCGAGGTGGCCATGGTGTAGAACGGGTCGTCGGCGTCGGTGTCGATGTAGGCGGCGCCCAAGATCCAGCCGTTCAGGTCGTAGGTGAGGCCGATCTTGTAGTCGGTGTAATCGAGGTTCTTGAAGTTCTCGACCGTCTGGTTGCCGACGTGCGCGACGAGCGTGAGCTTGGGCGCGATCTCGTAGCTCGCGCTCAGGTCGAGGTAGCCCGAGCCCTCGGAATCGAGCGCGCCGGCCTGCACGCCGAACCAGTCGGTCAGCGTGACGGAGTACTTCGCCGTGAACCACTTCCAGCTTGCGCCGACGTACACCTCGGTGGTGTCGTAGTCGACCCCGGCGAGCTCCGCGTTCGGGTAGACGTACTGCAGGACACCGACGTCGAGGGTGACGGGGCCGGCGGGAAACTTGAAGCCGCCGTAGACGTCCATCTCGATCGAGCCGTCGACGAAGCTGATGCCGCCGACGTTGGAATTCCAGTTGCCGACGTAGAAGCCGCTCGAGTGCGAATAGTCGATCCCACCTTGAATAGCGGGCTGTTGGAAGGTCTGCGAGATGCCGCGGAAGCGGTAGTCGCTGACGATGCTCATGTTGCCGGTGACGGAGTGCGGCGAGGCGGCTTGCGCGCTGGCCAGGCCCGGCAGGGCGGCAGCGGCGGCAAGGGCGGTGGCGAGGACGGTCTTGCGCATGATCGGGATCTCCAGGAAGGTGGCGGATAACGAATGCCCATAGCCCTTAGCACCTCCTGTGCCAGACCAACAAAGTGCGTATTATCAGTTAGATACGACATAAAACGGTCGCGCGTGCTGCGCCGCAGCGCACGACCGGGGTGCGGGCCCGGCGAGCGCCCGCTTCAAATTGGTGCAACAGCCAATGCTAGGCTCGCGGCATGATCGAGAAGCGATTTCTGCAGGAGCTCGGCGAGCGCCTGGGCGAAGCCGCGCGCAACTCTCCCGCGCAAGACCTCGAAAAGAACCTGCGCGCCCTGCTCGCAGCGTTCTTCGACCGCTTCGACGTCGTCCTGCGCGAGGACTTCGACGTGCAAAGGAAGCTCCTCGAACGCGCGCAGGCGAAGCTCGCCGCGCTGGAGGCGCGCGTCGCGGAGCTCGAGGCCAAGCGGTAAACCGCGGGGCGCGCGGCGCGTTGTACCCCCCAGGGGGTACCGATGGCGCTGGCCAGCGTGGCGAGCCGCGCGCTCGCGGGAATCGATGCGCCCGAGGTCACCGTCGAGGTGCACCTCGGCCCCGGGCTGCCCGCGTTCCACATCGTCGGGCTGCCCGACGCCCAGGTGCGCGAAGCCAAGGACCGCGTGCGCGCCGCACTGCACCACGCGCAGTTCGACTTTCCCGCGCGGCGCATCACGGTCAATCTCGCGCCCGCGGACCTGCCGAAGGATTCGAGCCGCTTCGACCTGCCGATCGCGCTCGG
Organism: Burkholderiales bacterium; assembly: GCA_040902335.1. Lineage (GTDB taxonomy): Bacteria > Pseudomonadota > Gammaproteobacteria > Burkholderiales > SG8-39 > JAABQT01. The sequence continues at coordinate 3,233 of JBBDXL010000075.1, forward strand.
CATCCTCGCCGCGAGCGGGCAGTTGAAGGGCGCTTGCCTCGAGGGTCATGAGTTCGCCGGCGAGCTCTCGCTCACCGGCGAGCTGCGCCCGGTGCGCGGCGCGCTCGCCATGGCGCTCGGCGCGGGCCGCGCGGGCCGCGCCTTCGTGCTGCCCGCGGCAAACGCCGCGCAGGCCGCGCTCGCCGAGTGCGCCGTCGTGCTGCCGGCGGCGAGCCTGCTCGAAGTGTGCGCGCATCTCGCCGGCGAGGCGCCTATTGCCCCACGCCGCAATGGCGCCACGCCCGCGGCACCCGTTCATGCGGACTTTCGCGACGTGAAGGGCCAGGCCGCGGCCAAGCGCGCGCTGGAGGTAGCCGCCGCGGGCGGCCACAGCGTGCTGCTCGTCGGGCCGCCCGGCACCGGGAAATCGATGCTCGCCGCGCGCTTCGCCGGCATCCTCGCGCCCATGAGCCAGGCCGAAGCGCTGGAAAGCGCCGCCGTCCAATCGGCTGCGACCTCGGGCTTCGATCCGGCACGCTGGGGCGCGCGGCCGCTGCGCGCGCCGCACCATACGGCCTCGCGCGTCGCCCTGGTCGGCGGCGGCAGTCCGCCGCGCCCCGGAGAAATCTCGCTCGCGCACCACGGCGTGCTGTTTCTCGACGAGCTGCCCGAGTTCGGGCGCGAGGCGCTGGAGGCGCTGCGCGAGCCGCTGGAAACGGGCTCGATCTCGCTCGCCCGCGGCGTGCGCCAGGCGCGCTTTCCGGCGCGCTTCCAGCTGGTGGCGGCGATGAACCCCTGCCCCTGCGGCTACCTCGGCCACGCCTCGGGGCGCTGCCGCTGCACGCCGGAGGCGATTGCGCGCTACCGCGCGCGCATCTCCGGGCCGCTCGCCGATCGCATCGACCTGAAGGTGGAAGCGCCGGTGCCGCGCGAGGCGGAACTCCTGGCGGTGGCGGACGGAGATGCTTCTGAAGCCATTCGCAATCGCGTCATAGCGGCGCGCGAACGGCAGCTCTCGCGCCAGGGCAAGGCCAACGTGCATCTGGGCACGCGCGAGATCGAGCAGCTCTGCGCCGTGGACGCCGAGACCGAGGCGCTCGTCAAGCAGGCCATCGCGCGCCTCGCGCTCTCGGCGCGCGCCTACCATCGCGTGCTGCGCGTGGCGCGCAGCATCGCCGACCTGGCGGCGCGCGAGGCGATCGGCGCCGCGCACGTGGCCGAAGCGATCCAGTATCGCAGGATGGACGCGGCGCTCTAGCCGCGCGCGCGGTTGCGCGCCAGCATGCTCTGCGTGTTCGGCACGTAGAGCAAGTGCGCGATCTTGCGCACGTAGTGGTCTTCGTACGGGTCGAGGCGGCCGTTGGCATAGGCCACGCGCCACAGGTGCTCGACGAGGCGAATGCGCTCCTCGAGCGGGACGTCGCGCTTGATGATCGTCACCGGCGCGTAGAAGCTGGACAGTTGTTCGGCGCGGGCGCGGCCTTCCTCGAGGATCGCGACGCACTGGTCGCGGCCCAGCCCGAACATCTCGGCGAGTGCCTTCTGGGCGACGGCATACTCGTCGTCGCCCTGATGGTAATCGGCGCGCCGCGCCTCGTGCAGCAGCGCCGCGACCGCGACCTGCAGGTGGCGGCGCTCGAAGCCGGGCACCGGGCGCGGCGCCGGCGCCACGAACAGGTTCTTCAGGTGCTTCAGCATGGCGAGGATTAGTGTCGCACGGCGCGGCGCGAGTTCCGCCGCGCGGTAGACTCGGCGTCGATGGCGACGTACGCGATCGGCGATGTACAGGGCTGCGCGGACGAGCTGGAAGCGCTGCTGTCGATGCTGGCCTTCGACCGCGCGCGCGACCGGCTCTGGTTCGTCGGCGACCTCGTGAACCGCGGCCCGAAGTCGCTCGCCGCCCTGCGCCGGGTGCACGCTCTGGGCGAGCGCGCCGTCGTCGTGCTGGGCAACCACGACTTCCACCTCCTGCGGCTCGCCGAGGGCCATGCGCGCAGCCGCGCCGACGACACGCTGGACGAGGTGCTCGCGGCACCGGATGCGCCGCGCCTCCTCGAGTGGCTGCGCCAGCGCCCGCTGATGCACGCCGAAGGCGGCTACGCCATGGTGCACGCGGGGCTGCTGCCGCAATGGTCGATCGAGAAGGCGCGCGCGCTGGCGCGCGAGGTGCAAAGCGCGCTCGTCGGCCCGCGCCATCGCGAGTTCCTGCGCGAGCTCTACGGCGCCGAGCCGCGCGCCTGGCGCGACGATCTCGCCGGCTGGGACCGGCTGCGCGTCATCGTCAACGCCATGGCGCGGCTGCGCTTTTGCACGCCGTCCGGGGAAATGGACGTCGAGGCCAAGGGCAGGGACGCGCCGCCCGGCTACCGGCCGTGGTTCGAGCTGCGGCCCGCCGGCGAGGCGGCGATCATCTGCGGGCACTGGTCCGCGCTCGGCCTGAAGCTCACGGAGAAGCTCGCCGCGCTCGACACCGGCTGCGTCTGGGGCGGCAGCCTTTCCGCGCTGCGCCTGGAAGACCGCAGGCTGTTTCAGTTACCCTGCCGCGGGTACCGCAAACCGGGGGAGGAATGATGGCCGACTGCGTGTTCTGCAAGCTCGTCGCGAAGCAGATTCCCGCGAGCATCGTGTACGAGGACGAGGCCACCCTCGCCTTCATGGACCTCGGCCAGGTGAATCCGGGACACGTGCTGGTGGCGTGCAAGGCGCACGCCGAGAACGTGTACGCGCTGGACGACACGCAGGCGGCAGCGGTATTTCGCACCGTGGCGCGCGTGGCGCGCGCCGTGCGCGATGCGTTCGACCCGCCCGGACTGTCGATCTACCAGGCGAACGGCGCGCCCGCCGGCCAGACGGTGTTCCATTTCCACCTGCACGTGCTGCCGCGGCACGACGGCGACGGCATGCAGCTCGTGTGGCCAGTGAAGAACCCGCCGCGCGAGCGGCTCGAGGAATACGCCGGGCGCATCCGCGCGCGGCTCTAGCCCCAGGGCGATTCGCGGAACGACTGCCGGTAGCGCGCCTCAACCGCGGCGCGGTCGGCGTGGTGGTTCTGCGCGCCGCGGCTCGCGATCTTGATCGCGCCGAGCACCGCGCCGAGACGCCCGATGCGCGGCCAGTCCCAGCCCTGCGCGATGCCGTAGAGCAGCCCCGCGCGGTAGGCATCGCCGCAGCCGGTGGGGTCGACGACGCCATCGGCGACCGCCACCGGGATCTCGTGCTGCATCTCGCCCGCGATGATGCGCGAGCCCTGCGCGCCGAGCGTGACGACCAGCGCCTTGACTTCGCGGGCGAGGCTCTCCAGGGGGCGCCCGGTCTTCTCCTCGAGCATCTTGCCCTCGTAGTCGTTGACCGCGACGTAGTCGGCGAGACGCACGAATTCCAGCAGCTCCTCGGCCGAGAACATCGGCAGGCCCTGCCCCGGGTCGAACAGGAAGGCAATGCCGTGCGCGGCGCATTCGCGCGCGTGCTGCAGCATGCCTTCCTTGCCGTCGGGGGCGACGATGGCGAGCTGCACACCGAGTGCGCCGTCGATGCGGTTCTCCTGCGCGTGGTTCATGGCGCCGGGATGAAACGCAGTGATCTGGTTGTCGTCGAGGTCGGTGGTGATGAAGGCCTGCGCGGTGAACTGCCCCGGGATGCGCTTCAGGTGGCGCGCGTCGATGCCCAGGCGCTGCAGGCGGTACAGATAGGGGTCGCTGTCCTCGCCGACCGTGGCCATCACCAGCGGGTCGCCGCCGAGCTGCTTCAGGTTGTAGGCGATGTTGCCGGCGGTGCCGCCGAACTCGCGCCGCATCTCGGGCGTGAGGAAGCACACGTTCAGGATATGCAGCTGGTCGGGCAGCAGGTGGTTCCTGAAACGGTCGGGAAACACCATGATGGTGTCGTAGGCGATCGAGCCGGTGATCAGCGTTCGCATGGCGGCGGGACAGTCGGAGCGTCAGACGGGATAGAAGAGATAGAGGCGGTAGCCGGTGGCGCGTACGCCGCCGCTATCGAAATGCAGCCGCAGCACGGCTTCGGCGCCCGGCGCGATGCCCGGCCCCGGCATGGCGGGCGCCAGCCCCTGCGCATAGTCGGCGGGCCGCAGCACGCGGCGCACGAGCGGCCGGTCGTCGGCGTCGGTGAGCGTAAGCTCGAGCGAGGGCAGCTCCTGCGCGAACGGCGCGCGGTTGCGGATCACCGCGTTCAGCACGATCAGGCTCTCGCGGCGCGCGTCGGACTGCAGGTCGGAGGACTCGATGCTGAGCAGGTCTGGGCGGCGCGGCAGGCGCAGCTCGCAGTCGAGAAACCGGCAGCCCTCGGCGAGCAACGGCTGCAGCTGCGGCGCGAGCGTGGCGAGCTCCGTGCGGTACTGGTAGACGAGCTGCCCGGCGAGCGCCATGGCCGCAATCAGCGCGCCCAGGCCCCAGGCCACGCCGTAACGCGAGCGCGGCGGCTCCTCTTCAAGGAACTCGGGCAGCGGCTCATCCTCCGCAGGCGCCATGCGCCGCGGCGCCGGGCGCGGCGCGGCGCGTGTACCGGCCTCGAACAGGCCGAGCTGCGGCGACGGCTCGGCGGCTTCGGCCGCCGCGCTTTCCTCGACCAAGTTGGCGACGCCGTCGAACACCGCCGCGCACTTGCCGCAGCGGACCATGCCGCCGCGCACCGAGAGCTGCGAGGGCAGCGCGCGGAACGTCGTGCCGCAGGTCGGGCAGCGCGTGAGCAGGGCGCTCACCGGCGCACCCCTTCGATCAGCGCCCAGCCCTCCTCGCGCGCCGCGACGCGCGCCGCGAACTGCCCGCCGTAAGCCGCAGTCACCTCGGCAGCCTGCGCCGCCAGGATGCCGGCGAGCGCGATGCGGCCGCCGGCGCGGGTGCGCGCGGCGAGCAGCGGTTCGAGCACGATCAAGGGCTGGGCGAGGATGTTGGCCACCACGATATCGTAGTCGCCGGGCGGCAATCGCTCCGGCGCAAACGCGCTAACCGCAGCGCCATTGGCGCGCGCGTTGCCGCCGGTTGCGCTGAGCGCATCGCCGTCGAGGTCCACCGCGTCGATGCGCGCGGCGCCGAGCTTGGCGGCGGCGATTGCCAATATACCGGAACCGCATCCGTAATCGAGCACGCGCGCGCCCGTTAAGTCGCTCGCCGCGAGCCAGGCGAGCACGAGCCGGGTGCTGGGATGGCTGCCGGTGCCGAAGGCGAGGCCGGGGTCGAGCCGCAGCACCACGTCCGCAGCGGGCGGCGGCGCGTCCCAGCTGGGCACGATCCAGAGCTTCCCGGCGACGCAAAGCGGGCCGAACTGAGCCTGGGTCGCCCGCACCCAGTCTTCGTCCGCCACGTCGTAGGCCCGATACGGCGGCAGGGGACAGCCCGCGGCCGCCGCGGCGGCGCCGAGGAGCGATTCGGCGTCCGCGCCCGCGTCGAACAGCGCGTGCAGCCGGCGCCCGACCTGCCCCGGCTCCTCGATCCACACGGATTGCGCGCCCTGCTCCACCAGCGCGTCGGACAGCGTCTCGGCCTGCGCCGCCGCGACGTCCAGCATGAGCGCGCGCCAAGGCACTACTTGACCTTCTGCTTGTTCTCCTGCGCGAGCTTCTGCTCAAGGTAGTGGATCGAGGTGCCGCCGCGCAGGAACCGGCTGTCGTGCAGCAGCTCGCGGTGCAGCGGCAGGTTGGTGAGGATGCCCTCGATCGCCATTTCCGAGAGCGCGATGCGCATGCGCCGGATGGCTTGGTCGCGCGTCGCGCCGTAAGCGATCACCTTGCCGACCATGGAATCGTAATTGGGCGGCACGCTGTAGCCGGCGTAGACGTGAGAGTCGACGCGGATGCCGGGCCCGCCCGGCGGATGGTAGGAGGTGATCCTTCCCGGCGAGGGCGTGAACTTGTAGGGATCCTCGGCGTTGATGCGGCACTCGATGGCGTGGCCGCGCAACGTAACGTCCTTCTGGCGCAGGCGCAGCTTCTCGCCCGCGGCGACGCGGATCTGCTCCTGCACCAGGTCGATGCCGGTGATCATCTCCGTCACCGGATGCTCGACCTGGATGCGGGTGTTCATCTCGATGAAGAAGAACTCGCCGTCCTCGTAGAGGAACTCGAAGGTGCCGGCGCCGCGGTAGCCGATCTTGCGGCAGGCCTCGGCGCAGCGCTCGCCGATCTTCACGCGCTGCTTCTCGGAGAGCTCGGGCGCGGGCGCCTCCTCGATGATCTTCTGGTGGCGGCGCTGCATCGAGCAGTCGCGCTCGCCGAGGTGGAGCGCATTTTTGTGGCTGTCGGCGAGCACCTGGATCTCGATGTGGCGCGGGTTCTCCAGGTAGCGCTCCAGGTACACGGTGGCGTTGCCGAACGCGGCCTGCGCCTCGCTGCGCGTCATGTTGACGGCGTTGAGCAGTGCCGCCTCGGTGTGCACCACGCGCATGCCGCGGCCGCCGCCGCCGCCCGCGGCCTTGATGATCACCGGGTAGCCGATCTTGCGCGCGATGCGCACGGTCTCCTTCGCGTCCTCGGGCAGCGCCCCTTCCGAGCCCGGCACGCAGGGCACGCCAGCCTTCTCCATGGCCTGCTTGGCGCTCACCTTGTCGCCCATCAGGCGGATGTTCTCGGGATGCGGGCCGATGAACACGAACCCAGAGCGCTCGACGCGCTCGGCGAAATCGGCGTTCTCGGAGAGAAAGCCGTAGCCGGGGTGGATGGCCTCGGCGTCGGTGACTTCGGCGGCGCTGATGATCGCCGCCATGTTGAGGTAGCTCTCGCGCGCCGGCGCCGGTCCGATGCACACGGATTCGTCGGCGAGCTTGACGTACTTCGCCTCGGTGTCGGCGGTCGAGTGCACGACCACGGTGCGGATGCCCATCTCGCGGCAGGCGCGCTGGACGCGGAGCGCGATCTCCCCGCGGTTGGCGATCAGGATCTTCTCGAACACCAGGCTAGGCGATGATGAACAGCGGCTGCCCGTACTCCACCGGCTGGCCGTTCTCGACCAGGATGGCCTTGATGATGCCCGTGGCGTCGGCCTCGATCTCGTTCATCAGCTTCATGGCCTCGATGATGCACACCGTCTCGCCGGCCTTGATGCTCTGGCCGACTTCGACGAAGGCCTTCGATTCGGGTGACGCCGAGCGGTAGAAGGTGCCCACCATCGGCGCCTTGAGGACGTGGCCTTCGGCCACCGGTTCTGGGGGCGCGGCGGGCGGGGGCGCGGGCGTCGCGGGCGCACTCGCCGCGGCGGCCGGCTTGGGCGCCTCGGGCGTTGCCGGCGCGAGCGGCGTGACGGTCGCCTCGCCGCCCTTCACGATCTTTACCTTTTCCTCGCCCTCGGTGATCTCGAGCTCGGCGATGCCGGATTCCTGCACGAGGTCGATGAGCTTCTTCAGCTTGCGCAGATCCATGCAGTGTCCTCCCCCGGGGGCCCCGCGGGCCCGCCGCGCGCACTCTCGGGCTTAGGCCCCGCCGCTGCCTTTGAGGCGCTCGATGGCGTACTCGAGCGCCAGATCGTAGCCGCGGCTGCCGAGGCCCAGGATCGAGCCGACCGCCACGGCGGTGAAATGCGAATGCGCGCGCCAGGGCTCGCGCGCGTGGATGTTCGACAGGTGCACCTCGATGAACGGGATTTGCACCGCCGTCAGCGCATCGCGCAGGGCGACGCTGGAGTAGGTGAAGGCGGCCGGGTTGAGGATGATGAAGCCGACGTAGTCGCGCTGCGCCTGCTGCACGCGGTCGACAGCGACGCCCTCGTGATTGGTCTGCAGGCACTCGAGCTTGACGCCCGCTGCCTTCGCCCGCGCCGCCAGGCGCCGCTCGATCTGCGCCAGTGTGTCGCGGCCGTACAGGTGCGGCTCGCGCGTGCCGAGCAGATTGAGGTTCGGTCCGTTCAGAAGCAGTACAGACCGGGATTTGCTGGACTTGGGCATTTTTCCCAGAAGAAGGCAGCAATATAGCCGAAATTCCCGCCGAGCCAGTGACCGGAGGCGGGCGCGCAGTATAGGCTAACCAGGGAGCCTGTCAAACGCCAGCACCAGATAGCTTCTCGTTCTTACGTTTTCGCCGAAGATCACGCCGTTTTCGCCACAAGTTGGCCCACTTCAGCGATCCCGGCGCGCTCCAGAACCCGTCCCGCCTGTGACGTTTTTAACGCCAGGCGCTCATCGCGGGGGTCGAAAACCTGCAATTTGAGCGGCGCGCCCTGCCAGTCCAGCCGGAAGACGCTCACGGCACGTGCCCGGTCGCCGGCGAAGCGCCGCCCTTCGGCCGTGTCGAAGGCGAGATTGCGCTCGAGCAGGTAGATCTCGACGTCCTTGGCGCTCTCCGGAAAGAGCTGCAACTCGATCTCGGCGTAGGGACCCGCCAGGCCGCTGAGCACCGGCCCGGTGAGGTACGGGCTGAAGTGCGCGAGCGCGCGCATGGCGTCGAGCGCGACGCGGCGCAGCTCGGCGATCAGCTCCGGGTGCTCCTCGGCTTGGTAGAGCTCGCGGTAGGCCCGCAGCTCCGCCTCGATCTCGTGGTTGGCGGGCAGCGCCTCGGTGGCGGGCGCGCCGAGCTGGCGCGCGGCCTTCCTCTTGGCGAGCGCAAAATCATCGATGCCGTCCTCGGCCATCAGCCGGGCGGCGGCGGCGGCGATGCGCGCGCGCATGCCGTTCTGCCGCGAGGTCGAGCGGCTCATAGCCGGGCCATCATAGCGCAACGCTCCCTGGGGCCATCGCGTACAATCGCCGCCCTTTCCCCTCCGCCATGGCCGCACACCTGCACATCCTGGGCATTTGCGGCACGTTCATGGGCGGCCTGGCGGCGATCGCGCGGCAGGTGGGCCTGCGCGTCACCGGCTGCGACGCGAACGTGTACCCGCCGATGAGCGAGCAGCTCGCCGCGCTCGGCGTCGAGCTCACCGAAGGCTACGGCGCCGAGCAGCTCGCGCGCGCGCCCGACCTGTGGGTGATCGGCAACGTGGTCACGCGCGGCAACCCGCTCATGGAGGCGATCCTCGATGCCGGCCAGCGCTACGCATCGGGCCCGCAATGGCTCGCCGAGCACGTGCTGCCGGGGCGCCATGTGCTGGCGGTGGCGGGAACGCACGGCAAGACCGGCACCGCGTCCATGCTCGCCTGGATCCTCGAGCACGCCGGGCGCCAGCCCGGCTTTCTCATCGGTGGCCTGCCGGCCAACTTCGGCGTCAGCGCGCGGCTCGGCGAGTCCGAGCTGTTCGTCATCGAGGCCGACGAGTACGACACCGCGTTCTTCGACAAGCGTTCCAAGTTCGTTCATTACCCCGCCAGGACGGCAATCCTGAACAATCTGGAATTCGATCACGCCGACATCTTCAGCGATCTTGCAGCGATAGAGCGTCAATTTCACCACTTCGTGAGGATTCTGCCGAAATCCGGCCTGATCGTCGCGAACGGCCGGGACGAAGCCCTGCAGCGAGTACTCACCCATGGATGCTGGACACCGGTGGAGCGCTTCGGGGTGGAGGGCGCCTGGCAGGCGGGGGCGCCCGACGCTGAAAACGGCTTCGACGTGCGCTGGGCAAGCGACCCGCTCGGCCGCGTGCGCTGGTCGCAGGCGGGCGAGCACAATCGCCTGAACGCCCTGGCGGCGATTGCCGCGGCGCGCCACGCGGGAGTGGAGCCGGGGAGGGCAATCGAGGCGCTGGCGAGCTTCATGGGCGTGCGCCGGCGCCTCGAGCTGCGCGGCACGGTGCGCGGGGTCGCGCTCTACGACGATTTCGCGCACCATCCGACGGCGATTTGCGCCACGCTCGCGGGCCTGCGCGCGCAACGTGGCGCCGGGCGCATCCTCGCGGTGCTCGAGCCGCGCTCCAACACCATGAAGCTCGGGATCATGAAGGACCGCCTCGCGGCGAGCCTCGCCGGCGCGGACCGCGCCTACGTGTACGCGGCGGATCTGGGTTGGGACCCGGCGGCGGCGCTGCAGCCGCTGGGCGAGCGGGCGCGCAGCTTCGAGCAGCTCGACGCCCTGGTGGCGGCGGTCGCCGCCGAGGCGCGCCCGGGCGATCGGGTGCTGGTCATGTCCAACGGCGGCTTTGGCGGCGTGCACGGCAAGCTGCTCGCCGCGATCGGCGCGCAGGCCGCGGCATGATCATCTACCTGCACGGCTTCAACTCCTCGCGGCAGTCTCACAAGGCGCAGGCGTTGGCACGCTTCATGGCCGAGCGCGGCCTCGGCGCGCGCTGCGCCTGCCCGGTGCTGCCGCCGCTCGCCGCCGACGCCATCGCGGCTGTCGAGGCGCTGATGGGGCGCCATGCGGGCGCGCACTTCTGCTTTCTCGGCTCCTCGCTCGGCGGCTACTACGCGACGCACCTGGCGGAAAAGCACGCCGCGAAGGCCGTGCTGCTCAATCCGGCCATCGACCCCCACATCGGCCTGCGCGTCTACCTTGGCGAGCAGAGGAACCTGCATACCGGCGAGCCCTACGAGCTCACCAAAGCGCACCTGCGCGAATGGGAGGCGTTATGGGTGCCGCGCATCACGCCGTCGCGCTACCTGCTCATCGTCGAGACGGGTGACGAAGTCCTCGACTACCGCCGCGCGGTGGCGCGCTACCGCGGCGCCGAGCAGCTGGTCATCGAGGGCGGCGATCACAGCCTGCAGAGCTTCCCGCAACACCTGCCGCGCATCCTCGCCTTCGCGGGGCTGTGAGATGCAGCTGCTCTACGAGGAGGACGGCGAGTTCAAGGTCGGAACCGTGCTCGCGCAGGCGCCGGCGTCGTTTCAGGTGGAAAGCCCGCACGGCCGGCGCAGCAAGGTAAAGGCGGGGGTCGTGCTGCTGCGCTTCGAGCGGCCCGGCGGCGCCGAACTGCTCGAGCAGGCGCGCGGCTACGCGGCCGGGCTGGACACCGATTTCCTGTGGCAGTGCTGCGGCACCGGCGAATTCGGCTTCGAAGCGCTGGCGCGCGACTACGTCGGGCGCGAGCCGAGCCCGGTGGAAGCCGCCGGCGTGCTCTTCAAGCTGCACGCGGCGCCCATCTACTTCCATCGCCGCGGCCGCGGCCGCTACCAGGCGGCCCCGGAAGAAACGCTCAAGCGCGCCCTCGCCTCGGCCGAGAAGAAAAAGCGCGCGCAGGCGCAGATCGCCGACTGGGCGGAAAGCCTCGCGCGCTTCGCATGCCCGCCCGAGATCGAGCGGCTGCGCGACGAGCTGCTCTATGCCCCGGACCGCAACAAGCCCGAGACCAAGGCGCTCGAGCTGGCCTGCCAGGCGAGCGGGCTGACGCCCGCGCGTCTGTTGGAGCGCTGCGGCTTGATCGCCGACACCCATGCCTACCACCTGAACCGCTTCCTGTTCGAGTTCTACCCGCGCGGCACGGCGTTTCCGCCGCACGAGGTGCCCGCGCCGCCCGCCGACCTGCCGCTCGCTGCAGTGACGGCGTTCAGCCTGGACGACGTCGGGACCACCGAGATCGACGACGCGTTCTCGCTCACGCGCGTCTCGGCCGAGGAATGGCGCGTCGGCATCCACATCGCCGCGCCGGCGCTGGGCATCGCGCCCGGGTCCGGGCTCGACGCGCTGGCGCGTGAGCGCCTGTCCACCGCGTACATGCCGGGTTTCAAGGTCACGATGTTTCCCGAGGACGTGATCGCGCGCTACTCGCTCGATGCCGGCAAGGAGCGCGCAGCGGTGTCGCTGTACGTGAACGTATCGGCCGCGGACCTCGCCGTGCGCGGCCACCATTCGCGCGTGGAGCGCGTGCGCGTGGCGGCCAACCTGCGCCATGGCGAGATCGCGGCACTGGACGCGGCTTTCGAGGCGGGGACACGGGCCGGCATGCCGCACGAGGAGGAGCTGCGCACGCTGTGGCAGTTCGCCGAGGCGCTGGAGCGGCGCCGCGGCAAGCCGAGCGTCAACGCCGCGGTGCTCGACTACAGCTTTCGCATCGAGGACGGGCGCGTGCGCATCGAGCAGCGCCGGCGCGGCGCGCCGCTCGACAAGCTGGTCTCGGAGCTCATGATCCTCGCCAACGCAAGCTGGGGCGAGCTGCTGGCCGAGCGCGACGTGGCGGCCCTGTACCGCGTGCAGTCCTCGGGCAAGGTGAGGATGAGCGTGCACGCCGAGGCGCACGAGGGCCTCGGGCTCGCGTGCTACGCCTGGCTGAGCTCGCCGCTGCGCCGCTATGTCGACCTCATCAACCAGTGGCAGCTCGTCGCCGCGCTCGGCGCGCGCAAGCCGCCCTTCGCGCGCACCTCCGAAGTGCTGCTCGCGGCGCTGCGCGCCTTCGAGGTGACCCATGCGCGCTACGACGAATACCAGCGCATGATCGAGAACTACTGGTGCCTGCGCTGGCTGGTGCAGGAGGCCATCACCGAGGCCAACGCCGTGGTGGTGCGCGAGAATCTGGTGCGTTTCGAGGATCTGCCGCTGGCGCTGCGCGTGCCGTCGCTGCCGGCGCTCGCGGCGGGCACCCGGGTGCGCCTGGCGGTCGAGTCCGTCGATCTGCTGGAGCGCAGCCTCGCCTGCGCCTATCGCGAGACCCTGCAGCCGGGCAGCGGCGAGGCCCCGCCAGGCGATGAGCGCGAAGAGCGCTAAAGCCCTAGAATGGCGGCGGTTTATCGCCTCGAGGTGCCATTGCAGGGAGCCGTAGCGACGAGCATTCCGGGCGCGGCCGAATTCTGGTCCGGGCTCGACCACCGGTCCCGCGTCCTGAGCGCGTCGGTGGCGGCGTCGCTCCTGCTGCACGCGATCCTGCTCTCGACGCACTTCAAGTTTCCCGCGGAGCTGCGCTGGAAGAGCGGCGAGCAGGCGCTCGAGGTGATCCTGGTCAACGCCCGCACGCAGCAGCGCCCGGCGCGCAGCGACGCGCTGGCGCAAGCGCATCTCGACGGCGGCGGCGACACCGATCAGCCGCGGCGCGCGAAGTCGCCCTTGCCGGCGATCGACCCGCGCGCGCCGGGACGCGACCTGGCGCAGGCCGAGCGGCGCGTGCGCGAGCTCGAAGCGCAGCAGAGAAAGCTCCTCGCGCAGTCGCGCCGGCCGGCGCCGCGCATGCCCGTGGCCGGCGCGCGCCCTGCGCCTGCGCACGAGCCCGCGCCCGAGCGCGGCGGGCGCGACCTCGAAGGCCTGTCGCTCATCGCCATGCGCCTGCAAGCGGAGATCAGCCGCAACCTCGATGCCTACCAGAAGCGTCCGCGCAAGAAGTTCATCGGCGCCAATGCGGTCGAATACCGCTTCGCGCAGTACGAGGAGGACTGGCGGCGCAAGGTGGAGCGGGTGGGGACGGTGAACTACCCGTCCTCCGCGCGGGGCAAGGTCTACGGCAATCTGCGCATGACCGTGACGCTGCGCGCCGACGGCAATGTCGAAGCCGTGGAGCTCGACCGTTCCTCGGGCGCGAAGGTGCTCGATGACGCCGCATTCAGGATCGTACGCATGGCTTCGCCCTACGCCGCGTTCCCGCCCGACATCCGGCGCGACACCGACCTGCTGGTGATCACGCGCACCTGGTTCTTTGGCCGCGGCGACAAATTTTGGACTGAATGAGCCCGTGGCGGACCGCTATGCGGTGATCGGCCATCCGGTCGCCCATTCCAAGTCGCCGTGGATCCACGCGCAGTTCGCGCGCGCCACGGGCGAGGACATCACGTATGACGCGATCGACGCGCCGCCCGCGGGTTTCGTCGCGGCGGTGGAGAAGTTCCGCGCCGCCGGCGGCAAGGGCCTGAACGTCACGTTGCCGTTCAAGCAGCAGGCCTTCCGCTATTGCGCCGGCACCACCGCGCGCGCCGCGGCGGCCCAGGCGGTGAACACCCTGGTGCTGGATCGCGAGCAGCCGTTCGGCGACAACACGGACGGCGTCGGCCTGGTGCGTGACCTGACCGTCAATCTCGGCTGCAGCCTCGCGGGGGCGCAGGTGCTGCTGCTCGGCGCGGGCGGCGCCGCGCAGGGCGTGCTGGCGCCGCTGGCCGAGGCGGGCGCCGCCGCGATCGTCGTCGCCAACCGCACGGTTGCGCGCGCCCAGGCGCTCGTCGCGCGCGTGCCGGGGGCCGTCGGCTGCGGCTTCGACGCGCTCGCCGGCCGCGCCTTCGACCTGGTGGTGAACGCCACCTCGGCGGGCTTGAGCGGCGAGCTGCCGCGCCTGCCGCCGGGACTGTTCCGGCCCGGCGCGCTTGCCTACGACATGCTCTACGGCCGCGACACCGAGTTCCTCGCCATGGCGCGCGCGGCGGGCGCGGCGACGAGCGACGGCCTGGGCATGCTGGTGGAGCAGGCGGCCGAGTCCTTCCTCGTGTGGCGCGGGCTGCGGCCGGCGACGCGGCCGGTGCTGGCCGCGCTGCGCGCGGCCTAGGGCGATGCTGCGCAAGCTGCGCCGCGCCTGGCGCATCGCCGTTTTCGTGCTGGTCGCGCTCGTCGCCGTGATGCCGATGGTGCACGCCTGGTACTACGCGCAGATTCTGTGGTGGGCGCGGCACGCGCCCGACGGCACCGCTTTCATGCAGCGCCGGCTCGACGAGCTGCGCGAGGCCAATCCGCGCGCGCGCCTGCGCCACCAGTGGGTCCCCTACGCGCGCATCGCCGATCCCCTGAAACGCGCGGTGGTCGCCGCCGAAGACGAGAAGTTCCTCGACCACGAGGGCTTCGACTGGGAAGCGATCCAGAAGGCGCTGGAGAAGAACGAGCGCCGGGGCAGGGTGGTGGCCGGCGGCTCCACCATCAGCCAGCAGCTGGCGAAGAACCTGTTCCTGTCCGGCGAGCGCTCGTGGCTGCGCAAGGGCCAGGAGGCGGTGCTCACCGCGATGCTCGAGCACGCCATGGAGAAGCGCCGGATCCTGGAGCTCTACCTCAACTTCGCCGAATGGGGCGACGGGGTGTTCGGCGCCGAGGCCGCCGCGCGCCACCACTTCGGCGTCAGCGCCGCGCAGCTGGACGCCACGCAAGCCGCCTGGCTCGCCGCCATCCTGCCCAGCCCGCGGCGCTATGCGCGCGGCGCGCGCACGCCGTATCTGGATGGCCGCATCGCCACCATCCGCCGCCGCATGGAGTACGCGCAGATCCCCTGAGCGCCTAGAGACGCCGGGGCGGTACCGTGAGCGCGCCCGCGAGGATCAGGCGCCGCGCCGTGTCGAACTGCGACTTGAGCGCGTAATCGAACAGCCCCACGCGCTCATCGAACAATGCCTGCGCGATGCTCGCCGGGCTCGCGGGCGGCAGCTCGAGCCGCGCGTCGGCTTCGCCGCTCTCGGCGACGATGCGCATGTCCTGTTTTCGCGCCAGGTGCATCATGGCGCCGTTCTCGGTCAGGCAGTGCATGAACAGCGCGCCGATGCCCCAGTTGCGCGCGTGGCCGTGCGCGCGCGCGAGGAGCGCCGCGCCGATGCCGCGGCCGCGGTGCCCGGGCAGGACCGAGACGCCGAGCTCGGCGTGCGCGTCGGCGCGCGCCAGGTGCGCGGCGCCGATGAGGTGCAGCGCGTCGTCGAACACGCCGAACACCGCGTCGCGGCCGAAATCGATGCGCGCCGCGTACTCGTCGATGGCCGCGTCAGGGAGGGCGAGGCCGAAGCGCAGCCGCCGGTCCCCGCTGTCGAGCGCGCGCAGGTGCGTCGCGAACTTCGCACGTTCCAGCCTGGGCAATTCCCGCGTGACGATGCGCATGGCGCATTGTCTCCCGCAAAGTTCGCGCCGTGCGTCAGGCAGCGTGCCGGAACGCTTCTTTCGCGGCAGCGAGCGTCTGTTCGATGTCATCGGCGTCGTGCGCCGACGACACGAATCCCGCCTCGTACGCCGAGGGGGCGAGATAGATGCCCTGTGCGAGCATCGACTGGAAGAAGCGCTTGAAGCGCTGCGCGTCGCACTGCATGACCTCCGCAAAGCGGGTCGGCGGCGCGTCGCGGAAGTACAGGCCGAACATGCTGCCGATGGCTTGCGACGAGAAGGTGACGCCGGCGCGCTTCGCGGCGGCGGCGAGACCCTCGACGAGGGTGCGCGTGGTCGCCTCGATGCGCGACTGAAAGCCGGGCGTGTCGACGAGCTCGAGCGTCGCCAGTCCCGCGGCCACCGCCACCGGGTTGCCCGAGAGCGTGCCGGCCTGGTACACCGGGCCGAGCGGTGCGATTTTCTCCATGATGTCCCGGCGCCCGCCGACGGCCGCTACCGGCAGCCCGCCGCCGATCACCTTGCCGAGCGTGGTCAGGTCGGGGCGGATGCCGTAGCGCGCCTGCGCGCCGCCCGTCGCCACGCGGAAACCCGTCATCACCTCGTCAAAGATGAGCACCGCGCCGTGCCGCGTGCACTGCTCGCGCAGCGTCTCGAGAAAGCCGGGCGCGGGCAGGACGAGGTTCATGTTGCCCGCCACCGGCTCGACGATGACGCCGGCGATCTGCGCGCCTTGCCGCTCGAACAGCGCCTGCACCTGCGCTGCGTCGTTGTAGTCGAGCACCAGGGTGTGCGCCGCGGTCTCGGCCGGCACCCCGGCCGAGCTCGGATGGCCGAAAGTGAGCGCGCCCGAGCCCGCCTTGACGAGCAGCGCGTCGGCGTGCCCGTGGTAGCAGCCCTCGAACTTGACGATCAGGCTTCTCCCGGTGAAGCCGCGCGCCAGACGGATCGCGGTCATCGTCGCTTCGGTGCCCGAGGACACGAGCCGCACCAGCTCGAGCGCGGGCACGAGGCGGCACAGGAGCTCCGCCATCTCCACCTCGGCGGCGGTGGGCGCGCCGAAAGAGAGCGCGCGCGAGGCCGCGGCCTGCACCGCTTCCACTACGCGCGGATGCGTGTGCCCTGCGACCATCGGCCCCCACGAGCCTACGTAGTCGATGTAGCGCTTGCCTTCGACGTCCCAGAGGTGCGCGCCGCTCGCGCGCTCGAAGAACGGCGGCGTGCCGCCCACCGCGCGAAACGCGCGCACCGGCGAATTGACGCCGGCGGGAATGCGCGCCTGCGCGCGCGTGAAAAGCGCTTCGTTATGCAGCTTCATGCTGGAACAGCCTCCCGTAAGCGCGGGCGCGTGCGGCGACGTCCGGCGCATCGAACAGATCGGTGATCACGGCCACGCAGTCGGCGCCCGCCGCCAGCACCTGCGGCGCATTCTCGAGGGTAATGCCGCCGATCGCCACCTTCGGCACGCCGAGCTCGAGCGCAAAGAGCCCGAGCGGGGCGCGGTCGGCGGCGGGCTTGGTGGGGGAAGGAAAGACCGAGCCGAACGCGACGTAATCCGCGCCCGCAGCGATCGCGCGGCGGGCGAGTTCCGGCCGGTCGTAGCACGAGGCACCGAGCAGCCTTCCCGGCAGCCGCGCGCGCGCGGCGACCAGGTCGCCGTCTTCGCGCCCGAGATGCACGCCGTCCGCCCGCACCGCGAGCGCAAGCTCGACGTCGTCGTTGACGATGAAGGGCACGCGGTGCGCGCGGCATCGCTCGAGCAGCCGTTGCGCCTCGCGCAGGCGTGCGGCGGGCGGCGCGTGCTTGGCGCGATACTGCAGCGCGCACAGCGCGCCGGAGGCGAGCGCGTCCTCGACCCGCGACAGCTCCGGCGGCGTGATGGCGTACAGCCCGCGCAGGCGCCTCATCGCGCGTGCAGCCGGTCGGGCACATGCTGTCCCGCGCCCGGGCGGTAGCCGCGCTCGAGCGCGCACCAGGTGTAGTCCTGCGCGCGCCGCACCGCTTCCGGCACCTCGTCGCCGTGCGCGAGGCGCGCGGCGATGGCCGACGCGAGCGTGCAGCCCGAGCCGTGGTAGTTCCCGCGCAGCCGCGGCCAGCGGTCCTCGCGCATCACGCCCGCCGCGCCGTGCAGCACGTTCACCACGTCGTCGCCGGGCTCGTGCGTGCCGGTCACCAGCACATACTTGCAGCCGAGCGCGATCATGGCCGCGGCGCCGCCGAGCGTGCGCGCCTCCATGCTGTTCGGTGTCGCGACCGTCGCGCGCGGCAGGAGCAGCTCGCGCAGCGCGCGCTGCGTCGCTTCGTCCCCGAGCGCGTCGCCGCGCGCCGAAGCGAGCACCGGATCGAGCACCACGGGCACCTGCGGGTGCTCGGCGAGCAGCTCCGCAATCGCCTGAGCGTTGGCGGCGCTGCCGACGACGCCGATCTTGATGGCGAGCGCGGGCGCGTCGGCGAGCACGCAGCGCGCCTGCGCAACGAGATCCGCGGCGCTCACGCTGTGCAGCGCCGCGACGCCGCGCGTGTCCTGCACCGTGTACGCGGTGAGCACCGAAAGCGGGTGGCAGCCAAGGCTCGCGAGCGTGAGGATGTCGGCTTGCAGGCCGGCGCCGCCCGACGGATCGGAGGCGGCGATGGCGAGGACGTTCGGAGGGGCAGCAAGCATGGGGAGCGCGGCGTGGCCGCGGCGCGAATTACGCTAAGATGCCGCACGATTCTAACTCACACGGCGCCGCCGCCCGATGACCGAGAAGCAAGTGCAGTACCAGACCTGGATGTGCCTCATCTGCGGCTACGTTTACGACGAAGCGGCCGGCGCGCCGGACGAGGGCATCGCGCCGGGCACGCGCTGGGAGGACGTGCCCATCAACTGGACCTGCCCGGAATGCGGCGCGCGCAAGGAAGATTTCGAGATGGTCGAAATCTGAGCGCGCGCCGGCGCGCTTGGACCTGAAGCCGCTGCGCGCGCGCGTCGCGGCACTGCGCGCCGGCGCGCTGCGCGGCGTCGCGCTGCTGCCGCTGCGGCGCCAGCTCGCGCTGCTCGCCGCGCTGCTGGTCATGCTGTTCGCCGGCGCGCTGTGGCTCGCGTGGTCGGAGTACCGCGAAGCGCATTTCGGCGAAGGGCACCTGGCCGCGGCGGCGGAGATGCGCATGCTCTCGCAGCGGCTGGCGAAAGCGGCATTGCGCGGGCTGCACGGCGACGCCGACGCCTTTCCGCAGATCCAGGCGAGCCGCGACGGCTTCGCCGCCGCGCTCGCTCGCCTCGCGCGCGCCGCGCGCGCGCCGCGCGCGCTCGAAGACCTGCGCGCGGACTGGGCGCGCACCGAGAAGAACGCGACGCTGCTGCTCCGGGACCAAAAGCTGCTGGTGGCGCTCGCGCTCGCCGCCGCGCGCCTGGAGCGCGCCAACCCGCAGCTGCTGGAGCGCGCCGAGCGCGTGCAGAACCTGAAGCTCGCGCAGGGCGCGCTGCCGGCGGAGGTGGCCGCGGCGAGCCGCCTGGTGATGCTGACCCAGCGCCTGGCGCGCGGGGCGCAGCATCTGGTCGCCGCCGAGCGCGTCGAGCCCGAGATCGAGTTCCTGATGGGCAAGGACGTGAACGAATTCCGCGGCACGCTCGCGCGGCTGCGCGCCGGCGCGCGCGACCAGGCGCAGGTCGCCGCGCTCGAGGCGCTGGCTGCGGCCTTCGCTCCGGTGCAGGACGCGGTGGTTGCGGTGCTCGGCACGCGCGAGCGCCTCGCGGGGGCGAAGGATGCCGCCTTCGCCATGCACGCCGACTCGGAGCGGCTGCTCGGGGCGGTAGACCGCGTGGTCGCCGCCTATCGCGCTGCGCCTTCGCGCGCCGTCAACGAAGCGGGGCTGGCCGCCACCGCGCTGGCGCTGGTTGCGGCGCTGCTGCTGCTCGCGCTGTTCTACGTGGTCGACGAGCGCCGCGGTCGCGAGGCGGCAGCGCGTCGCCTCGCGGTCATGCGCCGCCACCACGAGCGCGACCTCGAAGCGGTCGAGCAGCTGCGCCGCGACCTGGAAGCGCTCTCGACGGGCGATCTCACGGCGCGCGCCACGGTGGGCAGCGAGATCACCTACCCGGCGGCAGCGGCGCTGAACGACGCCCTGGACGGTCTGCGCGCCCTGGTGGCGCGCATCGCGCACGCCGCGGAGCGCGTCGGCGGCGCCGCCGGCTCGGCGCAATCGGCCGCGGACGGACTCCTGGAATCGGCACGGCTGCAAGCCGCGCGCATCAAGGGCGCGAGCGCGCGCGCGCTCGGCATGGCGCGCGCGGTCACCGACCTCTCGGCGCGCTCCGACCAGTCCGCCGAGCTGGCGCAGGCCGCGCTCGCCGCGGCGCTGCAGGGACGCCAGGCGGTGCAGGCGGCGCTCGCGGTGGTCGGCGACATGGGACGGCGCGTGCGCGTGGCGGCAGCTACCGTGGACAAGGTGCGCGGCGCTTCGCCGGAGATGGCGCGGACAGCGAACCAGTTGAACCAGGTCGCGGCGCAGGCCGAGGCGCTCGGCGCGAGCGCGTCGGGGCGCACGCTCGCGGAGCTCGGCGAGACGCTGCGCGCGCTCGCCGAGGGCATCGGGCGCGTATCGCGGACCGCGAAGTCGCAGGGCGCGGCGGCGAGCGCCATTGCCGGAGGCGTGCGCGAGATGCTCGCCGGCGCCGAGCAGGCCGCCGCGGCCGCGACGCGGGCCGCGGCCGCGGTGGAGGAGGTGGCGGGCCTGCTGCGCGAGCTGCGGGAAGCGCTGGAGAACTTGCGCTACTAGAGCGGGGTCGAAGGGCATACGGTAGAATGAGCCCGAGCGTGTCCTCTATCAATCTCACGCATCACTTCCTGATCGCCATGCCCAGCATGGCCGATCCGTACTTTGCGAAGTCCCTGACCTACGTCTGCGAGCACAACGAGCAGGGCGCGCTCGGCGTGGTCGTGAACCGCCCCATCGATATGACGCTGCAGGCGCTGTTCGAGCGCCTGTCGCTCACGCTGCGCGAGAAGACCCTGTCCGACGCGCCGATCTACTTCGGCGGTCCGGTGCAGACCGACCGCGGCTTCGTGCTGCACGAGCCGGCCGGCAACTGGCAGTCGACCCTCAAGGTGCGCGACGCCATCGGCCTCACCACCTCGAAAGACATCCTGGAAGCCGTCGGCCGTGGCGAGGGGCCGGAGAAGCTCATCGTGACGCTCGGCTATGCCGGCTGGTCGGCGGGACAGCTCGAGCATGAAATCTCGCAGAACGCCTGGCTCACGGTCGAAGCCAAGGACGCCATCATCTTCGACCTGCCTTCGGAAGAGCGGCTGCCGGCGGCGATGGAACTGCTCGGCGTGGACTACGCGCGCCTGGCAGACTCGGCGGGACATGCCTGAGGCGCGCACCGTCCTCGCCTTCGATTTCGGCATCAAGCGTATTGGCGTTGCGGTAGGGGAGGCGGAGCTCGGCACCGCGCACCCGCTGCCCGGCATCGCTGCGCCCGGCTTCGCCGCGATCGAGAAGCTGGTGCGGGAGTGGCGCCCCGATGCCCTGGTGGTCGGCCTGCCGGTCGCCGCGCGCGGCGAGCACGTGCTCGCCAAGCGCGTGCGGCGCTTCGCGCGCCAGCTCGCGGGGCGCTTTCGCCTGCCGGTGGAAACCGTGGACGAAAGCTATACCTCGGTGGAAGCCGAGAGCCGGCTGCGCGGCGCGAAGAGCAAGCCCGTGGACTCGGTGGCCGCACAGCTGATCCTCGAGCAGTATTTCCATGGCCGCGCTGCCTGACGCCGAGGCGCTCTGCGCGCAGCTCGCGCTCGAGCTGCGCGCGCGCATCGGCCCGGCGAGCGCCATGGTCGGCATCCACACCGGCGGTGCCTGGGTGGCGGCGCGCCTGCACGCGGCGCTCGGCCTGGCGGAGCCCCTGGGGCTGCTCGACATCGCGTTCTACCGCGACGATTACGACCGCAAGGGTCTGGCGCGCGATCCCAAGCGCTCGAAGATCCCGTTCGACGTCGCCGGCAAGGACCTGCTGCTGGTGGACGACGTGCTCTATACCGGGCGCACGGTGCGCGCGGCGGTCAACGAGCTGTTCGACTATGGGCGGCCGGCCTCCATCGCGCTGGTCGTGCTCGCCGAGCGCGACGGCCGGCAGCTGCCGATCTGCGCGCAGCACGCGGGCGCGCGCGTCGCGGTGCCCGCCGGGCAGCGTCTGCGCCTGAAGCGCAGCGACCAGGGCAGGCTCTTCCTGGAGCTCGAGCGTGCCGCGTAACCCGCAGCTGAACGCCAACGGCGAGCTGCAGCACCTGCTCTCCATCGAGGGGCTGCCGCGCGCGCTCCTCGTCCAGATCCTCGACACCGCGGAGTCCTTCGCCGGCGTCACCGAGCGCGACATCAAGAAGGTGCCGCTGCTGCGCGGCAAGAGCGTGTTCAACCTGTTCTTCGAGGGCTCGACGCGCACGCGCACCACCTTCGAGATCGCCGCCAAGCGCCTCTCGGCCGACGTCATCAACCTGAACGTCGCCGTGAGCTCGACTGCCAAGGGCGAGTCGCTGCTCGACACGGTGGCCAACCTCTCGGCCATGCAGGCCGACATCTTCATCGTGCGTCACGGCTCTTCCGGCGCGCCCTATCTCATCGCGCGGCACGTGAAACCGCACGAGCACGTGATCAACGCGGGCGACGGCCGCCACGCGCACCCGACGCAGGGGCTGCTGGATCTGTACACGATCCGCCACTACAAGAAGAACTTCTCGCAGCTCACGGTGGCGATCGTCGGCGACGTGCTGCATTCGCGCGTTGCGCGCTCCCTGATCCACGGCCTGACGACGCTCGGCGCGCCCGAAGTGCGCGTCATCGGCCCGCAGACGCTGATCCCCGCGGGCGCCGCGGCGCTCGGCGTGCGCGTATGCCACTCGATGAAGGAGGGCCTCAAGGACGCCGACGTGGTGGTCATGCTGCGGCTGCAGAACGAGCGCATGAGCGGCGCGTTGCTGCCCAGCGCGCAGGAGTTCAACAAGCACTACGGCCTCACCGCGGAGAAGCTCGCGCTCGCGCGGCCCGATGCCATCGTCATGCATCCCGGGCCGATGAACCGTGGCGTGGAGATCGATTCCAACGTCGCCGACGGCCCGCACTCGGTGATCCTGCCGCAGGTGACTTTCGGCATCGCGGTGCGGATGGCGGTGATGTCCATGGTGGTGGGAGGCGGATGAAGCTGCTGGTGAAGGGGGGGCGGGTGATCGACCCGGCGAGCGGGCGCGACGCCGCGGGCGATGTGGCGATCGCCGACGGGCGCATCGTGGAGTCGCTTTCCGGCAAGCCCGAGCGGGTGATCGACGCCCAGGGCCTGGTGGTCGCGCCCGGCCTCATCGACCTCGCGGCGCGGCTGCGCGAGCCGGGCTACGAGTACAAGGCGACGCTCGAATCCGAAATGGACGCCGCGGTGGCGGGCGGCGTGACCAGCCTCGCCTGCCCGCCCGACACCGATCCGCCGCTCGACGAGCCGGGACTCGTGGACATGCTGCGCCGGCGCGCGCGGGCGCTCAGCCGCGCGCGCGTCTACCCAGTGGGCGCGCTCACCGTGAAGCTCGAAGGCCGGCAGCTCACCGAGATGGCCGAGCTTGCCGAAGCCGGCTGCGTCGCGTTCTCGCAGGCCGATGCCGCGATCGCCGACACGCAGGTGCTGTGGCGGGCGCTGCAGTACGCGGCGACCTTCGGCTTCCCGGTGTGGCTGCGCGCCGAGGACCTGTGGCTCGCCAAGGGCGGCGTGGCGCACGACGGCGAAGTGGCCACGCGTCTCGGGCTCGCCGGCATCCCGGCCTTCGCCGAGACCGTGGCGCTGGCGACGCTCCTCGAGCTGGTGCGAGCCACGGGCGCGCGCGCGCACGTGTGCCGCATCTCGAGCGCGGCCGGCGTCGCCATGCTCAGGCGCGCGCGGCACGACGGCCTGCCGCTCACCTGCGACGTGGGCGTGCACCACGTGCATCTTTCGGACAGGGACCTCGGCTACTTCGACGCGCAGTGCCGGCTCGAGCCGCCGCTGAGGAGTCCGCGCGACCGCGATGCGCTCGTCGCCGGCCTCGCCGACGGCACCATCGATTGCATCGTCTCGGATCACACGCCGGTGGACGAGGATCGCAAGCACCTGCCCTTCGCCGAGGCCGAGCCGGGCGCGACCGGGCTGGAACTCTTGCTGCCGCTCGCGCTCAAGTGGGGAGTGCAGGCGAAGCTCAACCTGGCGCAAACCCTGGCGCGCGTGACCATCGCGCCGGCGCGCATTCTCGGCGTCGACGCCGGGCGCATCGCGCCGGGCGCGCCCGCCGACCTGGTGCTGTTCGATCCGCAGGCGCCGTTCCGGGTCAGCGCGCAGGCGCTGAAGAGCCAGGGCAAGAACACGCCGTTCCTCGGCCTCGAGCTCGCCGGGCGGGTGCGCGCCACCATCGTCGCGGGCAGCGTGGTGTACGAGGCATGAGGCGCCTCGTGTTGTTGGCCGCCGTGCTCGCCGGCTGCGGCTCGACGCCCGAGCGCCCCGGCGGCTATTACAAGGACGACGGGCCCGGCGCCCGCGTGCCCGATCTGGCGTCCATCCCCGATGCGCTGCCGCGGCGCGAGCCGCTGCACCGCTGGGCCAACCGGCCCTACGAGGCGCTGGGCAAGCGCTACGTGCCGCTCACGCGCGTCGGCCCGTTCCAGCAGCGCGGCCTCGCCACCTGGTACGGCAAGCGCTTCCACGGCAAGCCGACCTCGAGCGGCGAGACCTACGACATGTACAAGATGAGCGCGGCGCACCCGATCCTGCCCATCCCGAGCTTTGCGCGCGTCACCAATCTCGCCAACGGCCGCACGGTGATCGTGCGCGTGAACGACCGCGGCCCGTTCCACTCCAGCCGCATCATCGACCTGTCCTACGCCGCGGCTTACAAGCTCCGCTACGTGGCGGCGGGCAGCGCGCGCGTGCTGGTCGAGCAGATCGTTCCGGGCGGCACGCCGCTTGCCCTGCAAAGGTAGCTCCGCCGTGCGCGCAATCGTGATCGCATGGACATTCCCATTGGCCGCTTTCGGCGCGCAGGCGCAGGCGCCGCAGCCGCCGGCGGTCGCGGCGCACGCCTTCCACGTCTCGGACCTGACCAGCGGCCAGGTCCTGGCGCAGCACAAGGCCGGCGAGCGCGTCGAGCCGGCCTCGCTCACCAAGCTGATGACCGCGTACCTGGTGTTTGCCGCGATGCGCGACGGCCGGCTCGCGCCGACTCAGCAGGTGCAGGTTTCGGCGCATGCGCGGCAGGCGCCCGGTTCGCGCACCTTTCTCGAGGAGGGTAGCAGCGTGAGCGTCGAGACGCTGCTCCTCGGCATGGTGGTGCAGTCGGGCAACGACGCCTGCATCGCGCTCGCCGAGGTGCTGGCCGGGTCGGAGGCGCTGTTCGCCGAGCAGATGAACCGCGAGGCGGCGCGCCTCGGCATGCACGACACGCGCTTCGCCAACGCCACCGGCCTGCCGCACGCGCAGCACTATTCGACGGCGCGCGACCTGGCGCTGCTCGCGGCGGCGCTGATCCGCGATTTTCCGCAGGAGTACGCGCGCTACTACACGATGAGGGAGTTCCGCCACAACGACATCACGCAGATGAACCGCAACCGGCTGCTGTGGCTCGACCCGAGCGTGGACGGGGTGAAGACCGGCTTCACCGAGGCTGCGGGCTACTGCCTCATCGCTTCTTCCGAGCGCGGCGGGCGGCGCCTGCTGACGGTGCTGCTGGGGGCGGACTCGGACGCCGCGCGCGCGCGCGAATCGCAGAAGCTGCTCAACTGGGGCTACCTGTTCTTTGACGGCGTGCGCCTGTACGAGCCCGGGCAGGCGGTGAAGGCCATTTACGTGTGGAAGGGCGCGGACGAAGCCGTGCGCGCCGGCTTCGAGCGCGGCCTGGTGGTGACGGTGCCCAAGGGCGAGGCGAAGCTGCTCGCCGCCGAGCTGCTCACGCACCCGCCGGTGCTGGCGCCGGTGGCCAAGGGCGACAAGGTGGGCGTGCTGCGCGTGGCGCTCGACGGCCGGCCGCTCGGCGAATATCCGGTGGTGGCGCTGGAAAGCGTTCCCCAGGCGGGAATCCTCGGCCGCGCCTGGGATACACTGAGGCTCTGGCTCAAGTAGCGGGGCGCAACAATGGTCTTTCTCAACGGCAGGTTCCTGCCGCTCGAGCAGGCGACGGTGCCGGTGCTCGACCGCGGCTTCATCTTCGGCGACGGCGTGTACGAGCTGATCCCGGTGTACTCGCGCGCGCCGTTCCGCATGGACGAGCACCTGGCGCGGCTGGAACGCAGCCTCGCCGCGGTGCGCATCGCGAACCCCTACGCGCGCGACAGGTGGCGCTCGGTGATCAGGGAGCTCGTTGCGCAGCAGCCGTGGGAGGACCAGGGCGTATACCTGCAGGTGACGCGCGGCGTGGCCAAGCGCGACCATGCGTTTCCGGCGGGCGTCGAGCCCACGGTATTCGCGATGTCGAATCCCCTGGTGAAGCCGCCCAGGGAACTCGTCGAGAACGGTGTGGCGGCGGTAAGCGCGTCGGACAACCGGTGGCTGCGGTGCGACATCAAGTCGATTTCGCTCATCGGCAACGTGCTGCTGCGCCAGCAGTCGGCAGACGCGGGCGCGGCGGAGACGATTCTGTTTCGCGGCGGCGTCCTGACCGAGGCCTCGGCCTCCAACGTGTTCGTGGCGAAGAACGGGCTCCTGCTCTCGCCGCCCAAGTCGAACCTCATCCTGCCCGGCATCACCTACGACGTGGTGGTGGAGATCGCGCAGCAGCTCGGCGTGCCGCTGGAGTTCCGCGACATCCGCGAGGCCGAGGTGCGCGCCGCGGACGAGCTCTGGGTCACGTCCTCCTCCAAGGAGATCCTGGCGGTCGTCGAGCTCGACGGCAAGCCGGTGGGCGACGGCAGGCCGGGGTTGCTGTTCCGGCGCGCCTGGGAGGGCTACCAGGAATTCAAGCGGCGCGTGATGCGGAAGGAGGCCGTCTCGGCCTGATGCCGATTCGCAACGAAGAAACGCTGCTTTCGTATCCCACCGACTTCCCCATCAAGGTCATGGGCCGCAAGGAAAAGCGCTTCGCCGCCACGGTCCTCGGCATCGTCAAGAAGCACGCGCCGGACTTCGACCCCGCCACCATGGAACTGCGCCCGAGCCGCCAGGGGACCTATCTCAGCGTCACCTGCACCATCCGCGCCACCTCGCGCGAGCAGCTCGACGAGCTGTACAAGGACCTCTGCGACCATCCGTCGGTGGTCATGGTGCTGTAGATGGAAGCCGCGCTCGCGCCCCGCCTGAAGAGCCTCGGCCTCGCCGACTACGCGGCGGTGGCGGCGCGCATGCGCGAGTTCACATTGCAGCGCGACGCCGACACGCCCGACGAGCTCTGGGTGGTGGAGCACCCGCCGGTGTACACGCTCGGGCAGGGCGCGGACCCGGCGTTCGGGCCGAAGCAGGCGAACGGCATCCCGGTGGTGCAGTCCGAGCGCGGCGGCGAGGTCACCTACCACGGGCCGGGGCAGGCGATCGTGTATACCCTGGTCGATCTGCAGCGGCGCGGCATCAAGGTGAAGGCTTTCGTGCACCTGCTCGAGCAGTGCGTGATCAATTTTCTCGTGCGCCACGAGGTGCAGGCGGAGCGCAAGCCCGGCGCGCCGGGGGTGTACGTAGGCGGCGCGAAGATCGCCTCGCTCGGCATCCGCGTCACGCGCGGGCGCGCCTGGCATGGCCTTGCGCTGAACGTCGACATGGACCTCGCGCCGTTCCAGGCCATCGACCCCTGCGGCTATCCGGGCCTGAGCGTAGTGCAGGCGCGCGACTTCGGCGTCATGGGGACGGCGAAAGAAGTCGGCATCCGACTCGCGCGGCTGATGGTGCACAGGCTCGAACATGCGTGAAGCCGGAGTGAAGGAGAAGGGCCAGGCGAAGACGGCGCGCATTCCGGTGAGGATCGTGCCGAAGCCGGCGTTGCCGAAGCCGGCGTGGATTCGCGTCAGGGCGCCGGGGCTTGGCTCGCGCTTCGCCGAGATCAAGCAGATCCTGCGCGAGCAGAAGCTGCATACGGTATGCGAGGAGGCCTCGTGCCCGAACATCGGCGAGTGCTTCGGCAAGGGCACCGCCACCTTCATGATCCTCGGCGACATCTGCACGCGGCGCTGCCCGTTCTGCGACGTCGCGCACGGGCGGCCGCTGGGGCCGGATGCGGAGGAGCCGGCGCACCTCGCCGACACCATCGCGCGGCTGAAGCTGAAGTACGTGGTCATCACGAGCGTGGACCGGGATGATTTGAAGGACGGCGGCGCGCAGCACTTCGTCGATTGCATACGGGCGGTGCGCGAGAAGTCTCCCGCGACGACCATCGAAGTGCTGGTGCCCGATTTCCGCGGGCGGATGGATCGGGCGCTTGCGATCCTGCTTTCGGCACCGCCCGACGTGATGAATCACAACCTTGAGACCGTGCCGCGGCTGTATAGGCAGGCGCGCCCGGGCGGAGACTACCGGCATTCGTTGCAGCTTCTTCAGGAGTTCAAGAAAGCCGTGCCTTCGGTGCCCACCAAGTCGGGATTAATGGTGGGGCTTGGGGAGACTGACGAAGAAATCCTCCAGGTCATGCGCGACCTGCGCGCGCACGACGTGGAGATGCTCACCATTGGGCAGTATCTGCAACCTTCGCCACATCATCTGTCCGTAGAGCGTTACGTACATCCGGATGTGTTTGCGATGTTCGAGCGCGAGGCCGAGGCGATGGGCTTCCGGCATGCGGCGATCGGCGCGATGGTGCGGAGCTCGTACCACGCGGACAAGCAAGCGGAAGAAGCGGGGGTGGGGTAGGGCTCCGGGAGATCGCCGCAGGAGATTCGCTCATGAGCGGTGCGCCTCCTGCGCGCCCTCAATGCGATCGAGCGGGCTGGTGACGCCGCGGCCGCCCTTGTTGAGGACGTGCGTGTAGATCATCGTGGTCGAGACATCCTTGTGGCCGAGAAGCTCCTGGACGGTGCGGATGTCATAGCCGCTCTCCAGCAGATGCGTGGCGAAACTGTGCCGCAGGATATGCGGCGACACGGGTTTCGCGATGCCAGCCTTCCGTGCGGCCTCCGATACGGCGCGCTGCACGACCTTCTCGTCCAGGTGATGGCGGCGAATGACGCCGCCGAGCGGATCGGCCGAGCGGCCGCCGGAGGGGAATATGTACTGCCAGGGCCAGCGGCGACCCGCACGCGGGTACTTGCGCGCCAGCGCGAATGGCAGGTACACGTCCCCGAAGCCCTCGGTGAGGTCGCGCTCGTGCAAGTACCTTCACGCGCTCCAGGTGCGAGCGCAGCGGCTCGATCAGGCGCTCCGGGAGCATCGTGCGCCGGTCGCGCCCGCCCTTGCCGTCGCGCACCGTGATCTCGCGCCGCTCGAAGTCCACGTCCTTGACGCGCAGCCGCAGCCCTTCGAGCAGCCGCATCCCGGTCGCGTAGAGAAGACTCGTGGCAAGCCAACGCGTTCCGTCAAGATGCGCTAGCAGCGCGCGAACCTCCGTTTGCGTGAGCACGACCGGGACACGCGCTGGGCGCTTTGCACGCACCATCCCTTCCATCCACGGCAGCTCCTTTTCCAGAACTTCCCGATACAGGAACAGCAGCGCCGCCAGCGCCTGGTTCTGCGTCGAGGCCGCCACCCGCCCCTCGATCGCGAGGTGCGACAGGAACGCCTCGACCTCGGGCCCGCCCATCTCCCGCGGGTGGCGCTTGCCGTGGAAGCAGATGAAGCGGCGCGCCCAGTGCAGGTACGCGTCCTCCGTGCGCAGGCTGTAGTGCTTCACCCGCATGCGCTCTCGGTATTGCTCGAGCAGTTTGGGTTGCGCCATGCTCCCTCCCTTGGCCGGGGCCTATACTGTATAAACGTACAGGCGACCGAATCGGTTGACACGATTGAGGAATCAGGAGGTTGGGAGTAGCCTTCCCGGCTTCAGCCCCAC
>JBBDXL010000076.1:0-5004 GCA_040902335.1 Burkholderiales bacterium
GATGGCCGAGGTGAAGAACCAGTTCCGGCCCGAGTTCGTCAACCGCATCGACGAGATGGTGGTGTTCCACGCCCTCGCCGAGGAGCACATCAAGTCGATCGCCGGCATCCAGCTCGGCGTGCTGAAGGCGCGCTTGGCGAAGCTCGAATACGGGCTCGAGGTCTCGGACGCGGCGGTGGCGGAGCTCGCCAAGGTGGGCTTCGACCCGGTTTACGGCGCGCGGCCGCTGAAGCGCGCGATCCAGTCCGAGCTCGAGAATCCGCTCGCCAAGGCGATCCTGGAGGGGCGCTTCGCGCCCAAGGACACGATCCGCGCCGACTGGCGCGGCGGGCGCATGACGTTCGAGAAGGCGCAGGCGCGCGCGGCGGCTTAGCCGAGCGCGGGCCGCAGCCTGTGGTGGCCCGTGTCCTCCTGGTAGGCCTTGCCGATCTCGAGGATCGTGCGCTCCGCGAACGGGCTGCCGATGATCTGCACGCTGAGCGGCAATCCTTCGTGCAGCCCGGCCGGCATCGCGAGCGAGCATAGCCCGAGGTAGTTCACCGCACGCGTGAGAAACGCCGGGATCGGCCCCTGTTCCTCGATCTCGTTGAGCGGCAGCGCGGGTACGGCGACCGTCGGCAGGAGCAGCGCGTCGAAATCGCCGAGCCACGCCTGGAACGAGCGCCGGCGCTCGGCCATCGTGCGCAGCATGCCGGCGTATTCGCCCGGCGCGAGCTTGGCCGCGCCCAGGATGCGCTCGCGCACCGCGTCGTTGATCGCCTGGCCGCGGTCCTCGATGTGCGCGCGGTGCAGGTCGTAGGCTTCGGAGGCGATGATCATGCCGACCTGGCGCGCGAGCTCGAAATACCACTCGGGCAGGCGCACCGGCACGATCTGCGCGCCGAGCTTCTCCAGACGCTGCGCGGCGTCGGTCCACGCCGCGAGCACCGCCGGGTGCATGAAGGGCGGGAGCTGCGCGCGGTCGGGGAGCGCGATGCGTACCTGCTCGAGCCCGCCGGCGGCGAGCGCCGCCGGCAGGTCCGGCGCGCCGTCGTCGGCGAGCACGCGCAGGATCTCCATGCAGTCGTCCACGGAGCGGGCGAGCGGACCGATGGTGTCGAGCGTCCAGCTGAGAAGGGCCGTGCCCTGCAGGCTGATGCGGCCGAAGGTGGTCTTCAGGCCGACGAGGCCGTTGAACGCCGAAGGGATGCGCACCGAGCCGCCGGTGTCGCTGCCGATGCCGGCGGGCGCGAGGCCCGCGGCGACCGCCACGCCGGTGCCGCTCGAGGAACCGCCCGGCACGCGCTGACGCGCGAGGTCCCAGGGATTCCAGGGCGTGCCCATCAATTGATTGGTGCCCCAGGCGCCGAAGGCGAACTCGACCATGTGCAGCTTGCCGAGCGGGATCATGCCGGCGGCGAGCAGCCGCTCGACGGTGGCGCTGGTGCTCTCGGCGACGCGCGCCGCCCACATCTTCGAGCCGACGGTGCCGATGCGCCCGGCGATGTCGCACAGGTCCTTGAGCCCGATCGGCAGGCCGTGCAGCGCGCCGAGAGGCAGGCGCGCCTTGCGCGCAGCATCGGCGCCGTCGGCGAGCGCGCGCGCCTCGGCGGCGTACACCTCGACGAAGGCGTGCAGCTTGCCGTCGAGCCTGTCGATGCGCGCAAGGTGCGCATCGACGATATCGCGGCTCGAGCACTGCGCGCGGCGCAGGAGCTGCGCCTGCTCGAGGAGCGTCAGGTCGGCGAGGTCGATGGGCTGTGCGCTGCCGGCGGAGGGAAGGGGGTCTGCGCGCGGATGCGCCGCGACTGCTGCAGCAGCTCCTCCCACAGGCCCTCGGTGTCCTTGCGGAAGATCACGTCGCGGTCGGCGTCGAGCACGCTCCACAGGCCGCGGTCGATCTCGCGGCGCAACTCGCCCGGGCGCCAGCCCACGTAGCCGACGTAGTAGCGCGCCTCGTTCGGCGTCGCCTCGATGACGTAGTCGATGATGTTGGCGCGGAAGGCGAGGTAGAGGTTCTTCATCAGCTGCACCGAGCCCGTGCCGGGTGTCGCCTCGGTCTTCACCAGCGCCACCAGCGCGCCGCGCGAGAACGGACCGCCGTAGTACACGGGATCGAGGACTTTCTTGGAGGGCTCGTGCTCGGGGAACAGGCTCCCCAGCGAGCGCCGCGTAGGGCGGTTGATGATCACGCCGACGTGGCCGCCGTTGGGTGCGGGCGCCGCGAGCAGCACCGTCTGGCGGTAGTCCAGGTCGCGGAACATGGGATGCGCGACCAGGAAGACCGCTTCATCACCCTGCGCTTGCGCCACCGGCAGCCCGGCGGCGGCCAGCAGCAAGAACATCGCGGCGAAGATTTGCAAAGTCTTCACCAAAACATTGTAGCGCGAATTTTCAGGTCTTCGGCCCTGCGGCCTTCGTCACCAGCTCCTCCCACAGCCCGCTCATGTCCTCGCGGAACAGGAGCGCTTCGTCCGCGGGCAGCACGTGCCAGGCGTCGCGCCCGATTTCACTCTCGAGCTGGCCCGGCACCCAGGCCGAGAAGCCCGCGTACAGGCGAAAGCGCGCGCCGCGCGCCTCGAGCAGCGCGGCGAGATTTTGCGGGTGCATGCTCAGGTAGACGTTCTTCAGCACGTGGAACGCCGCCGCCGGCGGCGGCGCCTCGGCGGCGAACAGCGCGACCACGCCGCGGATCATCACCGGGCCGCCGAACCACAGCGGCCGGCCCTCGTGGCGCGCCGGCGTCGGCTTGTTGAGGATCACGCCCAGCGTCTGGCCGCCGCGCGCCTGCGTGACGAGCACTACGCTGCGGCCGAAGTTGGGGTCGTCGAGCTCAGGCCTGGCGACGAGCAGCGCGCCGTTCGCGGGCTCGTGCTGCTGCGCAATCCCGCCCGAAGCGGCGAGGAGCACGGCGAGCAGCGCAGCGCGCAGGCGGTTGCTCATTCGAGGAGCTTCCCGCCGGAGGTGAGCTGCAAACTGAGGAGCTCGCGCTGCAGCAGCTCGCGCCCGTGCCAGACCAGCACGCGCGAAGCGCCCGCGCCCTGCCCGAGCTCGTGCAGCGCGCGGACTTCGATCTCGGTGAAGCCGCCCTCGGGATCGACGCGCGGGTGCAGGACCAGCACCGGCAGGCGCGGCACCAGGCTCGAGGCGTAGAGCTTTTTCAGGAACCCGCGCAGCACCTGCTGGCCGAGGGTGACGTCGGCGATCAGCATGCGCGGGTGCTTGAACGGGTTGACGATCTCGAGCGGGCGGCCGGCGCTGGCGGTGAGCGCGTCGTCGCCTACGCGCACCACCTTTCTTGTCGTGCCGGTGAGCACGGCGCCGACCGGCCGCGCGGCGTAGCTGCGCCCCGTGCGCACGTCGCGCACCGCGAGGCGGTCGGGATCGAGCTGCGCGTAGACGGTCGGGCGGAAGTACCTGAGCACGGCGGCGCGGCTCGTGGCCCGGGCTCAGTCCCTTGCGCCGGCGCGCGCCAGCAGCGCCCAGAGGCCCGCGGCCGAGAGCAGCGTGCCGCCGGCGACGCTGAAGCCGCGCTGCGCACGCGGCGAGGCGAGGAGGCGCCGCGCCGACGCGGCGAACACGGCGTAGAGCGTCGCATTGAACGTCGCCAGCAGCACGAACGTGATGGCGAGGATCCACAGCTGGCGCGCCGCGTCCTGCCGCGGGTCGATGAACTGCGGCAGGAAGGCGACGAAGAAGACGATGCCCTTCGGGTTCAGCGCCGTCACGAGGGCCGTGTTGGCGAACAGCCGCCCGCGTGCGCCCGGCGCCGGCGCGCCGCCGGGCGCAGGCAGCGCGACGCCCGCGCGCAGCATCCGCCAGCCGAGGTAGAGAAGGTAAAGGCCGCCCGCCCACTTAACGACGCTGAACCAGAATGCCGAAGCGGCGAGCAGCGCGCCCAGGCCGAGCAGCGACAGGGCGAGGGCGGTCGAGTCGCCGAGCGCCACCGCGGCGACGAGCGGCGCGTTCGCGCGGCGGCCGTGCGCGATCGAGTAGCTGATCACCGTGAGGATGGTCGGCCCCGGGATGACGAGCAGGATCGCCGAGGCGAGGGCGAAGGCGAGCCAGGCGTCGGGCGACATCGGCCTACGATTGCACTCCGAGCGCGAGGACCTGCGCCCTGGTCGCGGCGAGCAGCTGCTGCGCGGTGAGCG
Source organism: Burkholderiales bacterium (assembly GCA_040902335.1). GTDB lineage: Bacteria > Pseudomonadota > Gammaproteobacteria > Burkholderiales > SG8-39 > JAABQT01. The sequence goes on from JBBDXL010000076.1 coordinate 4,134, forward strand.
CGACCACCGCGTGCGGCGTGCCGGCGGCGGCGAGCGCCTGCTGCACGCGCTGGGCGGAGGAAGGGAGGACGGCCGGCGGGGTGGCGCTCACGACGCGCTAGCCTATCACCGCATTCGCCTAGAACCGATGGCCGCAGCGATCAAGCGCCTGGCTATATTTCACTTGCTATCTCGCCCTGAAGCTTTTCTAGCTCATCCAGAATACGGATGAATTTTGTGCCAAACGGCGTAACCACATACTCGACGCGCGGTGGGACTTCGTTGTAGGCGATGCGCTCAGCAAAATCTGTAACCCATGTCCCCCGACGTTTTTGTTACCTATCTCCCCGGCCGGTCAGGTTGCTGTCCGCTTCTTCGCGACGTAGTCACGGAGAGCACGGTTGACAGCTTCGGAGTTCGGGAAGAGCTCGTGTAGATCGGGGTCCAGCAAAACCACGTTAGTGCCATCGCGGTAGCTCTTCGCGTACTTGCCGCGGACCCCCGACTTGATCAAACTCTCGGGGTATTCGTCTCTCAGTGTGTCTTTGTCACTCTTCATTGGCCCTTCGCTCCCGCGCAGTCATCTGTCGGGCGGAGATCAAGCGTATCCGGTCTCCGCGCTCAGTATAGGACACAACCAGGCGCTTGCCTTGCTTGGAAGCGCCAAAGATGAGGTATCGGGCCTCGTCGACCGAGTGGTCGGGGTCTTGGACGGTTGAGGAATGATCATCGTCAAAGACCTCCGATGCCTCAAGGAAGCTGACGCCATGTTTCTGCTCGTTCTCTCGAGCCTTGTCGAGGTCCCACTCGAATATCAGCACTGCGCGTCCAGCAGCAACCTAGACAGAATGGCTTGACGCGAAGAGGCGGCCTGCCTCCGGCGTATCGTGGA